>QWOS01000130.1 GCA_003669555.1 Planctomycetota bacterium
CATCGAGGAGTCGCGTAGTCTCACCCGCCTATGGACAGCCGGGAAATCCGACCCCGATGCGCCGGGTGACAATACAGTGAATGTGGTGGTGCAGCGTCAATCGGGCGCGAACATTGTCAAGGTGGTGGATATGGTGCTGGCCCGGCTTGAGGTCATCAAGCCGCTCTTGCCGCCGGATATCAATCTCGAGGTGGTACGCGACCAGTCGCGTTTCATTCGCAATAGTTATGAAGAATTGCGGCTCCATGTGGTGCTGGCGGCGGTGCTGGTGAGTCTGACAGTGCTGCTTTTTATCCGCGACTGGCGCACCACACTTATCGCCACCTCGGCCATACCTTTCTCCATCATCGCCACCTTCTGGTTCATGGACTGGATGGGCTTCACTCTGAACAATATCACCATGCTGGGGCTGATTTTGGCCGTCGGCATTGTTATCGATGATGCGGTGGTGGTGCATGAAAACATTTTCCGGCACATGGAGGAGAACGGCTCCAATCCCATGCGCGCCTCCAGCGAGGCTACCCGGGAGATTGCCTTGGCGGTGGTGGCCACCACGCTGTCGCTGTTGGTGATTTTTTTGCCAATCGCTTTCATGAATGGCCGGGTGGGCCGGTTTTTCTCAAGCTTTGGGTCGGTGATCGGTTTCGCCATCTTCATGAGCATGGTGGTCTCGTTCACCCTCACACCCATGCTCTGTTCGCGGTTTCTGCGAGCCGATGCCCATGGCGCCAGTAGCAAGGCAGGGCTGGTCTGGCGCCTGGTGGAGTGGTTTTACATGTCCAGTCTGGGCTGGTCGATGCGGCACCGCTGGGCCATTGTGGTGGTGTCGCTAGGTTTGGTGGCCAGCACCCCGGTGCTGGTGGGCATGGTGGGCAAGGAGTTTGTCCCCCGCGATGACCAAAGTGAATTCGAGGTGGTCATCATTCTGCCAGAGGGCTGGTCCCTGGAGCGTGCCGACCGGGAGCTGATTGATTTTGAGCGACGGCTGCGCAAACTGCCCGGCGTGCTCTACACCGTGATGCAGGTGGGGGGTGGTGGCGCTCGTGAGGGCAAGGCCCAGGGAGAAGTCAGCCGTGGCAATATTTATGTGCGCCTCCTCGATTTGAAGGACCGTTCGTTCACCCAGTTCGACAGCATGAACGAAGCCCGGAAAATTCTTGTCGAGTTTCCTGACTTCCGCGCCTCGGTCCAGGATATCAGCGCCTTCAGCGCCACCGGTTTCCGTGAAGTCATGATTGATTTCAACTTGCGCGGTAGCGACATGAGAAAACTGGAAAGCCTGGCCGAAGAGATCACCACCTGGATGCGCGCGGAGGGGCACTTTGTCGATGTCGATTCCAGTCTCAGCCTGCGCAAGCCTGAGCTCCGCATCATGCCGGACCGCGAGCGGGCCAGTGAGCTGGGTGTCAGCGTGGAATCAATCGCCACCATCTCCGGCGTGCTGGTGGGCGGGGAGCCGGTGTCGAAGTACAAGGAGGGCGACGAGCAATACGATGTGTGGCTGCGCGCCGAGCGGACCGCGCGCCTCGATACCGACACCATCGGCCTGTTGACAGTCCCCTCATCCAAACCAGGAGTGGGCGCTGTGCGTCTCTTGAGCGTGGCCCGGCTCGACGAAGCCCAGGGGCCCCAGTCAATCGAGCGGTTTGCCCGGCAGCGGCAGGTGGTGCTCAGCGCCAACCTGGAGGGAATTCCGCTGGGGGAAGCGGTCGACAAATTGAAAGCCAGGGTGCAGCAGCTCGACATCCCCCCTGACTTCCGCTGGGAATTCCTGGGCAAGGCCAAGCTCCTTGCCGAGCAGGACACCAGCTTCGCGGTGGCTTTTCTACTGTCCATTTTGTTCATGTATATGGTGCTGGCGGCGCAGTTCGAAAGCTTTTTGCACCCCATCACCATTCTGCTGTCACTGCCACTCACCGTGCCGTTTGCCATTGCCAGCCTGCTGATACTGAACACCAGCCTGGATATTTATGCCACCTTCGGCCTGTTCATGCTGTTTGGTATTGTGAAGAAAAACGGGATTTTGCAGGTTGATTACACCAATGTCTTGCGGGCCAGGGGTATGGACCGTGATAAAGCCATCCTCCAGGCCAACCGCACCCGCCTCCGTCCCATCCTGATGACCACAGTCATGCTGGTGGCGGCGATGGTGCCGCTGGCACTCGGCGAGGGGCCCGGGGCTGGATCGCGCGCCAGCATGGCCAAGCTCATTATGGGTGGCCAGGCACTGTCGTTGCTCCTCACCCTGCTGATTGTCCCTGTCACCTATTCCCTATGGGATGATTTCGGAGTCTGGCTGAAACGGCGCGGCAAGGCATCGGCCCAGCCGGCAGTCGCTGGAACGGCTGGCAACTCCGCATCTTTGGAGGCGGTATGAGTGGCAAGCGCCTGGTGGTAGTTGATTATGGCGTGGGTAACCTCCGCAGCGTGCAGAAGGCTTTCGAGAGATTGGGTCACGAAGCTGCCATCAGCTCCGATCCAGCCGAAGTCGGTCGCGCCAGCCACCTGGTGCTGCCGGGAGTGGGGGCCTTCGCAGATGGCATCGCTCAACTGCGCGGTACCGGCCTCGACGAACCAGTGCTGCAACACCTGAGGGCTGATAGGCCTTTCCTGGGTATTTGCCTCGGTATGCAGTTGCTGTTTGAGCGCGGGCACGAAGATGGGGTGCACGAGGGCCTGGGTTTTATCCCAGGCGAGGTGGTCCGGTTCGCCATCCACCCTGATCTGGTGGTGCCGCACATGGGGTGGAACACCGTCATGCCTGGCCCTGCCGGGCAAGCTGGCAGCTTGCTGGGTTCTGTGCGGCCCAACGAGTATTTTTACTTTGTGCATTCGTACTTTGCTCAACCAGCCAACCCGGGGGTGGTAGGGCTGATAACTGATTACGGCGGCCCATTCGCGGCTGCCATCAGTGTGGGGAATTGCCACGCTACCCAGTTCCATCCCGAGAAAAGCCAGCAGGCAGGCTCCAGGCTGCTGGAGGCATTTGCCACCCTCTGATGACCGGAACGGGCTTTGATCACAGGTTGCCAACCTTTGAATGACAGCAGGAAACAGTCATGACCATGCAACTTTATCCGGCCATCGACCTTCGGGCTGGCAATTGTGTCCGGTTGCACCAGGGGGATTATGCGCAGGAAACTGTCTACGGCTCCGACCCGGCAGCCATGGCCAGCCACTGGATTGATCAAGGAGCCACCTGGCTGCATGTGGTGGATCTCGATGGTGCCCGTGCCGGCCATCCGGTTCAGGCCGCGGCAGTGCGGGCTATTGTGGAGGCGGCAGGTGCCGTGCCGGTGCAGGTCGGGGGTGGCTTGCGCGAGGTGGAACATATCAGGGCGATGCTGGATCTGGGGGTCCGCCGGGTCATACTTGGCACCCGTGCCTTGCGTGACCCCGCCTGGACCGAGCAGGTGGTGCGTGATCACCCCGGGCGGGTGGTACTTGGGCTCGACGCCCGTGACGGGTTGGTTGCCGTTCAGGGATGGCTGGAGACCGACACCGTCACCGTGGCGGAGGTGCTGGCGCGGATGGTGGATTGGCCCCTGGCGGCAATTGTTTTCACCGACATCAGCCGCGATGGCACGCTGAGGGGCTGTAATGTGGAGGCGACGGCCCAGGTGGCCCGGGGGGCTACTATGGAGGTAATTGCCTCGGGGGGCATTGGCTCCCTGGAGGATATCCTGGCGGTGGCCCGGGCTGGTCTGCCAGGTTGTATCGTTGGCCGTGCATTATACGATGGCCGGGTAGATTTGTATCAGGCGCTCGAGGCGGTGCGGAAAACAACCTCCTGACCCAATCACCGGCGTGGGCTCTGGTCAGGTGCGCAGGCTTCCAAATACTTGCCGCTTTGCGGATGGAAAATGGTTGGTCTATCGTCCAGCAAACGGCAATCTGGGCAGGACTGCCGGTTGCGGTTTATCTTCCCAGTCGGTAAGGCTTGCCTGTTTTGAAGATTTTCAGCATCTCCTGCAAGCGGTCCCGGTCGGCTCCCTTTGCTTTGGAGATGGCCTTCATAGTCCAGCCTGCCGCAGTTTCACACTGCTTGCAGGCTGCGTAGGCGGCGGCTACCGCCTCTAGCGCCATGGGGTCATCCCAGCCGGTTTCTTCGGCGGCCTTGCGGCCCAGTTCCAGAGCCCGGTCGGGGTCACGCACCGATTTGTCTGGTGCGGCGGCCAGCAGCAGGGCGGTTTGTGATAGTACCGTGGGCGATGCCTCCAGTTCCATGGCTTGTTCCAGATCTTCCAGGGCCATGCGGTATTCCGCCACCGCCACCCGCTGCCTGGCACGCAACAGCCAGCTCCAAGGGGCGCGGCCAGCCTGAGCCACCAGGTGGTCGCAATCGTCCTCGGCGTCGGCGGCTTTGCCCAGTTCCAGGAACAGCTTGGCACGGGCCTGCCGCGCAGCCAGGCTGCTGGGGTCGGCCGTTATTGCGGCCCGCATGTCTTCCTGCGCCTCGGTGGTGTGGCCAAGTGTCAGGTGCAAATCAGATCTTCTGGCGAGTAATTTGGCCATGCTGACAGGGTTGGCACTCTGGGCCGTAGCCAATTCCACTGCCTGATCCATGTCAGTCAGGGCCCTGAGCGTTTCGCCCTGAGATTCGTGTGCCTGAGCCCGCAAAGCCAGGGCGTCGATGTTCCTGGCATCGGCCTTCAGCACCAGGTCGCATTCAGCAATGGTCTTGGTGGCATCCGCCCCGGCAAAATGCGCCCGCGCCAGACGAAGCCGCACCTGCGGGGCGTTAGGCAGGGCCCGCACCAGCGGTTGCAGATCCAGCAAGGCCCGCTTCGCATCACCCCGTGCCAGATGGGCATCTACCCGCAGCAAGGCCGCCGCTCCCAGGCGCGGATTCAGTTTCAGGGCCAACTCAGCTGAAACGGTGGCGTCGCCGGGTTTACCCAGCCGTAACTGGGCCTGGCCTAGTTTCAACCAGCCTTCCGCTTCTGTGGGTGTAGCCTCTGCTTCCGCTTTCAAGCGGTTGATCTCCTCGTCTGCCAGCACTAAACGGGGAACCGGGGTTGAACCCTTGGAATCGGTTTTTGCCCCGAATGCTTCGCCAGTGGCAGGGGAGCCAGGGCCAGACAGGGAAATCAGCCGATCCGCCACCGGCTGCGCCTTGATGGGCCGCTCATGGGGCTGGGTCGAGATCAGACGCATCACCAGATCCGACAAGGCACCCGGCACACCCATACGCAATTCCGGCGGAGTGCGCGGCTTACGGCTACGCTGCTGCGTGCGGACTTCTTCAGCTTTCGCACCGGGAAATGGCATTTCGCCAGTGAGCAGGAAATAAGCCAGGCAGCCCAGCGCATATAAATCCGCGGAAATATCCCAAGTGGCTCCGTCCAGAACCTCGGGTGGGCAGTAAGGCAACAGGGCGGCGCCCCGTTCAGTGGTGAACCAATCGCCCGCCAAAAGGGAACCCGAAAATCCCAGCCAGGGGAATTGCGCGGATTTTCCATCCAGTGGAGCCCAGGTTTCCCGAGGCAGGACTGGCCCTGCCAGCATTTTTTTCCCATGCCACCACGCTAAAGCCTGCGCCGCCAGGCGGATGATCTGCAGACACTGCGGCAGCGGAGCCCTGCCATGTTTGCTGATCTGGTCATTCAGCCAGACTCCCGGGGCCAGTTCCATCAGAGCCCAGAAAGTGCCGGTGGAGGACGGCCCATAGGCCATCACCCGGGGTAATTCGAGGGGAGCCTGCTCATCAGCCCGGCCAGACATTGCCTGCGGGATCGCTTCGCCAGCCTGGGAACATTCATGCAGCCAGGGTCCATCCAATAACACAGCTGACCGATGAACCGCCTTGTCTGGAGATTCCAGGCCAATAACCTGCCCAAGTGGAGCGCTGTGGGCATCCCCAACAGCTTTCCACCCTTCCGGCGATGGAAGGGCCTCTTTGAGGGGCAAAGGCAAGCTCTGCATGAGCGCATCAGAGAGCGAAGCTGCAACCGGATCTGCCATGGCGGGCCACCTTCCAGGCCTGGGCGGGGACGAATGTCCAGGCGGGTAAGAGCAAGGCTGCGGAGGCCTTGGAGAGAAACCACCCTCTCATAATTGAAAATGTTGCATTGGAACGCAATGAGAATTGCGTCAAAGTGAGGGTGTCGAGGTTCAAAAATGTGGTTGGTATATACTTACAACTACATAGATATCATGCGGGTTTTGGCAATTTGAAGCTGTTCAGCCTGTTCCGGGGCGATTTCCAGGAAGCCTTGACCTGTCTCTTCAGCAAAATCAAGCAGCTGCACCCGGCCATGGCTAACTGCCAGATAGTGGCACGGTTTTTCGGTCCAGGAGCCACTATTGTAGTAGCGCACACCCGTGGGCGCATCGAGATAGTCTTCCGCCAGATGGGTGTGGCCGCAGCACACCACTTCACAGCCTGACCGAAGGGCGTGGGAAATAGCCTGAGAGCGAATCTTGTCGGCGCACCGCAAAAACACTTTTGAGGATTTTTTGGCGAAACGGGCAATGCTGTGGCTGGGATCAAGCCATTGCAGCAGATTGTAGGCACCATCGGCCAGGGTGGTGAGGATGGGGTGCTTGTCCAGAAATGAGTCGAAGGCATGGCCATGCAGGCAAAGAATGCGTGCGTCTCCCGAACGAAGCACCAACTCATCATGCACCTCAACCCCCAGCAGGTGGGAGAGCAGATCGGCACTATGGTCGTGGTTGCCGGTGAGCCAGTGGACTTCGGTATTTTTGGTCAGTTTCCGCAAAGTGGAGAGGATCTTCCAGTGCGATTTTTCCAACCGACGCATGTCGTACGAGTCGAACACATCGCCGTTGAGGATGAGGCATCGTGTGGTAAGCCCTTCCTCGCCATGACGAACACCCTCCAGAAACCGCAGGATGCTGTCGGCCTGGCAGTTATCAGCTCCGAGGTGCAGGTCGGAAAGGATCAGGGCGTCGCGCATAGGGAGGCTTCCTGCCGGAATCGGTTAGCCAAGGAACCATTCCCATAGGGAATTTAAAATACGATAAACGAACAGAACCCACATAATGCAAGGGTTTGGTGAAAGGGCTGTGAGGGTTTGATGTGGTTTTTTTCTGCAACAGCAACGCTCCAGGCCAGGCTGGTTGTCAGGCACTGAGGCCGGTTTTGGTAGCAAACCGGCCCTGGTCCAGAATCCTTCCCTGAAAAAAAATTCATTTTTAGCTCACGCAATCCACACGAAATCTTCACAAGGGGTTGTTTCAATTGAAAAGTTGAGCCAAGGGGTCAGAAATATTTCAGAGCCCAGGCTGGCTTGATACTCTTCCAGAAAAATAGTCGAGAGGTCTCCATGAAAATGTGGTTGAATCCGGTGCGGGTGAGGCGGCAAGCCTTCACGCTGATCGAACTGCTGGTGGTGATTGCCATCATTGCTGTGCTGGTGGGTCTGCTGGTGCCAGCCGTACAGAAGGTGCGCGAGGCAGCCAACCGTATGAGCTGCTCCAACAATATGAAAAATATTGGTTTGGCTTTCCATAATCACGAGTCGGCCCTGGGTAAACTGCCAAACCCTGGCCAGATCGATTCGACGGGTACGAATACCACCAAGTACCTGATTCATTCGTGGTGCACACAGATTCTGCCCTATGTAGAGCAGGAAGCGGCATACAAGATGTTTGATTCTAATTCACCCACCCCAGCCTCTTACAACTGGGCCTTTATTCATGGTTCTTTCGGCGGTCCTTTGAATAGAGGTCTGGACTATGATGATCCTGCTTATCCCAGTGGTTGGGAGGCAGCAAAGACCCAGGTGAAGACCTTTGTTTGCCCGACAACCCCTATTGGCCCTACTAGCCGTCACAATGGTGAAGGCCTTGGTGCAATCGATTATATGGTCATTGCCGTGAGTGATATCGATGAGGGGACACTGGCCCGGGTCAGTGGAGCGGGTACTGCCTCCTACAAGGGCCGCTATTTTGGGCCCCTTACTGCCGAAGGAAGCACTATTGCCCAGATCATTGACGGTTCTTCCAATACATTCCTGGTTATCGAGGATGCTGGTCGTGCCCACCCCCTGGTGGGAATGTTTGGTGCAGGTTCGTCGCGTAGCTCACCGGTTCCTGCGCCAGGCCATCCGGTTCCTGGGGACGGACTTGCCTCCGGCGCTCGTCGCGTCTACTGTTGGGCAGACGCAGATGCAGCGGCCAACGGTATTTCTGGCCCAAGCAAATCACTCGGAAACAGAACTGCCAAAATCAATAACAACAACAATGTCATAGGTGGTCCCCCAGAGTGCCGCTGGAGTGTCAATAACTGTGGCCCCAATGATGAGCCTTTCTCTTTCCACAATAGTGGATGCAATGCCGTGATGGGAGATGGTTCGGTCCGCTTCGTCAGTGACTCTATTGCCCCTCTGGTCCTCAAAGCTGTCGCTGGGGCCACGGATGGGGTGGTAGCCACTCTGGATTGATTTAAGTTTGTTTTTATCAAGTACCTGGATAGGAGTTTTTTTGTGGTGCGATTGGTTTTGACTGGTTTGATTTTTCCGGTCTGCCTGATGCTCGTTGGTTGTGGAGATTCAGCTACACCCGTGGGCGAAAAGAAGGAAACCTCTGGTAAAGTGACTCTCAAGGGTCAGCCATTGTCAGGCGTAAAGCTGGTTCTGCAGCCCCTGGGTGATGGTGCCGAGGCTTATGCGGTTACTGGCCAGGATGGTGCTTTCAAAACGAGTGCCACGCCTGGCCAATATGCCTGGTATTTCGATGCCAAAGACGGCACACCGGCTTCGGCGGCGGCGCTCCGGAAAGTGCCGGAGGATTTTCGTTCTGGCAAGATGGATCGCAAAGTCAGCGTGGGTGGTGGCGATCTCAACATCGATGTAAAGTAACATCGGTGGATGCTGCAAGCGCAAGGCGGGCTGCCCCTTCCCATCGGAGAGGCGGCCCGCTTCTTTGTACAACTCAGCCAAACAACCTGTACCTTCAAGCAGTGATGCCAGATATGGCTGGTAGCTTGATTTTTTGGTGCAGCGCAGTCAATCCGCGCCTCACCAAACAGATCTTGATTGTATGCTTTTTCGTTTGCTATATTTTAGCTTTGTTGGATAACCGTTTGACAGGTTGATCCTGGCGAGCCGGGCACGGCAGTGCTCGGGCTCTGGCGCAAACGGAAATATCGCCGTAGGTGCGAAAACCTGTGCGTGAGATATGGTTTATCGGGTAAGCTTAAGCGTCTCCGGGTTGAACCTAAGCCCGCGCACTGCCATGCCCGGCTTCCCCGGGTTTCGCCAGCCCCTGCCAGTACCCCATGCCCGTAGCAACCCCACCCATTTCCCGGCGTATCTGGCGAGCCGGGCACGGGAGTGCTCGGGCTCTGGCGAAAACGGCAATCAATCCGGTTTAACGGTAGCCGATCTGTGGGTGGTGTGTTTTTGGGGGAACTCAATCGTCTCCGAGTTGAACCTGAGCCCGAATACTGTCTGCCCGGATCACCAGGGTTTCGCCAACCAGTCGCACCGCGCCCCGACAACCCCGGGTTTCACACCGGCTACATCCAGCACTATCCAACATTGGCAAGCCGGGCACGGCAGTGCTCGGGCTCTGGCGCAATCTGAGATCGACCCGGTTTAGCGGTGGCCGATCTGTGGGTGGTGTGTTTTGGGGGGAACTTAAGGGACTCCGGGTTGAACCTAAGCCCGAGCACTGCCGTGCCCGTTTCATCAGGGTTCTAAAATCCCCGATAAACAACAAAAATGGGCAAAGCGGCAACCATTCCTGCCGATCAGTCAATGAAAAAACCCCAGTCAATCACTCGCCTGGGGTCGCATAGCTTTGTTATTAGTTGCTATCAAGCACCATCGCCAGCAGCAAGAGCTGCCGCAGCCTGCCTTTGCTTGCGCCGTTTCCACCAAGCACCCGCCCCGCCGACAGCGGCGGCAATTCCTCCAAGCAACATGGTGCCGGGCTCGGGAACGGCCGCAGTAAGGGATACTTGGAACAAGGCAGATCCACTTGCGCTAGTGGAACCTTGGTTGGTAGTTACCATGGTAGCTTCCGATATCCATCCGGAGTCTGAGGAAGTCAGCGATGCTGTGCTTCCTTGGTTATACCCAGCATTTAGTCCACTAACACCAAGCCAGTAGGTATCCGCTCCAAAAGTTGAAGTGTTTAAAGTAAGGACTCCACCACTCAGTACACCGCCTGAGCCATTAGCAATTTGAGAATTGGCACTATTTCGCAAGTCAAAAGAAATCCCCGAAGCATTTTGTATGCCTCCGAAAAGCTGAATAGTTGTTAGTTGATTCGATGTGGCTAGGGTTGTGAATTTGACATAAAAAAATGAAGCAGTAGCTGAATTACTACCCCCATTAGTATTCTCAACAACCACGTCCGCCCGCGCCACCATGCCGACGAAAAAAATCATCGCAGTCAAAAAGTAATTCCGCATAATAACTCTCTTAGATTTTAGAAGCGGAGGACAGATCAATGATCGATCAAGTTTCCATCAATGCACGAGAAAATGCAACAATAAAATCAAAAAAGTATAAAATACTCCTTAATTCCCCACTAATTTATAGGGTGAAGCGCATTTTTTCCCAGATAAAATGGATCAGCTGCTATAAAACGACAGGTTGATCATAACGGGCCCCAATGCCGCAATAGATTATATGCCAGTTTCTGGCTGGTTTGGACTGTTGCTTCTGGCTCAGGAAGGCTGAAGGGAAGGGGATGTTCTGGGAACGGGTTGCCTCATGAAGGGCATTCTGCTGGCACGGCGCCCGCACGAACTTTGCTACGGGGCCTTTCTTGGCAATGGTGCCGCTGATTCGTTGTCCGTTACGCAAAACTGTTGACGGCATTCTGGAAGATTTTCAAGCCATCCGGTTGGGCTGAAAGGCCCAGGCGGGTCCATTGGGGGTGTTGGGTGGGGAGGCAATGGCGCTCGGGGTGGGGCATCAGGCCCAGGACCTGGCCGGTGAGGTCAGTCAGGCCGGCCACAGCCCGTTGTGAGCCATTGGGGTTGTTTTCGCTGTCGTCCTCTTCGGTGGGGCGGCCCTCGGCGGTGGCATAGCGCAACACCAACTGACCTGCTTGCTCCAGCCCCTCCAGATGCCAGTTTTCCCGGGCGACAAAACGCCCTTCGCCGTGTGCCATGGGTAGGCGCAGGGCATCGAGGCCGGTCAAAAACTGGCAATTCCCAGGCTGGACAGCAATCTGCACCCAGCGGTCGATATAGCGGCCCTGGGTGTTGCGAGTCAGGCTGATGAGCGGCCCATCTTCATCGGGGGGCACCAGCAACCCGGTGCGCACCAGGGCCTGAAAACCGTTGCAGATCCCCAGGATGAGTTTGCCGCGATCGCGAAAGGCGCGCAGTTCGTCGGCAAGAAAATGGCGTAATTCGGCAGCCCAGATGGCCCCGGCTCCGGCATCATCCCCATAAGAGAAGCCACCAGGCAGCACCAGGATCTGGTGTTCCCGCAGCAAGGCCGGGCGTTGACGCACTTCCAGGAGGGTGTGGGTGGAAGTGGTGGCGCCGGCAAGTTCGCAAGCAAAGGCGGTTTCACGGTCGCAATTGGTGCCGGGGGCGCGCATCACGAGCACGCGGGGGGCATGTGCCATGTTGTTCTGGTTCCGAAAGGCTGAAAAAAAGGAGTTGGAATGGAAGTACTTGGAGACATCTTAGGAAAAGGGGCCTGTGAATCCGACCAAAACAGCAGCCCGTCTAAAAACAGCCAAGTAAGAAGAAAAAAAGAAGGCCAGAAAAGGCTGGAAATCAAGCGATTTTTGCGGTGTTGCTGGCTGGATATGGGGGAACCGGGTGATAATTTTCCTTGACACCATCCCCACCCTGGTCTAGAGTTAAGGTACACAAGTGGTTGGTGCTTGCCAACCGCTGGTGTTTGAATTTGGTTCTTTGACAAGTAGGTGGGTGGAAGGAGCCGCGTCGGGCGTGGCGATACCTGATTTTCAGGTACGCTGCGCCTTTGAGCCCGGGGCTTTTGTGGGCCTCGGGTACTTTGAGAGTGTGGATGCTGGAAAGTCAGGGACCTCAGA
>QWOS01000036.1 GCA_003669555.1 Planctomycetota bacterium
CTGGCGGTGAGCGGGGTGGTTACAGCTTTCTTCCTGATCAGGTGGCAGCGCCAGAAAAACAGCAATTTGCTCAATAGCAACGATGCCTTTTCCCCATCGGATCTTTTCCTGCAAACCCAAACCATGTGGCTGGTGGCTATGGGCATCTATGAAGGCGGGATTCTGATCGGTATAATGCTTGGTTTTAATTCCCTTGGAGAAACTGATAAAACCCTGTGCCTCAGTGTCGCTGGCGCCTTGTGGGTCCTGGCTCTCCTGACCCTGCTGCCCACCCGTCGCAATATCGAAAAAAACCTGGGCCTGGATTGACTGGCCCGCAATAACGAATGGGCCCTCCTGCCAGGGCTTCCAAGATGTTATTTTTTCGTTCAGCAAGTATTTTATGCTGGAGACATGGCCACTGTTGGAATGCCTGGAGCGTTTGGGAGGCGGCTTCTTCGGGCCGCACCGACTCTTGCGATAACGGGCCAGGTCCGCGTGGGCAGCGCATCCTTCAGACGCAATGCGAATTTTTTACTGAGCATTGTTTAGGACACATGCCAGTTTTTCGCAGGCAGGGCGATCATCATTCCATCATGCACTTGCTTGATCTCCATGCCGCAAAAGGAAATGGTAGGCCCCGGCCTTCTGGCAATCTTTGCTCCCGTGGTGGTCGGCTTCCCCATGGGGCCCTTCGCCCTGGGTGGTTTCCTGGCTGGCATGATCCTGATCGGCCAGATGAGATGAAGGCCATCGGCGCGGAGTTTGTCAAAGCCTCGCAGGGTTGATCGTCAGCATCTGCTTGGCTATTTTGCAACGGGGGCGGATTCGCTTGTGCGATACGCTCCCCTTTTTTTACCAAGGCATTCACGGAGCACACTCATGGCAGGCACCCCCCAGGAAGAGATGCGGCTTTATCTGGATGCCTCGCCCCAACGACTAATGTCCCTAGGGTTTATAATTGCTTCCCTGCTGATATCGCCCCTGTTCATTGCAATCGTCCTCGCAGTCTCCAATCAGGTAATACCCACTAAGCCAGGAAAGGCCCAAGTCGAGAACGAAATACTCCCAACAGACCGGATGCCCGCCAGCTCCGCCTTCACTAAGCCAGGAAAGGCCCAAGCCGAGGGCGAAATTCCGATTTTTGGGATCGTTTGCAGTGTACTGGCGGTGAGCGGGGTGGTTACAGCTTTCTTCCTGATCAGGTGGCAGCGCCAGAAAAACAGCAATTTGCTCAATAGCAACGATGCCTTTTCCCCATCGGATCTGTTCCGGCAAACCCAAACCATGTGGATAGCTGCTATGGCAATCCATGAAGGCCTAATCATAGTCAGTATTGTTTTGGGTTTTGTTGCTTCCAGTGGAGAAACTGATAAAATACTGTGCCTCAGTGTCGCTGGCGCCTTGTGGGTCCTGGCTCTCCTGACCCTGCTGCCCACCCGTCGCAATATCGAAAAAAACCTGGGCCTGGATTGATTGGCCCGCAATTACGAATGGGCCGATTTCCTGCTGAACCGTTGCGGACCTTCGCCAGCAGGTTTCAGCCATCTTCGGAGGGTGCCGGCTTTGCCCGGATTGGCGGTCCAGCGATCTATCTGGAGAACCCACCCTATCAGGCAGGTTGGGGCCGCGACCAGTTCCACCCCCACCAGACGACCATCAGACCCGCAAAGGTATAAGCCCAGATACGGAAGGCACCGTAAATGGTGGCAAAGACCATGTTGTTGGACTCGTACACCACGCTGTTGTGCAGCATCGAGCGGGCCCCAGCCTCGGGACTGGCAAAGCCCTGACTGTGCAGGTGGTTTTTCAGGATACCACCATATTCCCGGTAAACCTCAGGCTGGATATAGCCTCGCTCAGCCACAAACGAATATTCGTTCTGGTAGCCCCGGGTGGTGCAGAGTGTCAGCACCCCGATGGATATCCCACCCCCGACAAACTGAAAAAAAGTCAGTAGCTGCCGGCGTGTCACCTCATCGCCCGGGTGGGCGAGAGTGGCCTGCTGCAGGCCGATCAGGGTCAGGCTCGCACCCAACCCCATTAAAAAGCGCGCGGGGGCCAGTTCCCACAAACCAGGCGCTGCAAACCAGTTGAACTGTGCCTGGTTCAGCGCGGCCCAAAAGGGCCAATCCATGGTGCGATTGTGCGCTAAACCCATCCCCAGGGCGATGGCCACCAGGCCAATCACCGTCAACCAGCGGTTGGCTTTGAACACTATGGCCAGCATGGCGGCCGTGCCGGCACCGATGGAAATCGGCCAGATCAGCAAGCTGCGATCAACCATCCCCAGATCCAGCAGGCCACCTCCGTACACACCCATATCCGACACATTGAAGTATTGCACAAATCCGGCAAACCCGGCGATCACCAGGGTGGGCCAGGCCGACACTGGCAGGACAGTGGGGCTGAGAATGAGGGTGGAAACCAACAGTGCCAGAAACACCACGCCACCACTCATCGCAAGCGTGGACCGGCGATCTTCCCACCAGCCCTGCAACTGCCCATACGAGATCGCATACCACAGGCAGCCCAGAAAACCCACCAGCAGCGGGAACCAGACCGGCACCACTGGCCAGCCAGATGCACCATGCTCGTGCCCCCAGATCACCAGAATCAGAAGGGCGGCCAGGGCCAGCGTCCCCTCGAACAGGAAGGCTCCATCCCAGCCGTGCTCCCGGTACAGGTCGGCTACCTTGGCGATGATCAGGATACCCACCGAGGGTAGCAAAATCCCTGCCCAGGCGAACCAGCGACTGCCCGCCGCCCGACCAGCGATGGGGGCCGCAGCCAGCACCATGCCTCCACCCAATCCAGCAATCATGCGGCTGGCAACCAGCAGGGTGAAGGGGGCTTGCAGCAACAGTCCATTGATGAAGGAGCCTATGGCCAAAAGCGCCAGGCCGTAACGCATCAGGCGGGCAGGCTGTCGCAGCGGCATATTGGCCCAGGTGATGGCCAATCCGCAAGCAATTGCAAAAAGATAGCCACTATGAAGTGAATAACCATCAGTGGTCACCCAGCCGCGGGCCGCATCCATCTCGCGGAAACAGGCGGTGTGCCCGGCGGTGGTCAACCACACCGATGCCAAAGCCAGCAATGCGGCTAATCGCTGGCCGGGTGCGGGGCTGTCGTTGTCACTAGCCGACTCATTCATCCCCGTCACCCACGAAGATGGTTTTTCCGGGGTTCGCATCGTTCAGCCAGGCCACCTGCCAGCCGCGCGGTTCCTGCACGGTGAGGGTGAGGGGCAGCTTGCAGCCCTCGCGTTGCAGCACGGCCAGACAATCGGCATGAATTTTCCGCACCTGTGTCTCGCGGGCGGCGCTATCGAGTTTGCCCCAGCCCAGCCCGGTGGTGAGGATCACTGGCAGGCGGACCTGCTGCTCGTACCGGCCCACGCCATACGGTAGCACGGTGCGTGTGGGCGGCATGATCTCCACGGCAGAATACAGCGGTTGCCTGTCTGGATCCTGTAACCTGGCAACCATGGCTTCCAGCACCTGGATCGCCCGCACCGTGGCTGGGTCGGTGATGGCACTGCGCGGGTAGGCAGGGGGCAGGTCGCCGACGGGGCCGCGGGGCTGGACCGGTTCGGGCCGGGAGCAGCCACACAGGCCAAGAGCCAGCAACAAGGGGACTGTGAGCGGTCTCATCTGGAGGCTCCTGCTTTCGGCTGCTGGGCCGGATATAGAAGCATTTCGCTGCTTTTTGGCAGCACACGGCAACGGCAGGAACCCACTTCCACCTCATAGGTGTCGCCGGGTTCCAGACGGGCCTGGGTGCCGCGCCGGATCGCGGCCAATCCGGTTCCCACCAGCAGGCCGGCCCCAGCACCAATTCCCATGAACAGCGGGTTGACCCCTGTGAAGCTGAACTGTGACGCCACGCTCAGTCCCATGCCCACCCCTTCGCCCATGAAAAGGGCGTTGACCATAGCGCCACGCAGATGGGGGTGCCTGCTGAAATCGGTGGTGTCGAGCAACCAGGGTACCAGGGTGTCTTCTTCGCGGCGGACCAACTGGGTCAATTGCAGATATAATTTGCCGTTTTTTCCGAACCGGCCAGGCGCGGTGATCTGCTGTACTGTGCCGCCGATGACCCCTGGCAATTGGCCCGGTGGGCGCGCCGGATCCACCAACTCCGCGATGAACCGGTCGCCCACTTGCAGGTCGGGCTGGCCGTTCAGCAGGCGGTCTCCGGGAGAGAGGCCATCGTGCTGCAGCACCTGGCGCACACGCAGCACCACCGTGGAACCGCTCACCAGCAGCGGGCCGGCTGGAATGCCGGGCGCCTCGTCCGCCTTGCGGGGTACTGGCAGGGTATCGGCAGCCAGGGCCTGTTGCGCCATCCAGGCGCCAGCCAGGGTGAGAAATCCTCGGCGAGCCAGGTTGGGCAGGGTCATGGCTGATTTCCCCCTATGGTTTGCGAGGGGAGCAAATTGCAGGTGAGGCGGTGCCACAATGAGGGTTTGGCGTTGGCAACAAGCGGCTGGACAGGGGCCTGGATGCCAGCATCTCTCAGGTAATCGAGGAGCTGTTCGGTGGAGCGCAGCAGGTCGAGCCGGGCGAGTTGCAGGTTGTACCAGGCGGTCCAGCGGTTGGTCTGCGCCTGGCTCAGGGCCACATCCGAGCCGAGCACATCCAGCGGAATCGCCTGTTTTTGCTCCAGCATGCGGCCAGCCCGCTCACGCAGTTCGAGGGCCAGGCCTTCCTCCCGCTCCTTCTGCGCATGTTCCAGGTCCGCCTGCATGAGCCGATCCCAGGCGTTGCCGGCATCTTCCTCCATGTCGAGCAGCACCTTTTCCAGATCAAGCTGTGACCGGACCACCTCCAGTTTAGCCCGACGGACATTTGACCAGAAGCCGATATCGATAACGGGCACATCGTAGAGGGTACCAAAGATGGTACCGAGGGTTGCCGGGCCACCGTTGGCGAGGGTGGTGTTTTTGAATGACAGGCCGAGCGGCAGGCTACCCAGACCCATCAGCCGCAGCAGATCCCTTTTCTCGTGCAAACGGGCAATGTTCAGGCCAATGACCAGAATGCGGGCCTCGAGGCGTTTGCGGCGGGCCATATCCACAGCCTCGTCCCGTGTTCGCGGCAAGTCGGCCACCAGATCGAGGTTCACCTCGTCTTTTCCGTTCAGGTCAAAGGGATAAGGCCCCGCGATGCGCACCGGCACTGGCGGGCCACCCTGGGGTGTCAGCAGCCGGCTGGTGTGCAGGGTCAGGCCCAACCGGCGCTGGGCCAACCGTGAGGCGCGCTCGATCTCCTCCAGGAAAACCCGGCTCTTGGCGCTGTCAACCTTCGCTTCGGTCAGTTCAACATCATGCACTTGCCGTTGTCGCAGTTTCCGCTCCACCTGGGCTTCCACGGCGCCAGCGTAACCCCTCGCCAGGTCGGCGGTGACGGCCGCATGCCGCAGGCGCTTCGCCTCGTAATACGACTGGGCCGCCAGCTCCACCTGCGACCGGCGCACCAGCTCCTCCATCAGCAGCTTCACCCGGATCCCCTCCTCGGCGATCGGCATGGCCGTGATCTGGCCCGAGGGATCCAGGGGGAAAAACAGGTTGGCCCGATTCAGCTCAGCATGGACGAGGCCCTCGCCAAAAAACAGTGTGCCACCCGTTACATCCGGGAAGATGCTGCCCGAACTGGAGCGACCCGACGAGTTGCGCAGCCCCACAAAAAGTTGTGGCAAATTGGCCATGGGGACAAAGTGCTTCAGGGCTTCGAACCGGCCCACGGTGACCGTGCGGGTGGCTACCACCGCCTGGACCGTGCGCACATTGGCTAGACTTTTCGACAAAGCCTCGTGCAATGTCAGAGTCTGGATCGGTTCAGCCAGTGGCAAGGCTGTTGGCGGGAGCGCGGCTTCCTGGGCATGGGCCAGGCATGCCACGGTCAGCATCGTTACCACTATCAGCATGGTTGCGCGCCTTCGCATGGCTACCCTCACCAGCCTGACCCCGAGGCCCGCACCGTCACATCGGGGTCGATGCGGATCTTGCACGACATGCCGGGACGGATGCGATTCTGGAAATTCTCGGCATCCTGAAAGCGCAGGCGCACTGGCAAGCGCTGGACAATTCGCGTGAAGTTGCCGGTGGCATTGTCAGGTGGGAACAGCGAGAAGGCCGCACCTGTACCGCCGGAAAGACTCTCCACCCAGCAGGGGAACTCCTGGCCGGGGATGGAGTCGAGCGTCACCATCACCAACTGGCCCACTTTGGTGCGCGCCAGTTGGTCTTCGCGCAGGTTGGCCACCACCCAGACATTGTCGAGGTCCAGCGGGGTGATACTGAGGAACGGCTGGCCGGGGATGAGGGTCTGGCCTAGTTGGGCGGTGCGCTTGCTGACAATACCGCCCATCGGCGCGCGCACCAGGGTGTTGGCCAGGCGCAGGCGGGCCAGTTCGAGTTTGGCATGAGCCAATTCAGCTTTGCGTTTCAGGGCTGACCGGCTGGTCTCGGCGATATCCGGCTGCAACAAGGCTGCCTGGGCACGGCCCACCTGGGCGGCGGCTTCAGCTAGTGACCGGCGTTCTTTCTCCACCCGCACCAACGCCTGCTTCCGGTCGAGGTCGCTGGCCAGTACCTGGCTTTCCAGCGCGGCGATACGGCTTTTCAGATTGTTCAGGCGGGCCAATGAGTCTTTCCAGGCCGCATCCTTGTTGTCGCGGTCCTGCATGGGAATGTCACCCGATTTGGCCAGGGAATCGAACCGCTCAAGATAATCGCGGGCGTTGCGCTCCAGGGCCTGCAAGCCGGGTTCCTCGGCGCGGCTGGCCTGCAAGGTTTCCTTTTCCTTGTTGAGGATGTTGTCGCGGGCGCTGGCTTCCAGCGCGCTGGCACGCAACGATTCCTCCTGCTCCTGCCGCCTGGCCTCGGCGGCCTGGTAACCGGCTTTACGATCCTGGTCGGTGAGCCGCACCGTGATGGCGGCTCCTTCGAGTTCCTTCAGAGCCTGCCGGTAATCGGCCCGGGCTTCTTCTACTGCCAACTGATGGGGCACCGGATCAATCTGCAACAGTGGCTCGCCTGCTTTCACCACCATGTTGTCATCTGTGAAGAGCGCCACCACATTACCAGCCACCTCGGGCGAGATAGGGGTAACATTGCCCACCACATAAGCGTTTTCGGTGGCGATATCGCGGGCCAGCCACCACACCACGCCGCCCACACCGGCAGCAACAAGGGCAACTATCGCCAGGCCGTAGCGGGCCAGTTGCAATAACCAAGACCCGGTAGTGCTGGTGATTGGCACGGGCCCTGGCGGGTTGGCCCCAATGGAAGGCTTTGCAGGGGGTTTCTGAGCCTGGTCAGTCATCTTGCCCACCCACGCATCTGGTTCCACCCTGCAACGGCAGGGCTTCCTGATCACTATCGTCAAGAAATGCGGCCTGGAACAATAAAACCGGCACATACAGCACGGATTTGGGAAAGTTTTCGGGAATCACTCAAGTTAGTGCAGGAAGCAGAGTAAATGGTATGAGGCTTTGCGGCAAATGGTGCTTGGGCCCACTCTTCAAGCCTGGCCGGACGGTGCGGGTATTAGCTGATTTGCCCCGGACGGTTCTGGCTATACTGCCATGATATGGTGGCTACGGTGTGTCGTGCCTGGTCTGATGCCGGAAAAAGTGGCGATTCTTATGCCTGAACCATGGATTTTTGATCTGGATGGAACCCTGGCAGATTCGTCGGAGGGTATTCTTGAATCGCTGGAGATGGCTCTCAACTCTTGTGGGCACCCGATTCTGGTGCGCGATACCAACCGGCTGATTGGTCCCAATCTGCCCATCTCGGTCGGCATTGCCAACCCGAATCTCGGCGCCGATACCATCACCCGGGTTGTAGAGGCCTACCGAAGCCATTACAACCTGACTGGCCACAAGAAGTCGAAGCTCTATCCCGGCGCAGTGGAGGCGTTGACCCGGCTGGCCGCGGCCAAACACCCCATCTACATCCTGACCAACAAGATCCAGAAAGCCGCGGACATTATCGCCAGGCATCTGGGCCTGGACCAACTGGTCGATCATATTTACGGGCAGGACGCCTCCGAGCAGCCCAAACCCGACAGGCTGATGGCTATTGTCCGCAAACATGGGCTGAAAGAGGGTGTGCTGGTGGGTGACGGCCTCGACGACTACGCCGCAGCCCGGCAAGCCAACTTCCGCTTCCTGTTGGCGATGTGGGGCTATGGCACCTCGGTCGTCCTGCGGGAGCACGGCCCTGTGGCCGGGCTGAACGGGTTGGAGGAGATTGCGGGTTTGTTGTGATTTGGAGCGGGCAACCTTGCCAGTGAGGGCAAAAGGGTATCCGTTCTCCGTCGGCAATACCTGGAACGATCTCGCAAAATGCAGGTTGCACCCAAAAAAAACAACCCCCGTGGCCGCCTGCGGTGGTCACGGGAGTCTGGGTGATAGTGCAGCTTGCAGGGCCTTAGCGCCTGGGCTGGACTTCCAGCTTGCCCTTGGCGGGGTCTTCGGTCCTGAAAGGCAGGGTTTCAGGGACAATACGCACGCCCGATGTCATCTTGAGCGGGAAGGTCACACCCGCATCAAAGGTCATTTCCACGAAAAAGGCGGTCCAGCCCTCGGGTGGTTTTTCCACCTTGCCCACAAACACACCCTGTCCCTGATCACTGAGGAGGGTGCTGGTGTAGGCCTTGCCGATCTTCTCCAGCCGAAAGTCCCGCGCTTTGGGGTTGTTTGCCTGCCATAGTTTCACTTCTTTGGGCTTGCTGGTGCAGCTCACCCTGATGGAACCATCCTTTTCAAACGACCAGGAGTATTGGGGCCGCGCCTTTTTGGCGATGACCGTCTGGTAGAAGGCGGCCAGACCTTCGGTGGCGTCACTGTCGCGCAGGGAGTGGTCGCTGTTGGGAACATAGCGCAGGTGCTTTTCACCAAGGAGGCCATCAAAATAAAATTGCGACGAATCAGGGCAGAAAAACTGGTCACCCGCCGAGTTGACAATGTATTTGGGCATGGTCAGCCGGTCGCGGTAATACCAGGGATCTTCAATTTCGTACAGTTTTTCCAGTTTGGGATCGTCCATCCGCTGCATGATGTTGTGCCGCATATAGTCCCCGACCGAATGCGTGAAAAACCCATAGGCCCACAGATGGTGCCGCATGCTTTCACGCACATTCAGCACATCGATCACGGCGGGGATGATGGCTTCCACGCGCGGGTCGACAGCGGCGGTGCACCAGGTGGTCCAGCCGCGCTTTGATCCGCCTGAGACCACAAACTTGTCGATTTTCAGGCCACCACCCTGCTCGCTGGCCAGCAGCTCCTGCAGGCAGTCCATGGCGCGCACGGCGCTTTTCACCATGGGCAGGCGGGCCGGCCAGGTTTCATTACCTGTTTTCAGGAAATAATCCCAGGTGAAGCCGATCAGGTCGTCCTCGTTGCGTTTCACGCCATCGCCGAAGAATTCCAGCGTCTGGTTGGGCACCATTTTCAGCTCGGCGGTGACCCCGCCGGTGGCTTTGGCGATGGCCAGGGTGCGGGCATTGGCACCGGTTGGCGGATTGCCACCATTGCCACCGCCACCAATGAACAGAAAGGCAGTTTTGGCGGTGGCGTTGTCGGGTTTGGTGATCACCAGCCAGTGCTTCCAGACCGGGCGGTCCACCTCTTTTGGAGCGAGCCAGGTTTGTGATATCAGCTCCACCACAAACTGGGTGGTGCCAGCGGCCTTGACGGTGCTGAGGACCTTCCAGGCGTAGGTAGCATCGGGCTTTTTCACATAACGGTCGAGTGCTGTTTCACCCGCCCGAATTGTGATGGGACTAAAAAATGAGCCCAGGGCGAGTGTTGTGACCACCAGTCTGGCCCGCCAATTCACAGAAGACAAGTGCATGGAAATCTCCGGTATCTGGATGAATAGCTGTTGCGGCAATGGAAATGGCAAAATGATCTCAGGCCGGGTCTCTGACCTTGAAGGCCAAATCTTCTGTTGTTTTAAGGGCTAAAGCAGCCACGGTCAAATAAAAGTTGGCGAACCATGGACGGGAGCGTTGGGCCAATCCGTACCGGTTGGTTCAGTGGCAAGGCTGGTGAGAAGCCAGATCCTCCCCTTGGCGGGCTACATCAGCTAGTGTCGTAGGCAGCGGGCAGGGATGGTATGGCAACCAGGGCACCGCCCGGCGAGAAGACCTGGTCAGGGCCGTGGCTTAGCCCGAATCATCTGATTGGCCATACGGCCGGCAGTTGTGGTTCAGCAATCACAGAGATGTGTCCATTTTGGTTTGTACGGGGAAGACCTGCCAGGGGTGTGAACTCGGACAAAACAATTTTGACAACATAATAAAGGGAGTATAAAGAGCGTCTGAAGACTATTATTCTTTTTTGTTGGGGCCTCTCGGCAAAACGACCGGCCCAAGGGATACCCCCGTCCAGTTGCCTTGAGCCGCAGTGGTACCTGTCAAAATCATCCTACCAACATCCTCCCCCAGCACCTCGGCATGCAACTTGTCCTTGGCAGGAGACGGTTCCGTGGCCTGTAAGTTCTTCCAGAGGTCAATGGTGACCTGGGGTTGCCAGGCGCCGCCCCGCCGGGCCCAGGCAAGGTGGAAGGCGGTGGTGAAGGGAAGCTTGGCGGATTCAGATTCTTTGGCTTGGTCGATGTGCCACTGGGGATTGGGCTTGGACCATTCAGCAAGGCGCTGTTTGTCGCGGGCGATGCGTTCCTGGCGGTACTGATTGTGGATAATGTAGACTTCGGAATCGTTGATTTCGATAGTAAACTTACCGTCTGGGCTGGTCAGGATGGGTTTTTGATCTATTGCAGACAAATCTTTGATGGAATCCAACGGCAACTCCATGCCTGATTCAACACTCCAAACCTTTAAGTAATTTTGCCGGTCTCGGGAAATAATCTTTTTGCCGTCCGGGCTGAAACTCACGCTGGTGACTTCATCTGTGAGTCCGTTGAGAGTGAGCATTTCCAGCCCGGTCGTGGCATCCCAAAGCTTGATGGTGTTGTCCTCGCTTGCGGATGCCAGCCACTTGCCGTCCGGGCTGAAACTCACGCTCCAGACATAATCTGCGTGTCCCTTGAGAGTCAGCATTTCCAGCCCGGTGGTGGCATCCCACAGCTTGACGGTGTTGTCGTAGCTTCCGGATGCCAGCCGCTTGCCGTCCGGGCTGAATGTTACCTCGTTGACTCCGTCTGCGTGCCCCTTAAGAGTGCGGATTTCCTGACCAGTGGTGGCATCCCACAGCTTGATGGTTCTGTCCCCGCTTGCGGATGCTAACTGCTTGCCGTCCGGGCTGAAACTCACTTCGAGGACCCACTGCGAATGTCCCTTGAGAGTGATCCCTTCCAGCCCGGTCGTGGCATCCCACAGCTTGACAGTGTTATCGTTGCTTGCGGATGCCAGCCGCTTGCCGTCCGGGCTGAAACTCACGCTGTTAACAATAGCTGTGTGTCCCTTGAGAGCGAGCATTTCTAGCCCGGTGGTGGCATCCCATAGCTTGACGGTGCTGTCGGAGCTTGCCGATGCCAGCCGCTTGCCGTCCGGGCTGAAACTCACGCTGGTGACAAAATATGTGTGTCCCTTGAGAGTGAGCATTTCCAGCCCGGTGGTGGCATCCCACAGCTTGACGGTGTTGTCGGAGCTTGCGGATGCCAGCCGCTTGCCGTCCGGGCTGAAACTCACGCCGGCAACAGTATCTGTGTGTCCTATGAGAGTGAGCATTTCCAGCCCGGTGGTGGCATCCCACAACTTGACGGTGCCGTCGAAGCTTGCGGATGCCAACCGCTTGCCGTTCGGGCTGAAACTCACGCTCGTGACATTATATATGTGCCCCTTAAGAGTGAGCCCTTCCTGCCCGGTGGTGGCATCCCAGACCTTGACGGTTGTGTCCCAGCTACCTGATGCCAGCCGCTTGCCGTCCGGGCTAAAACTCACGCTCGTGACAGCATTTGTGTGTCCCTTGAGAGTGAGCATTTCCAGCCCGGTGGTGGCATCCCA
>QWOS01000134.1 GCA_003669555.1 Planctomycetota bacterium
GGCATGATGGCAATTCCTTTTGCCGTTATTTCACAATGGGAACTCCAGGTAGTTAATTTTGCAGCTGCGTTTACGAAAGGGAAGGCCAAAAAAGACTATTTTTTAGCTAGAAAAATGCTGCCCGGGAATTGCTGCTGTTTGGTGTGGATCTTGCCCCCCAGGCGGTCACTGGCCTCGAACAGGGTCATGAGGAGCGCATGGTAACATTTTTTACGCAAAAGATAGGCCGTGAAGAGGCCCCCAGGCCCCCCACCGATGATTCCCACATTCTGCCTGTCCATAATAAACCTGCTGCCAAACCGTCAAGGGCCTGCACATGCTTTCCCCCATCCTAATCTGAAGATGCCGGCCCATGCCCAACTGTTTGGCTGAATTTTTTATGAGAACCCGGCCTGTCTCCGCTTCTGGGTAGTCTGCCGCGCAGGGGCCGGGCTTTGTTGCGGACTGGAAAGGCAGGAAAGAGTGGAATGATTCCGCTGGAACGGTTAGCAATAGTGAGGTGTCCTATTTTCCCAGGCAATGGAATCAAACCAATGGAAACCTGTTCATCTTCAAGGCGTGGTTTCCTGGCAGCCGGGGCGGGGTTTGCGTTGCTTGGGCCAGGAAAATCGGGTGCCCGGGGGCAAAGCTCTTCCGGCCCCCTGATTGAGGAGCAGGACCTTGCCAGTCTGCGGTTGGCAATGGAGTCGGGAAAGGCAACCTCCCGCACCCTGGTGCAGGCCTACCTGGCCCGTATGGAGGCGATTGACCGGGCTGGGCCCGCGCTGAATAGCGTGATTGAACTCAATCCTGATGCACTGGCGATTGCCGGGGACCTGGATCGAGAGCGGCAAGCCCAAGGCCCACGAGGCCCGCTGCATGGCATTCCGGTGCTGATCAAGGACAATATCGCCACGGCAGACAAAATGGCCACCACCGCCGGGTCTTTGGCCCTGGTGGGAGCCAGGCCTGTTCGGGATGCTTTTCTGGTGAATCGCTTGCGCAAAGCGGGGGCCGTAATTCTGGGCAAGACCAACCTGAGTGAGTGGGCCAATTTTCGTGGTTCCAATTCCACCAGTGGCTGGAGTGGGCGGGGCGGCCTGACAAAAAATCCCTATGCGCTGGATCGCAATACCTCGGGATCAAGTTCCGGCTCGGCTGCGGCGGTGGCTGCCAGTCTGTGCGCCGCGGCGGTGGGGACAGAGACAGATGGCTCCATCCTGTCGCCTTCGGCGGTCAACGGCATTGTGGGGTTGAAACCCACGGTAGGACTGATTAGCCGTTCCGGGGTCATTCCCATTTCCCGGTCGCAGGATACCGCTGGTCCGATGTCCCGCACAGTCCGGGATGCGGCGATCCTGTTGTCGGGCCTGGTGGGGGACGATCCGCAAGACAGGCCCGATCTTTCCCGGACCAGGCCGGAGGACGATTCCCTGGATTACACCCGGAATCTTCTGGAGGATGGATTGAGGGGGGCCCGTATCGGTGTGGCCCGCAATTATGCGCCATCTGGCAGCAAGGTGGACACGGTTCTGGCCCTGGCATTGAATACCTTGAAGAAGCAGGGCGCCATCCTGGTGGAGACCGCGGAACTGCCCCATGGCGGTCAATATGCCGAAGCCGAGCTGACCGTGTTTTATTACGAGATGAAAGCGGGATTGAATGCGTATCTTGCCAGTCTGGGGCCCAACGCACTGGTGCGGAATGTGGGGGAGGTGATCGCCTTCAACAAAAAAAACGCGGCCAGCGAGTTGCAGCACTTTGGCCAGGATCATTTGGAAAAAGTGGCCTCCATGGGCGGACTGGATAGTCCCGAATACCAGAAAGTGCTGGCTCTCTGCCGAAGGGTGACTCGGGCCGAAGGTATCGACGCCGTGATGGACAAACTGAAACTGGATGCGATTGTTGGTCCCTGCGGCGGGCCCGCGTGGTTGACCCGGCTCAAAGGGGGGGACAACACTTCCTGGGGAGGCTATGACCTGATTGGTTTGGCTGCTGTGGCGGGGTACCCAAGCATAGCGGTGCCGACAGGTTCAGTGGGCGGGCTACCCGTGGCAGTGGCATTTGCTGGCCGGGCATGGAGTGAGCGGACCTTGCTGAAAATCGCTTATGGATTCGAGCAAGCGATCCGGGCCCGGCGGCCCCCGAAGTATCTGGCGACGGTCAACCCGTGACCTGGCTGCTGGTATTGGTGCATCCAGCAAAAAAGCCCATCTCCACCGTGGAGAAGGGCTTTTTTATCAGGGGGACGGTCATGGACCCGGGTGGAAATTATGGCAGGTTGATCACCTCGCCTCCATCGGGGCTGAGGATGCCGCGGAGGTCTTTTTCGGCGATAGGCAGTTTCAGGTAGCGCACTGAACCATCAGCGTAGAGGGCGTTGAAGCCGCTCTTGAATCCGGCCATCAGGGTATCGAGGGCCACGGCTGCACCTGCTTCCCAGTCGTCAGGCCTGGTCCAGGTAACTGCCCGGCTGGCTGGCAATTCCACCGCCAGAATGGTGTTGGAAGTGCCGTCCGTGATTTCGGTGAATTTCACATCCTTGCCGGGGGTGGCGAAGAGCGTTCCTTTGCCAGTGGGCACAACATAAACCGTTTTGCCGGCTTCGATTTTCGCATCGGGCTTGAGGTATATCTTGGGCATGCTGTTAATGAGGCGCTTGTTGTGGGTGCTGTCCCAGGGTTCATCCAGCTTGAACTTTTTGTAGAGCCGGTCTTCTTCAATATAAGGCAGGATCTTCACGCGCCAGCTCAGCAGGGCCTTGCCATCCGGGCCCATGATGGCGGGTGAAGTAAAACCCTTGCCAGTGCCATCGGCCAGGTTGTGGAAAGCCATGCCAATCTGCTTCATGTTGTTCCCTGACTGCATGCGCTTGGCGGCTTCCTGGGCCTTCTTGGCTGATTCGCCGACCAGGTCGAGGATGGGCTGGGGATTTTCCATTTCGAGCACCAGGCCATCATTCTCTACTTTCAGACCCTTTTTCATCTCGTCAATTACCTTGGCGACCTGATCGACAATATCCCGGGCATCAGGATTCTGGGCCAGCATTTTGGGCGCGATATCCATGCCTTTTTGCATGAAGTTCAACGCCTTGGCGGCGGCTTTGCCGTCGGCCTGCTTGATAAACAGCCTCATCCTGGGAGGGAAGACATCCAGACTCAGGGAGCCCCATTCAATGCCGTCGGTAAAATCTTCCGGTTTCAGATCCGGAATGCGGCCGGCCAGTTGGGGGGCCATCTCGCGCAGCGTTTTCCGCTGATCAGCCGTGGGGATAAAAGCGATCTGCACCGAGTGCTCGTCATTCCAGGCTTTCATCGCCTGGGCGAGATCGGCCCGGGGCTTGCCTTTGGCGCTTTTTGCTGCCTTGATGCCCGCCTCCGAGCCCATGAATACCATTCCGCCGGCCTCTTCCACGCGCACCAGGTCACCCACACCAGGCACTTTGCCCAGCAGGCTCTTCAGTGCGCTCACCTGCTCATCGTCGCGCTTGGGGATCATGATGATGGGGAAGAAATCGGCAGATTCCAGGCTGGTGGCGTTCATGCCGATCCACATCTCTTCGACATTACGGTCGATCGATGCCTTGATGGTGCCGATGACCAGTCCAGCGGCCAGAGCCTGTCCCTGATCGATGATTTTTTTTTGGCTGAGGTACCCAACAGCCTTGGTCAGGTCCACCTTGGCGGGACGAAGTCGCACCACCAGAAAGGTCTGGCTATCAAGGTAGGCAGAGGGATCCACCGCCCGGGCGGGCACAAGACCCAAGGCGCAGATCGCCAGCGCGGTGAAAACCATCAGCCATCGGGGTGAAAGCATCAGCAAGACTCCTGTCGATAAAAAAAACCACCCAAAACCATCCCTCCAAGTATACAGGTTTTTATTTCTTCCAGTTGATTTGATACTCGAGGGTATTACCCGCGGCGTTGGAGTCGCCGTTGCGTGCCGGACCGAGCAGAATAGCCTGGTTGGCGGCGGTGCGGGTATACTGAAAACCTTTGCCGGTGAACGGATCCATGGGCAGTGGCAGTTTCAATATCTCCAGGTTTTCGGGTAGCTCACCAGTACGGCTGGCGTGCAGGCGGAGTCCCTCGATCAGCCGCAGCATGGCAATGCGACGCTCGACCCGGAAACGGGCCTCCATCACCCGGGATACACCCGGCAATAGCAGGCGGGCCAGGATGGCGGGCGGGTTGTTCACCTCTTCCTTGAGCTTTTTGTCCGCAGCCTTCAGCAGGGGGGCCGCCTGCCATAGCGGCAACTGGGAGAATTTGAACATCTCGTCACGCAGGCGGTAGAATTCACCCACCGAGCGCAGCATCACCACCTGGGCCACCGGCATGGCTTCCACGCGTTCCCGGGGCACGCCGCGCTCCACCAGCCAGGTCTTGGAGCCGGTGTAGGAGATCAGCGACACGCCCAGTATTACCGAAGCTGTGACGGTAGGGTCTTCGCCCTGCATGCTCAGTAACCGCTTGTAGCGTTCCGTGATTTTCAGGGCATCGTCCTGGCTCATCACCCGGTCGCTACTGAGGGCGGGGAATTCGCCATCGACTCCTATCAGCTTCTCACCTTCGAGCGCCAGGGTAATGTCCGTGAGGGGACTGGGAAGAATTGCCAGATCCCAGTGCAGGTTGGGGAAGCCGGGTTGTTGCAGGGCCTCTTCCAGACGATCGAGGCCGATGCTGAGGATGGCGATGCCCACCAGGTGCTGAATGAGGGTGGGGCCAGCCGCCACATGGCGACCCATGGCCAATAGGGTCTGGATGTCACGGAGAGCGCCCGGATAGTCGTTTTTGGCCAGTTTCAAGCGGATGCGGTGGCTCATCAGCCGGCCCAGTTCACGCAAACTCTGAATATCTGGCAGGAGGGTACTGAAGCCATTTTTTTTCAGGCGCTCGGCCATTTCCCAATCGCAGTAGGTGCGTCTTGCCCCGGTTTCCATTTGTTCCAGCGGCCAGTGGGTCAGCAAAAACTCCATATCCTGCCGGGGCAGGGCAGCCAGGGTGGATTTACTCCAGGCCTCGTCGGTTTTCCACCATTCCTTGAAGCGCTTCTGGTACCCGTAAGATTCGGGCGAAAAGGCTCGGTAGTAACAGACCACCGCATTGCCACTGACCAGCTCTGCCAAAGCGGGTAGGAGCGGGTTCCCCAAGGCCCGATAAGGGGCCGGGCCAGGCCGAAGTGTGATGGACCTGATCCAGGCCGGTGGTTTGGGCGCTTCGGGTTCGGGGGCTTTGGGTGGTGGCATGGGCGCAGCATTTTGCGCCGGAGCCAACAGGGTGAGGGTGGCCACGAAAATGGAAATCATCGTTCATTTTCCTTGGTGAGATCGAGCCAGGTGTTGATGGAGTGTAAACGGGTGTCGCTCTGTGAGCGGCTGGCCCAGGAAGGTGGTACCAGCGGCTCGGATTGTTCGGTCGATTCCTCAGATAACCCGGGGATTTTTCGTTTGTCAGCAGTGGGCTGGATCCAGTCGAGCAGCATCCCCGCCAGGTTGGGCCCGTCAGGTTGGGGCGATTCGGTCGGCACCAGGGCGACAGGCTGTGAAGCGGGGGAACCGGACCCGGCGACAAGGGCCCCAGGAAGGGCAGGCCGGTAGAAGAGCCAGTCGCGGGTTGAAGCGGGGGAACCGGACTCGGCGACAAGGGATTCCCCGATCTCGGCCTGCCCGGGATAGGGCAACCAGCTTGCCCCCAGTCCGGCGCCGAGCACCAGACACAAGGCCCGCCAGCCCCGGCTGGAATGTGCCCCCTGGCGGCGGCCAGCCTCTATCAGCAAACGGTCCTTCCAGCCGGCTGGAAGGACCGGCATGGCCAATTCGCCCAGTGATTTTTCAATGGGATTCATTGATCTTCCAGTCGATTTTTCAATTGGGCCAAAGCCTCCTCGTGCCTGCGCCAGGCGGTGGCTGCCGATACCCCGGTTAGGCGCCCAATCTCCTCAAAGCTTAAGCCACCCCAGATCCGGGCCACCACGATCTCCCGATGTTCAACATCGAGAATCGCCAGGGCGGTTTCGGCATCCAGGCGCTGGTCAGCAGCCAGCAGCGTTTGGGGGGGGCCAGCTACAGATTTCCCCACTTCCAGCTGCCGTCGTTCGCGCCGGCATTCTGCCCGGACCATCTGCAGGGCCTGCTGGCGCACCGCGCCAAAAAGCCATGCAGTGGTGTGGTCGGGAACAGTTTTTCGCAAGGCCAGTGCCAAAAAAGCCTCCTGCACCGCATCTTCCGGGTGTCGGGTCCAGGTGCCTGCAAAAAGCAGCAAGCGTGGCCCGTATTCGCGCATCAGGCCTGTCAGGGTTTCGGTGTCCAGACCTGCCATGCAGCTCCCATGCGATCCCACCATTCAGTTGCCGCTGCCAGCCTCGCTGTTTCATTTTATTGAGGTTTTTTGTGCGAAAGGTTTCACCCGGGCCGCAACGATCTAAGAAGGGACAAAATTAAATGACATACCAGGCTTCCGCCTTGGCGGCATTTTCAGACAAGGTCTCTGTGTTGCCTAAAGGGAAAAGCATTTCAGCCAGCCGTGGTTGCTGATTTTTTCAAGACCGGTATAGAAAGTCATTTCCTTCCCCTGCCGGTTTTTTTTTCGTATCAACCGCGGATGCTGATCATGCCCAATCAGGCTGGTGCGAGAAAACGGCGGTTGGCTTCAGTCCAGTCAATGTGACGCATAAATTTTTCGATGTAGTCCGCTTTCTTGTTTTGATAATCGATGTAAAAGGCATGTTCATAAACATCGATCACGACCAGTGGCGTGGCAAACCACAAGGGGCCTGATGCGTGTTCGTCACTTACCACATTGTACAATCTGCCGTTGACCGGATGCTGGATCAGCATGGCCCAACCCGCTGCTATCCTGGCGCTGGAAATGAAGTCTGCGCTCCATTTTTCCATCGACCCGAACCGCTTGTCAATTGCCTTCCGAATAGGCTCGGCGGGAACCATTGCCTTAAGCGCCAACCCGTCAAAGTAGATCTCGTGCAGGATGACGCTGTTGCCCCGACTCGACTTTTGTTTTTGCATGGTTTCATAGGCAGCGGGGTCGATCACTGTCCCCTTTTGGAAGCTATCCTCGAACTTTGCTTCAATTGAAACAAAGGTTTTTAGCGCTCCGCCGTAATGGGCGGTGTGATGGGGAGCAATTTGTTGGGCGCTGAGGAACCCGGGAATTTCCGTATGCTTCAGGGGCTTGAGGTTGCCAGTGGTCAATCCGCTGGTGGCGAAATGGGGATTCCCGATTTCGCTGGCGCTGGCCAGACCAGGCACAAGCAATGATCCGCCGGCTGCACCGGATGATGCGAAAAAGAAATCGCGGCGGGATTGAGTGGTCATCGGCACAGACTCCTTATGATAGAAGCAGGAAATTCGACGCAAACCAGTCGCACTTTGGCGGTAACCGGGTGCCTGGCCCTTCCCAATAGCTGCAGCTTACAGTCATCGGACAGGTTGCGAACAGCATGGGGGGCCTCCTCGGTTCCCCTGATTTTGGTTGTTGCCTATAGAATTTAAAAGAGATCCAGTAAATCATTTTAATGTGCTGATGGAATGGTGAGACCAGGGAGGGTGCGCAACATTTCAACGGTTTTGTGCTGCGAATGCCTTGGCTGTTGGTTGGAAATCGGCATTCCGGGGAATGTCATCCAGCCGTGTTCCTTTTTCTGGGCCCTTGATTCTGGCCAGGCATTACCCGCTGGTTTTTCAGCAATCCGGATGAATGAATAGTTTAGCAATTTCCTCCGTTTTGTTCCCCCGTTGATTAATTCGCCAGCTGCAAATTTTTCTGGGATCTTTTGCTGATTTTCGAGGTTTTTTGCCGGGAACGGTTTCACCAGGGCCGCACGGATCTAAAATGATAGGGTGCAAGATAAAACATAACCGGAGCCCGGACTGTGCAGCATTCCCAAACCAACATTCCTCATCTACCCCATGTGGAGAAGCATTTCACCTCCTCCGAGGTGGTGCGGGATATTGTCATTGGCATGTCGGATGGCTTGACTGTTCCCTTTGCCCTGGCGGCAGGCCTTTCCGGGGCGGTGCATAGCACGGGCATTATCGTCACAGCCGGGTTGGCCGAGGTGGCGGCGGGAGCTATCGCCATGGGCCTGGGTGGCTATTTGGCGGCCCTGACAGATACAGAACACTATGCCTCGGAAAAACTGCGCGAGGAGCGCGAGGTGGAGGAAGTGCCCGAGAAAGAAGCCGCCGAAGTGGCCGAAGTGCTGGAGGAATACGGGCTTTCCCCCAAAACCGCCGCCACGGTGGTGGAGGCTATTCGGCAGGACAAAAAGCGCTGGGTGGACTTCATGATGCGCTTTGAACTGGGTCTTGAGGAGCCTGATCCCCGGCGGGCCCGCAACAGTGCCTGGACTATCGCCCTGTCCTATATTGCTGGCGGGGTGGTGCCTCTCTCTCCGTATTTTTTCATCCGGGATGTTCCGACCGCCTTGTTGCTATCGGTGGTGGTGACCCTGATCGCTCTCTTTGGATTTGGCTACATCAAGGGCCGCTTCACCACACCACGCCCTTTTCGCAGCGCCTGGCAAACCGTGCTGGTGGGTGGCATAGCCGCTGCAGCGGCCTTTGCCATTGCCCGACTGATCGGCTGATGTTTGGCGGCGGTTTCTAACCTGGCAAGCCTCCGTAGCCGGTTTGGGGGGCCTGGGTTTGAAACCGCCAGGATTGAATGGGCTCGCAAGAGTTCGGGTATTGTGATGCGGGTGGCCGGGGTTGTTTTTGCTGCCGATCTGGCCAGGACCTGATGAATGGGCGTGACGCAAATGAAACGCTGGTTAATTCTGTGCCTGGTGCTGCTTTTTACGACTATCATCCTGCTCTCCCGCCTGGCCTGCGGGGGGCAACCCACGGTGGTTATCCCGGTGGAGGAAAGTGATACCGTTCAGCCGTCCGAAGCCCCTCCCGATCCCCGATTGGCTGCCGGTGTTCCACGGAATGCCCGACCTGACGCCGTATTTGTGGGCGACACGGCCTGTGTGACCTGTCACGAGGAGATCACCAAACGGTACCAGGGGCACGCCATGGCCAATACACTGCACCCGGCTGTCATCGTCGATCCCCACGAAAAAAGTGGCGGTAAAGACGCCACTTTTCAGTCGGGTGGGATGGCCTTTTCCATTCGTCGCGATGGGGGGCACTTGTGGCACCGTGAAGATCTTGTCCGTGATGGCAAGTGCCTGGTCAGCGAGGGAAAACGGGTGGCGCTGGGCATCGGTTCGGGCCGGCGGGGACGGTCGTATCTGGTTGAGAATGACGGACGATATTACCAGTCGCCTATCAGTTGGTTTGCCTCCAAGGGGATTTGGGACATCTCGCCCGGATTCGGTGCCGACAGGCATTTTTCCCGTGCCGTGAACTCCCAGTGCCTTTATTGCCATGCGGGGGAATCGGAAATCGTTGACTCTTTCAACCCGAAATTCAAACCCCTAAACGAGAAATCGCGCGGTATCGGCTGCGAAAGGTGCCACGGTCCCGCCGGTGATCATGTCACCCACTGGCTGGACCATGCAGGGCCTGCACCCTCTGAAAGGGGCAAGCCAGATCCCACAATTGTCAATCCGGGAAGGCTTCAGGCAGTCCCGCGCGACTCCGTTTGCAATCAGTGCCATCTGCAAGGCGCGATCCGGGTGGAGCGGCGTGGGCGCGAGCAGCGCGAATACCGGCCTGGTCTGGATTTGGCAGAATTCTGGACAGTTTTTCTCCACCACCCGGCGCTGGCTGATAATTTCAAGGCTGTGGGCCAGGTGGAACAGATGGAGTCAAGCCAATGCCACCAAAAATCTTCTGGTGCTTTGGGCTGCATCACCTGTCACGATCCTCATGGGGAACCATCGCCGCAAACGAGAGATGTGTTCTACCGCCAAAAGTGCGGCCAATGCCATGCCGGGACGCCTGGCAAGGCGCGCGACTGCTCGGCGCCCAAGCCCGACCGTCAGGCCCTCAATGATGCCTGCGCCCGCTGCCACATGCCCAAAAATGGCGCCACAGATGTTGTTCATGTCTCCCTCACCGACCATCGCATCGCGAAAAAACCGGACGAAAAAAACAGCAAGGCGAAGCGCCCGCTCCGGCAGGGTGAAGTTCCGCTGGTCAGGTATCGGGAATCCAGTCAAATACCCGTTGAGGCTCAGGACAGGGACCTGGGAATTGGCTTGGTCCGGCAGTCACTGAACCAGCCACCGGAGATTGCCGGCATTTTGCAGAAACTGGCCACACCCATGCTGGGGCGCGCTGTGGGTATCTGGCCTGATGATGCCAGCGCCCTGGCGCAATTGGGGCAGGGCCTGAGAAGCACCAACCCGGAGGAATCGATCCGTTTACTGCGCCGGCTCAACCGATTGCATCCCGGGCATGAGGAGGGGCTGTACAAGCTGGCCAGTGCCCTTTTCTTCGCGGAAAAGCCGGTCGAGGCTGAGCCTTTGGCCAGGCGGCTTTTGGAGTTGGATCCGGTTTCCAGCGGCCCTTACGATTTGCTTTCAGCCATCCAACTGGATCTCAAGGATTGGCCCGCCTTGGAAAAAACCACCAGGGATTGGCTAAAAATGCACCCACTCACCCTGGTTGCCCGCCAAAGGCTGGTGGAGGCCCTGTACCGTCAGAACCAGAGCGATCAGGCTCGCAAAGAGTTTGAAACCGTGCTCGAACTGGACCCAGCGGGGCGTCAGGAACGCGTGCTGTGGTATCACGGTCTGGGCCGTTGACCTACCCCGTCGTGGCTGGCAAGCCAACCGTGTCAGGTGGGGCACCTGCCAGAAACCTGGCTGCTGGAAGGGATAGCCAGGTTGCCAGGACCCTCGAAGCCCGGCATGGCTTGCCCACCTAAAGCATCACCCGCAAAAAAGCCAGAGGCAGGTCAGGGCAATCCTGGCCCGCCTCTCAGATCTGCCCGGGACAGGCGAGGTTTGGCGAGTGCGCCGCCCGGCTTCAAGCCAGGCCCAGTACCTTGTCCATGCGGGCTGAAATGTCGCGCAGCACCTTCTCGTCGCCGCCGCCCACTTCAGCCGTGGCCCAGCCACTGTAGCCCACTTCGTCGAGGGCCTTCAATACCTCAGGCCAGTCCTCGTCGCCTTCGCCAATGCCAACCCATTGTTTCGTTTTGGAATAGCCCTTGAAATCGAACTTGTACATCCGTTTGCCCAGTTTGCGGATCCATTCAGCCGCTGGCACCCCGTATTTGAGCATGTTGCTGGTGTCGAAATAGGCTCCCACTACCGGTGAATCAAACTGGTCGACATACTGGACCAGTTGCTCGGGCTTGGTGATAAAGTTGTTCCACACCACTTCGATGGCGATCTTCACGCCCGCTTTCTCTGCCACCGGAATGGCTTTTTTCACCTCGGCGGTCGAGCGTTCCCAGCATTGGTCGAAAGTGGCCTCCTTGTTGACCACTCCGGGGACCAGCAGGGCGGTGGTGCCGCCGTATGTTTTGCAATCGGCAATAGCAGTCAGGAGCCCTTGCAGACCTTTCTCGCGCACAGCCGCATCCGGGCTCGAAAGGGTATCGCGCCAATGGATGGAATCCACCACACCGTGGATCACCATGCCTGTGGTGTCGCGGGCTTTGACCACTTCGGCGCGGTCGATTTCGGCGGGGCTATCAAGTTCGACCCCCAAAAAACCACAGGCCAGCGCGCGGCGGAATCTGGCCTCCACGCTGCCGCCGCCACCAATCATGCCATACTTTAGCGCCTTTTTCAGGGCGGGTTTAGCTGCATTGGCACTGCCTGCGGCGGTCAGACCCGCCACAGATGCCATGGCGGTCAGGTTGAAAGATCTTCGATTCA
>QWOS01000035.1 GCA_003669555.1 Planctomycetota bacterium
CTGTGGCGGTGGAGCATACGGTGGCGGTGGAGGGGAAATACTGGCTGGGAGAATCCGCTGGGTTGCGTCTGGAGGCGCGTATTGCAGCGGCGCCCCTGTCGTTGCAGCAAGCGCCCTGGCCGCCCAGGCCCAGGCCCCGAATCGCCGTAATGGAAACAGCCGTTGTCACCGGTCCGACTGGGCAGGAGACCTTTGTCGATCAGTATGGCCGGGTGAAGGTGCGGTTCTGGTTCGACCCGAACAGCCCGGAAGACGCGGGCAGCAGTTGCTGGGTGCGCGTGGCGCAGGTGTGGGCTGGTAAAAGTTATGGCGCGGCGTTCTGGCCCCGGGTGGGCCACGAGGTGCTGGTGGCTTTCGAGCAGGGCAACCCGGACCGGCCCATCATCACCGGCAGCGTCTACAACGCCAGCAACATGCCACCCTTCGAGTTGCCCGAGCATGTGTATGTGTCAGGCTTCAAGAGCCAGATCCAGCAGGGTGATCCGTCCAGCAACTACCACTTGATATTGATGGGGGATGAGCAGGACGCGCAAGTGGTGCTGATTCATTCCGAGGGGATGTTTATCGGGCAGCAGGAAAGCGACCAGATATCGAAGCGACCGAGTTTTGATGCAACCGTGAATGGTGGCTGACGGGTTCACCGGGCCGCGTTAATGAGCAGTCATGGGGAGTTGAAAAATGGGAATGTTTGGCATAGTCTGTGCCGCGAATACCATCACCAAGGACTCGACCCTTCAGGGCGGCGGCGGCAAAGGCTTCCTTAGGACGAAGGGTAAAGATGGTGGTAAACCTGAACAATTAACGAATAGCACTTTTGATTCAGTCGTTGGTAGTAGCGTTGAATGCATTGTCGGAAGCCAAACATACAATGTTTTCGGGTCCGAGAGGAAAATCATCACCAACCCAGATGAATTGTTGCGAATACTTTACAACAATAATGAGGGTGGTTGGGGAAAATTATGGGGAGTCATTACCAACAAGGGAGGGGGAGAAACCAAGTACCTGTTAGGCAATTTAAAGGAACTCACCTACCGTTTCACACCGAATTTTGCGGTGGACAGGTTTTGGAATAATAAGGGGCTTATTGGACATCAGCACGACGGTCATGTCCATGATATTCACTTTAAACCGTTGAAAAGTGAAAAAAAATTCATCCTGCTTCCGGCCCTGTTCAGTTGCGGTCTGCTGACTTTTGACCTGGTTCTTGTCTACAAGTTGCACTTTGAAAACAACGCCGACATTAAAAATACTCAAGGCAGCAATACCCTCAATAAACGCATCATTTTAGTCACCTCCATCATGTTCGCCATGGGGGTATGGGAGTTTGGCTGTCTGCTCCTGATGCGAATTGTGGAAAAAAAGTTTCTGTACGCTGTCGAAACTTTGAAAAAAGAATTAGGGTTGCTGAAAGATAGAATAACTGCGGCAGAAAAAGAGGTAGAGTTAGCCGAAAATTATTTTTTGCAAATGATTGACGGATTAGTACCAATGACAGTTCAAGAACAGGCTTTTGCGAGCGCTCAAAAGTTGGGAGAGGAAGCTGAAGAGAAGTTGGCAAACTTAAAAAAAGCACTTGCTGATGGCGTGGACAATGTTGAATCGGCTTGGGGCACTGTCGATCTCGCCGATCATGCCTACGGCGGCCATTGATGATGCCTTGTCAAATTTTAAATCGGCTTGGGCAACAGCAGGACTTGAAGCTTGAAAGGGGAACAGACCGATGCCGATCCTGAATGCCGAGGAGCGCCTGGTGCAATTGTGCACCCAGTTCGAAGTCAATGCAAGCGAGGGTTTTGTCGACATCTCCTCCACTGGTGAGGACAGTATCCTGTCACTGTCGGGCAATTCCATTCAAAACAGCTCGACTAACTGTTTTTTATCGCTGAATTCCGAGGACAATGCCGGGTACATCGTCTTGTCAACCGCTGTCGGCGCCTCGGATTCTTCGATCCAGATGGTCGCCAGCGGGTTGGTCAACGCCTCGCAATGTGCGGTCAGCCCGCAGGGTATCCTGCTGATGTACGGGCCACCCGCGGCGCTGGGCTCGATCCAGTTGCTCGATGGGGAGATGCTGCTGGGCATGGGCAATCCGGCGACGGGCAGCCTGATCGCCATCACGCCCGACTCGATCACCCTGAAGGTGGGCACCACCACCCTCACCCTCACCGCCGAAGGCATAATTGCCAGCAGTGGCGGCACCCAGGTGGCGATCAGCCCGGACGGGGTGACGGAGGAGATGGGGGCTGTTTCGCGCATGTTGGGGGCCGAAGGCCACACCCTCACTGCGGCCGAGGTCTCGATGGTGGTGGGCATGTCGGGCCTGACCGCTCAGGGGCCGACGGCCTCGCTGGCCTTTGATGCCAGCGCGCAATTGTCTGGCGCCATGGTCACTGAATCGGGCGATGCCATGCTGACCCAGCAGGCCGCCATGATCAGCAGCAGCTCCTGATAGCCGGGGTTTGGCTGGAAACACGCACTGGAGTTCACGCATGAGCGATTTCGAGATTCCCGCCCTGATGGAAGAGTTCCAGGCGGCCTTTCAGCCCGTGATGGCCTCGGTGGATGGCATGAAGGAGATGCTTGGCGAGATCATCCCCACCTGCCAGGATCGGGAAAAACGCCAGCAGTTCGAGGAGATTCTTCAGTCGATCCAGCAGCAGCAGGCCGAGGTGCTGCGTGAGATCCCCCCCCTGGCCGCTGAAACCGAGGCGGAAATCCGCGCCGGCATGGCTGAGCTAAAAAGCATGAGCGGCCAGGTCGATGCCCTAAATGGCCGGCTGAAAGTGCTGGATGCGAAATTGGTGGAAACCCGCAAGGGTGTTGAGGCCCGCCGGTTGGCGGCGGGGCCCGCGCCACTTTCCGCGGCGGCCAAAGCCCGCGCCCACTTCAGCAGCCTGCGGGCCAAACTGCCAGCGAGTCCGGCCGGACTGCCGCTGAAAGACGGTGACCTATTGGTGCGACAACTGCTGGCCATCTGCCAGCCCCCGGTTGCCCAAGCAGCCAAGGGTCTTGGCAATATCTGGGAAAACTGGTCCGAAGCAGTCGCCAAAGATGCGGCTGAAAAGGCGGCCCAAGGCATGACCAAAAACGCGAATAAAGACGCGGCTGAAGATACGGCCGGGGAAGACTGGTTAGGCAACCAGTGAGCGGCGGGAAGGCCCCGGCTGAGAGCGGACTTCCCAGGAAAAAAACCAAAGCGTTACCAGGCACCGCTTGTTTTCGACCGTTTTGGATGCCAGAGCCATGACACAAGCTCACCCTAATCGGTGAGGCCGGCGGCATCGACCCAGCGCCAGCGGGCCTGGCTGAGTGACAGTTTGCCGCCCCAGGGTGAGGCGGCCAGCGGGTTGAGCGTCACCACCTCGCCCGGTTTCGCCCGCGAACTGAAACGCCAGGTGGTTTCACCCGGCGGCAGGCTCACCGGCACGGCCTCGTCACCGCCACCCCGGAACACCAGCCAGCGCGGCAGCTTGCCCACCATGGGCAACCATCCCCAGCGGCTGTGGGTGGTGTAGTCTACCTCGACGCTGATCCGTTTGCCGGGCTGGGCGGGGGGCAGGCTGATCGCCCCTTTTTCATTGGGCAGGGCCGTGCCCTGCCAGTCGCCGGGCTCACGCCAGCCGGGGCGTTTTTCCAGCAGCAGATGGCCACTAGTGGCCAGGCGGGTAGTATAATTGAGATACAAAAGCTCGTAAAAAGACCAGTGGCTGTCACGCAGCCACTCTTCGTGCGAAAACCGGCTTTGGCGGGGCACCAGCACCAGGGCCGGCTGGATTTCCCGGAAGCGCGCCACATACTCAGCCCGGCGCGGCCCCAGGGCGTGGATGATGTAGTCGCACACCGGGTGGGTAATCCCCAGCCGGTCTTCGGGTAATGACGCGAAGGCCGACCACAATTGCCCCGGACGGGTGGCGGGGTCTGGCAGCACCTGTTCCACCGCCGCAAGGACCTGGTCCAGATCGTCCTCAAGGCGGGGGCTGAGGGTGCCACCTGGCAAGCGGCCCAGGGCACCCGCCAGGTCGGCCAGCCCGCCGGCAACCTGCGGCAGCTTGATGATCCCCTCATAACGATGGTGCGTGGGCCACAACACCAGCGATGCCAGCAGCAGGGCGGCTGTCACCCCGTCGAGGCGGGGTATCCAGCGGTAGTCCTGTTGCCCCAGACGGGTTGCCGCCTGCCAGAAAGCGGTCACGACCACGATGATGATCTCCCGCCGCACGGTGCCGATATAAATAAAGTTGAGCACCCCCATCAGGGCGGCAGTGGCCAGGGCGCCATGGAGGAGGAGTGCCCCCAGCACCAGGGGCCGGGCCGGGTTTGCCGAGCCAGCCAGCCAGATGGCCAGCCCCGCCAGTGCCACCAGCGCCACCAGCAGGGTGGTACGCACGTACTCGATGCCGAGCAGTTCCCCGAAGTTTTTCACAAAGGGATTGGGCGGCACGCCGAAATACCAGAACTGGTCGGCTGGCACGATCGCCAGATTGAAGCGGCAGAAATCGTCGACGGCAGCCGGGCCCCCCAGCAGCAGCAGGGGCAGCAGCAGGCCACCCAGCAGGGCCGGCAAACCCCAGGCGACCGTGCGCAAGGCCCCGCCGCGCAGGGTCTGCCGGAACAGGCAGGCGCCCAGCCCGGCAGCCGCGGCGACCGTGGCGGTCAGGCCCAATTCCGTGCCAAGCAGCAGTGACCAACCCAGGAACATTCCGGCCAGTGCGGCCCGAACCGCCAGCCGCCAGGGGGCCACCGCGCAGGCTGCGGCCAGCAAGGGGCCGACACCCCGCAGGCCGTACAGGCTGTTGTCGCAGGAGGCGAGCTGCCACAGGTCCCAGGCATCTGAAGCCATCACCGCCAGGGCCCAGGGGACCACCGCCAGACGGAATTTTCCGGTCCAGGCCCAGAAAAATGCCAGCCAGCCCACATGGAAAGCGGCGACGCTCACCAGGTGCCTGGCGAGTTCGGAAGCGTGCAGGCCCCGGCCCGCCAGCCAGTGGATCGGGTAGTGAAGGGCCGGGATGGCCGGGCCATGGAAGAACGAGAAGCCGGCGCCGACAGTTTGGCCCAAGTCCATACGGATCAAGGGGTTATGCAGCTGGAAGGGGCCATTGTTGAAGGGGCCGTCGAAGGGGGAGAGGGCCGTCCCGGTCGCCGCCAGACGGTAAAGGAGGTGCCAGCCCAGATACAGGATGGCCGCCACCAGGGCATACCAGGAGGGGGATGTGGGGCGGGAAATCGCAGCGGGGTTTTCCATGGATATTACTATGTCATGCCAACGATCATCTTGGCAGTCTTCTCCAGCCTGTTAAACTAATAGGAGTTGTTTGGCAACACGCGGCGAGGCGTCGGGAGGGGACCCACGCAAAGGGAAGTTGTGAATCTGGTCAGGCCGGAAGGAGCAGCCATAAGCAGCGCCCCCTTGTGCAGTGGATTATCCTCTTCCGGCGCCCCGCCGCGGTTTTTTCAGCCGCGTGCCGGTCGCCGGTTTTTTTTCCAGAACCCCCGGTGCTCTCAGGCCGGTGGGTCCGGTAGGTCGCCGCAGGAGGCAAGTTCAAGTTGGCCAAGGCCCGCGACACCGATCCGTCTGCCCCCTCCGAACCGGCTGAGCCAGTGGTTTTGTCTGGTTATACGGTGATGGCGCGGCGCTATCGCCCGCAAGATTTCACTACTTTGGTTGGCCAGGACGCTATTTCCCGGGCCCTGAGCAACGCCATCCGCTCGGGCCGCATCGCCCACGCCTACCTTTTTACCGGGCCGCGTGGTGTGGGGAAAACCTCCACCGCCCGTATCCTCGCCCGCTGTCTCAATTGCGAGAAAGGGCCCACACCCGAGCCGTGCGACGCCTGCAATATCTGTCGGGCCATCACCCTGGGTAACGAGGTGGATGTACTGGAGATAGACGGTGCCAGCAACCGTGGCATCGACAGTATCCGGGAGCTGCGTTCCACCGTTGGCTATCATCCGATGCACTGCCGGTTCAAGATCTACATCATCGACGAAGTCCACATGCTGACGGACCAGGCATTCAACGCCCTGTTGAAAACGCTGGAGGAGCCGCCGCCCCATGTCAAATTCATTTTTGCCACCACCGATCCGCAGCAACTTCCCGCCACGGTCCTGTCGCGGTGCCAGCGGTTTGATTTTTCGGCGATTTCCCTGGGGGTGATGAAAACCCTGCTGGCCGATATCGTCATCCGCGAGGGGCGCCGGGCGGAACCCGAGGCGCTGGAACTGATCTGCCGTCAATCCGCGGGGTCCATGCGCGACGCCCAGTCCCTGCTCGACCAGTCGCTGGCCTATGCCGAGAACGACCTGACCATCGATGTGGTGCATTTGCTGCTGGGGACGGGCGACGAGGGTCTGGTTTGCCAGATCGCCCAGGCGGTGGTGGATGCCAAGCCGGCGGCGGTGCTTTTGTTGCTGGATGGGCAGGCGGCGCTGGGAGTCAGCTACAAACAGTTGCTGATTCAGCTGGCGGCCTGGTGGCGCGATATGATGCTGATCCAGGTGGCTGGCAAGGATGCCCCCTCGCTCAATACCAGCCCTCGCTACCTCGAGGAAGTGCGTGGCCAGTCCGCTCGTCTGGGGATGGAAAACACCCTGGTGGGTCTGGACCTGCTCGACAACGCCCTGATGCGGCTGAAGGACAGTCCGCATACCCGTCTGCTGGTGGAAATCACCCTGATGCGGATGGCCCGTCTGGGTGAACTGCTGTCGGTGGGGCAACTGTCTCTGGCCCTGCTGGAAAGTCGGAAGGCGCAACCTGCCGCACCCCGGCCGCAGTTGGCTGGGCCTGCTGATCCGGGGCCAGACCCAAAAAAAGCCCAAGCCGGGGACCGGGCTGATGGCCCGGTTGCCCCGGCCCCCCACGCCAGGGTGCCCCAGCCTGTCTTAGCCGCTCCCGAGCCCGCCGCACCCCCCAGGGTGGTGCCGGTGCCCCAGGTGGTGGCTACTCCGGCCCGGTTGCGGTCGGTGGTGGAGGTGTGGCCGCAGGTGATCGAGGGTGCCGGCAAGATGCTGGCCGCAGGCCTGTATTCAGCGAGCGAGCCGCGAGTGACCGGCGAACTGACGGCGGTGCTGCGTTTCCCGGCGAAGGCATCCCGCGACCACGACTTTGTGCAGACCCGTCTGGCCCGCCTGACGGAGCTGGTGCGCGAAATCACCGGGCAAACCTGGAACCTGCGCCTGGAGCTGGAGGCCTCGAGCGGTGCGCCTCCCCGCCAGGAAGAACTGGCTCCGCCTGTTGCGGGGCCTGTCGCCCCTGTCGCGGTGAATCTGGTGCAGTTGCGCGCCGAAATTGAGAAAATCCCCCTCATCAACCGTGCCATCGAGCTTTTTCACGCTGAAATCCTCAGCTTTGACAAGGATTTTGGCAAGCCCCCGCCGCCGCCGGCGGAGCCGCCCCCCTAAGATTGGGCAGGGGCTGGATAGGGGCCGGAGGGAGGATCAGGTTGCGAGTAGCAAAATTCGGGCCAAACAGCGAAGCAAAAAAGCTGCCCCGCGCTACAATGCCAGAGTGGTTACCCAGGAGGGGTGGTGAAGCCCCGGGAGTTGCTTTTCCAGTGGCCAGCCGATCCTGGCGGAAACAGAGAGTCAAGCATGTTCAAGGAAATGGGTCAGTTCGCCTCGATGATGCGGGGCTTGCCCCAGATAAAAGAGAAGATGGAACGGTTCCAGAAGCGTTTGCCGCAAATCACGGCCGAGGGCAACGCTGGAGCCTTTCCCGCCCAGGTAACGGTGTTTGTCAATGGCTGCATGGAGACGGTCTCGTGCCGGATTCCCGACCAGGCGCTGATGCTGGGTGGTGGTCGCCTGGGTGAGTTGGTCCAGGTGGCGACGCATGAGGCGCTGCTGAAGGTTCGCGCGCAGGTTGCGCACGAAATGCACGAGGCGACGGGTATGGACTTGTCGGGCATGCTTCCCGGCATGTCAGGCATGCTCGGGTTGCCTGGCTGAGTCGGTTGGGCGGGCGGCATGGGAATTCCACAGGGAGGTGGGACGGATGACGGGCATTGAGGGGCGGCAGTGGAGTGGTCGGTCCTGGCAACTGGGTGGTGACAAGCCGGCAGGTTTGCTCGACCGCTTGCAAACGATGCTGGAGCTGTTGCCAGGCGTAGGCCCGAAAAGCGCCGAGCGCATCGCCCACCATCTGCTGGCGGCGCCGACGGAAGAAGTGCTGGAGCTGGCCGAAGCGTTGCGGGCGGTGAAGGAGCGGTTGCGACGGTGCGCGGTGTGCTGCGCGCCCACCGAGGAGGAACGCTGTGGCATTTGCCAGGATGGGCGCCGGGATGGCTCGGTGATTTGTGTGGTGGAGCAGCCGAGAGACCTGTCGGCCTTCGAGCGCATGGGAACCTTCCGTGGGCTTTACCATGTGCTGCATGGTCGTTTGGCGCCCCTCGAAGGGGTGGGCCCCGACAGGTTGACAATCGATGGTCTGGTGGCGCGGGCCCGGGGCGGTGATGTGCGCGAAGTGATCCTGGCCACGAACCCCACGCTGGAGGGGGACGGCACCGCTTTGTACATAGCAGGGCTGGTCGCCCATCTGGGTTTGCGGATCACCCGGCTGGCGCGGGGTTTGCCGGCCGGATCGGTGCTGGAGTTTGCCAATAGCCAGATGCTGGCCGACGCCCTGGAGGGCCGGAATACTTTTTGACGGGTGATTTTTTTTGAGACAGGCCCATCGGGGCCCTGACCCTGTGGCCCCGGTGGGCTGCAAAAAACTGGCGGTGTGAAGCGGATCATGCGACTGGAAACCTCACTCTCGCAACGGCTGTCAACCGAGACCACGATTGGTCCGCGGATGATCCAGTCGATGGAGATCCTGCAGATGCCCATGCAGGCGCTGGAGGAGCGTATCGAGCTGGAGCTGGAGCAAAATCCTGTCCTGGAGCTGATCCCGCGGGGTGAGCAGGAGATGGGTGAAGGCGAACCCGTCGAGCGGCGCATCAAGGATCCCGAGATGGGCGTGCTGCGTCTCGACCCGGTGCAGGGCGAGGCCGATTTTCAGCGCCTCGACCTGATGAGCCGCGACTACGGCGATTTCATGAACGACGAGTCACGCCCCTCGCGCGGACGCCTCGAGGAGATGGGTGATCGTCACCACGACCTGATGGCCAGTGTGGCCGCGCCGCCGCCCAACCTGCGCGATCACCTGCTGGAACAACTGAGCTTTGTGGAGTTGCCAGCCGAACAGCTGGAGCTGGTGCGTCACCTCATCGGCGCCATCAACGCGCAGGGCCTGCTGGACGGTACCCTGGAAGAGCTGGCCCTGGCCCATGAGCCGCCGGTTTCTGCCGACGACCTGGTGGGCCCCCTGGCTGTGGTGCAGCACCTCGACCCGGCCGGTGTGGGCGGGCGCAATTTGCGCGAGTGCCTGCTGCTGCAGGTCATGCCCGAAACGCCCCATGCCGATCTGGTGCGGACGCTCATCCTTAATCATCTGGAAGACATCCAGTACAACCGGATGCCCGCCATCCAGAAGCGCACAGGTCGCGACCAGACAGACATCCACAATGCCATCGAGTCGCTGCGCACACTCAATCCGCGTCCGGGTTCAGCCTTTTCGGGTTCCGCCGGGGCGGCCATCAAGCCCGATGTGGTGGTGGATCGGCTGGAAGATGGCGAATATGTGGTGCGCCTGGCTGAAGATGCCCTGCCGGGGCTACGCATCGACGCTTCCTATGCCCTGATGGCGCGTGACCGGCAGATTGATCGGGCCACCCGGGTGTATCTCAGAGGCAAAATCAGCTCGGCGCAGTGGTTGCGTGACGCCATCGAGCAACGGAAGCGCACGCTGGAGCGGGTGACGCGGGCCATTGTGGAACGGCAGAAGGCGTTTCTTGATCAGGGGCCGGATTTCATCGAGCCCTTGAAGATGCAGGATGTGGCGGGTATTGTCGGCGTGGATGTCAGCACCGTCAGCCGCGCCGTGGCCGACAAGTGGGTGCAGACTCCCCGGGGCATGTTTGCGCTGAAACGATTCTTCGGCGGCGGCACCACCACCGCTTCGGGTGTGGACATCGCCTGGGAGAACATCAAACGCAAGCTGCTCGAGCTGGTGGGAGCGGAAGACAAGAGTGAACCGCTTTCTGATGAGGATCTGGTGGAGGAGATGGAAAAAAATGGCGTGCCGATCGCCAGGCGCACGATCACCAAATACCGCAAGATGCTCAATATCCCGTCCAGCCGTGAACGCCGGGTCTGGGCCCACTGAGACAGTTTTTTTCCAGGCAGCAACAAGGAGATGGATGGAATGTCAGGGATCAACACTTTCTGGATGGTTGCCACCTTGTTTTTCGGGCAGCCTGCCCGCCCCATCGCCGTCCAGGCCTGGGATGCGGATGAGTCTGTCCACCTGAAAAACCCCCGCCAGCTCACGCGTGATTTTGTCCGCGCCGGCGAGGCTTACTTCTCGCCCGATGGCAAGAGCCTGATCTTCCAGGCCGAGGAGATTTCGCCCGGCAAGGATGCCAACGCCAACCCCTTTTATCAGATTTTTTCCATGAACCTGGCCACCGGTGCCACCCGGCGGGTCAGTCCGGGTGTGGGCAAAACCACCTGCGCTTTTTACAACCCGGTCCAGGAGAAGATCATCTTCGCCTCCACGCACCTCGATGCGAAAGCGAAGGAGAAATACGCGCCTGAAAACGCCGCCCGGGCCGAGGAAAAGGCCAAGGGTATCCGCCGCCGGTACCAGTGGGATTTTGATGGCACCATGGATATTTTCCAGGCCAATCCCGATGGGACAGAGCTGAAAAGGCTGACGAGCACTCCGGGTTACGATGCCGAGGGCAGCTACTCGCCTGATGGCAAGCAGATTGTCTTCTGTTCCAACCGCACCGGGGCCGACAATCTGGAACTGTTCATCATGGACAGCGACGGGAAAAATCCCCGCCAGCTCACCAAGGCGCCCGGGTGCTACAACGGTGGCCCGTTTTTCTCGCCGGATGGCAAGCGGGTCATCTTCCGCTCGGACCGCTCGAAAAAAGACCACCTGCAACTGTATGTGATCAACACCGACGGCACCGGCGAGCGGGCCCTCACCAGCGATCTCGACTGGGTCTGCTGGGGGCCTTTCTGGCACCCTGACAATCAGCACATTGTCTACGCGGGAGCCAACCACGCGGTGGCAGGCCGGCCGAACTATGACATCTACTGGATGGAGGTGGCCACCGGCAAAAAGACCCGTCTCACCTTCGCCCCCGGCGCCAATGTGCTACCGGTCTTCAGCCCCGACGGCAAACAGATGGTCTGGACCTCGAACCGCGACGGCCGCCAGCCCAGCCAGGTCTGGATCGCCGACTTTGTCGCACCCGCCAAAGACTGAGCCAATTAACCGGAAGATCCAGCGGTGGCCCAGGATTACCCGGGCCCCGGCTGGGCCACCGCTGTTATAACCGGTTTTTCGGAACCGGAGCAGAACGCACCACTGGAGCCGACGAGGAAACCGGAGGTGCAAGAGCTGGCGCAGATGTTGGTCTGAACAACCAGCAGTCAAGGGGCATCAAGGGCGCTGCCAGGATAGGTGTATCTATACCAGCGTATCAGCGTCTGCGTCAGACGCCCCTGGCTGAAGGGCGGTCAGTACTAAAAAATCGCCCGTACGCTGACTGTAGTATAAAGCATCGCCTGATTGCCCGGAATTGCGGTGCTCCTGGGAATGACTCATAGCGA
>QWOS01000116.1 GCA_003669555.1 Planctomycetota bacterium
CCTGGCAAGTGCCAGCCCCACAGTTCGCATCCCTGGCCCAGCTGCAAGGGCTGGCCTCGGGACTTTGCATGGATGCCGGGATCAGGGTAGAGGCCATTGCCGGCCCGCAATGGTCTTATAATCATGTCACCCTTACCATTCAGGTGCCCCAGAGAGACATCGACGGCAAGGGTGTTTTGTACTGTGCCGGTGTGCTGGCGCACGAAGTAGGGCATTTCTTCATTTCCCGCTACCACAAGATCCTCCACGGGATTCCCTTTCCATCCGAAAAAATCCTGAACCATCTCCTCAATGGCCTGGAAGATCCGCGTGTCAATCAGTGGATCAAGGCCCGCTACCCGGGTTCTCGTGCCTGGTTTGAGGTTTTGGTGGATGATTTCGCCAGCCCGGGCGCCCCGGGTGTTCCCGAGGTTGTCACTTTCGGGGTGGAATGCCACGCCGACGAAATGCGCAACTGGATACCACGCCCCAAAGGCTGTCTGCCGAAGCGCATCGCCCTGGCACTTGCCAGCACGGGCGCAGCCCGGCGCCGCATGGCTGGCATGCTGCCATCCCTGGTGCCAGGATCGGTTTATCTCGACGAAAGGCTTGCCAGCGATGCGGAACGGCTGCTGGCCAAACGGCTGGGAGCGGGTCTGCCCGCCCGCCTGGATGCCAGGGAGCTGGATGTGCTGTCGCGCCAGGCAGAGGCCCTGGACCTGATCCGGACCGAAGTGATCGCCCACGCTCTGGACCTGCTGAACACAGATTGCGCGCGGCTCGGCTGGCAGCTGCTGGCCCGGGGCAAGCAGGCCGACCTGGCGGCCGCGGGTGCCGGCCGGGGTTCGAGTGCCCTTCGCAAGCGACTGATTGCCGAGGTATCACCGGCAATGATCGCCGTCCCCGATCCTCCCACCACCTGGAGACCAGACCGGCTGCAAATGAAAGGCCTGGTTCGCATACTCGAATGGTTCATGGATGCGGCCAACCCGGTGCAGCGTGCGCCCATGAGTACCTGCTCTAGCGCGAAAATGTCCAGTTTGGGCCCAGATACCGGACCAGCTTCGATATCAGTCTCCCTCCCGGAAGTATTCACCCCCCAGCCCCAGGGAGTTGAGCATTTGTCACGGATGGTGCAGGAAGGTCTCAATCCGCACCGCCTCCGCCGGTTCCAGGGTGGCTTCGCCACAGGTAGCCAGATCAGCATGCCGGAGGCGATGCGACTGGAAGCCGAACCCGAGCGTTACCGCCGACTCTGGCGGCGTCGCATCCGCCCCACGCGCCCGGATGCCGCTTTTGGCCTGTTGGTGGATCTGTCGGGGTCGATGCGGGGAAAAAAGATCCAGGCAGCCCTTCTGGGCACCATGCTGGTGGCTGAGACCCTCGAACGGCTGGAAATCCCTTACATGATTCACGGTTTCCAGGATCAGCTCATTCCGTTTGTCGACTGGAACGAGTCCCTCACACCTGCAGTCAGACAACGGATCAGCAGCATGCAACTGGAGGTTAGCAACAGCCGCCCCGGCGGCAACAACAAGATGCGCTACAACGACGATGGCCCTTGCCTGGCCAGGTTTGCCAGCCATCTGCGCAAGCATGCTGCCCGTGACAGATTTTTGGTGGTGGTGTCCGATGGCGGACCGGCCGGCCTGCATAGCAACGATGGCGACCTGCATCGGGCCGTGCTGGAAATCACCACCCTGGGAGAATTGCAACTCATCGGCCTGGGATTGGGGGCCGGGACCGAGCATGTCAGCACGTTTTACCCCCGCTCCATCGCCTGTGTCCCCGAGGCAGAATTCCCTGCCCGCATCGGTCAGCTGATCCTGCAGTCTTGCGGCGTGCCCGTCCCGGGAGCTGGCAAGGAGCTGGGAGCCTGAACCAACCAGGACTTGATCTGGGGCGGGATGTTTTTCTTGCCGCTTGCCAGGCCACCTGAACTGACTTATTCTTGAACCCTTGAGCCATGGTCCCCGGAGGGGCCATGGTCTGCGACTCTCCTCAAGGAAAATGAACCATGCGATGGAATCTCCCGGCCCGCTTTGGCGCGCTAGCCGCCCTTTCCCTATGGGGCTGCGGCCTGACCCTGAATACCACGGTTGCCCAGGAACCCGCGGCCGGGGCTTGGAAAAAAACGGTCGTGGACCCGGTTTTCCACTCCGAGGGTGTGACCGCGGCTGATGTGAACAAAGATGGCAAGATCGATATCCTCACCGGTGAGAACTGGTACGAAGCCCCCACCTGGAAAAAGCATGCGATTCGCAAAAACGGCAAATACGGCGACGGGCTGCAAGGATATTCCAACAGCTTTGCCTGTTGGTCAGAAGACATCAACAAAGATGGCTGGCCCGACCTGATGGTCGTTGGTTTCCCCGGCGCGCCTTGCCACTGGTTCGAAAACCCTCAAGGCAAAGACGATCTCTGGGCCCAGCACGAAATCTGGCACTCGGCTTGCAACGAAACCCCTCTCCAGGCCGACCTGTTTGGCACGGGTAAAAAAGTGATCGTCATGGGATGGCAGCCCAAAGGAAAGGAAACCGAAGGGCAGATGGCCTGGTTTACCCCGGCCTCTGATCCCAATGCCATCTGGGAAATGCACCCCATCAGCGCGCCCTCCGCACCTGGCAAGGAAATGCCCGGCACCCGCAAGTTTTCGCATGGGCTGGGAGTGGGAGATGTCAACAAGGATGGCAGGAACGATGTCATCTGCACCGACGGCTGGTGGGAACAACCGGTCAATGGAGCCAAAGCAGACGGCCCCTGGACTTTCCATCCTGCCAAACTGGGTGAAGCCTGCGCGGACATGGTTGTGGTCGATGTGGATAACGATGGCCTGAACGATGTGATCAGCAGCTCGGCCCACAAATACGGGATCTGGTGGCACAAACAACGACCCGATGGCTCTTTCACCAGAATGGACATGTACCCTAAAATGGTTTCCGAAACCCATGCCCTGGCCCTGGTGGACCTGGACCGGGATGGCACTCCTGATTTTGTCACCGGAAAGCGCTGGTGGTCACACGGTCGCTCCGAACCTGGTTCGGCGCAGAATCCTGCCGTCTATCAGTTCAAGGGATCCCGAGGCAAAGATGGCATGCTGAAATTCACCCCCATCGAACTGGCCAACGGTTGCGGCGTGGGCACACAGTTTCAGGTCATCGACATCAACGGGGATGGCAAACTGGACATTGTCACCAGCAATAAAAAGGGCGTGCATCTGATCGAGCAGCCCTGATAGCACTGACTTCAGCATTGCAATAAAAATCCCCGGCGGAAAATTCCCGCCGGGGAGAGGAAAACCAGAGATTCCGGCCACCGACTGAACGGCAGGGCTTTCTGGTTGGTCAATGATGCAGGAACAGGGTCAGCGAGCAGCCTTGGCCAGCTTGGGGTCCGCAACACCCAAAGGTGGCCATTGTTGATCCAGACCCTCATCCTCGATCGCTTGCAACTCTTCGTCTTCAATCCCGAACTTGTCGAGAATCTGCTGCTTGGAATCGCGGACGGTTATACCTGAATCCTGCAATTCAACCAGTTGAATGAAGATTGCCTTACGGTTGTTGACGCCTAATTTCTTGGAAGCCATGAATCCCTCTCGGACCGTTCATTCATCCTGACTGAACGGACTCTGCCGCTGGGCAAATTAAAGCGAACTGCCCAACCCTGCCAGGAAAAACGCCCGGAGCCATCCCCCAGGCGTGCGCTCTATGGGAGATCTTACGCTCTTCCCGGCCGGCAGGTTGATAAAAAACCGAGAATTATTGAAGTTTTTATTTCAAGCCGCCGCACGCAGCGACTGCCGCTGGAATTCCACGCAGGCATCCACCACGATTGTTTGCTGTTTCTCGGTGATTCCCGGGAAAATAGGCAACGCCAGCGTGGTTTTTTGCGCTTCCTCGCTGGCCGGGAACGACCCGAAATTCAGCCCTAGTGACTGAAAACACGGCTGCTGGTGCAGTGATAGCGGGTAGTATATTTCGCAGCCTATCTGCCGGTCCTTCAGATGAACCATCAATCCGTCACGACGGCCGTGCTGCACTCTGACAACATATTGATTGTATGTATGCAGGCGCCCCTTCACCTCTGTGGGGCGAACCAATAAAGTTTGCAGGTGATTTGTTTCAATCATGGCATCGTAGCGTTTGGCAGCCTCGCGGCGCTCGGAAATCCAGCGGTCAAGGTAGGGCAATTTCACTCGTAGCAGGGCGGCCTGGATGGCATCGATCCGGGCGTTCCAGCCCACCAGATGGTGGTAGTAGCGTGGCTCCATCCCATGGGCGCGCAAGATGCGCATCCGGTCGGCCCATTCGGGATCGTTGGTGGTGACCGCTCCCGAATCACCGAAGCCACCCAGGTTTTTGCTGGGATAAAAGCTGAGGCAGGCCACCGCTCCGAGGGTTCCCACACGCCGTCCCTTGTATTCGGCACCCAGGCTCTGGGCCGCATCTTCGATCACCAACAGGTTATGACGCTCGGCCATCGACCAAATGGGATCCATTTCGGCACATTGGCCAAAAAGATGCACCACCATAATTGCCTTGGTTTTCGCCGTGATCTTGCTTTCAATCTGGTACGGATCAATATTGAAGGTAACCGGATCGATATCACAAAAAACAGGGGTGGCCCCCGCCCGGACTATCGAGCCCACTGTGGCAAAAAAGGTGTAGGGTGGCAAAATCACCTCGTCCCCTGGGCCAATTTCCAGTCCCAGCAAAGCCAGGGAAAGGGCATCTGTCCCCGAGCCACACCCCAGGGCAAAGTTTGCCTGGCAATACTGTGCCAGTTCTTTTTCCAGAGCGGTCACTTCAGGCCCGAGAATCATTTGGCCCGAATCCAGCACCCGTTTCAGGGCCGCATCGAGTTGGGGGCGCAATTCCCGGGTAGTGATTTGCACATCGCACAATGGAACCGGTGTTTTTTCTACCATGATTCAACTCCCCGCAGGGCCAGGATGACTTTATCGCGGGCGGAGAATACGCCCGCGCCCCTGCGGGGTCAAGGCAGTCTGTTTTTGCCCGAAGTGTGCTACGGCTGGGGTTGTGCGGGGAGTTTGGTGTGGGCATTATTTAGCGTCCACAAGCATACCCCAGGCCCGGGAAGATCCGGGCCCGAATTTGCCGGAGGTGATTCTTGGAGCAGCTATCAGCCAACCAGGTCCAGTGCGAGCAGCTTGTCAGGGCCCTGACCAGCCTGAACGCCGCGGCAAAACAGGACTTGATGCAGCATCTGCTGGGTGAACCCGCATGCCGGCAATTGGGAATGCTGCAATTCCCAGCCGGTTTCAAACTTTCCGTAGTGATTCCGGTTTATAACGAGATCCGCTGGATCGAGGAGGTTCTGCGTCGGGTCAGGGCCCAGGCCATTCCCATGGAGATCATCCTGATCGATGACTGCAGCACGGATGGCACTCGCGAAATGCTACCCCGTTTGGCGGATAGTAATACCCGCGTCGTTTTCCATGAGGTGAACCAGGGGAAAGGAGCTGCTTTGCGCACTGGTTTTTCGCACTGCACCGGAACGGTGATCCTGATTCAGGACGCCGACCTCGAATACGACCCGGCAGACTACCCGAAGCTGCTACTGCCCATCCTGCAAGGCAAGGCTGACGCGGTTTTCGGCTCGCGCTTCATCGGCGAAAGCCATCGGGTCCTCTATTTTTGGCACACCGTCGCAAACAAGGTGCTCACCACCCTTTCCAACGCCATGACCAACCTGAATCTGACCGATATGGAGGTCTGCTACAAGGTTTTTCGTCGGGAAATTTTGCAGGGAATGCCCCTGAAGTCGAATCGTTTTGGATTCGAGCCCGAAGTCACCGCCAAGATCAGCCGGTCCCGATCGACCTGGCGGGTCTATGAAGTGCCAGTGAGCTATGCAGGGCGAACTTACGCTGAAGGCAAAAAAATCGGCATCCGCGACGCTTTCAGTGCGCTCTGGTGCATTTTTTATTATCGTTTCTTTGACTGATCCCACCCTGGCCACAACCACAACCATCATGGCCAGCGGATGGGAAGCCGGACTCAGAAATCGGCCGATTGCGGCGTGCGCGGGAAAGGAATGACATCGCGGATGTTGGCCATGCCGGTCACCATCTGCACCAGTCGCTCAAGTCCCAGGCCAAAGCCCGCATGCGGAACCGACCCATAGCGTCGGAGGTCGAGGTACCACCAGTAAGCCTCGGGATCGAGATGGCTTTCCCGCATGCGCTGTTCCAGCACATCCAGCCGGTCTTCGCGCTGGCTGCCACCGATGATTTCACCGACCCGGGGCACCAGCACATCCATGGCCCGGACGGTTTTGCCATCATCATTCAGGCGCATGTAAAAGGCTTTGATCTCGCGAGGATAATCAAAAACAATGATTGGCTGCTTGAACTGCTTCTCGGTCAGCCAGCGCTCGTGCTCACTCTGCAGATCGATGCCCCAGCTCACCGGATATTCAAAGGTTTCACCTGATTTTTCCAGCAGGCGCACGGCCTCGGTGTAACTGATGCGGCGAAAAGGCACTGTGGCAAGCTGCTCGAGAGCAGCCCGGGCCTCCTTGTCGACACGGCTGGTGAAAAAATCCAGATCCTCGTCGCAGTGCTTCAACACATCGGCGGCAATCCGCCTGAGGAACGATTCCGCCAGATCCATGTTGTCGAGCAGGGTGAAAAAAGCTGCTTCGGGTTCAATCATCCAGAACTCGGCAAGATGCCGGGCGGTGTTTGAATTCTCGGCCCGGAAGGTGGGGCCAAATGTGTAGATACGACCCAGCGCCGAGGCGTAGGTCTCCCCCTCAAGCTGACCACTGACAGTCAGGTGGGTGGGTTTGCCAAAAAAATCAGCAGCATAATCAATTTTGCCATCCGGCAACCTGGGTGGGTTGTTGAGATCAAGGGTGGTCACCTTGAACATCTGGCCCGCCCCTTCGCAATCACTGGCGGTGATGATGGGGGTGTGTACCAGGAGAAAGCCTTTTTCCTGGAAAAAGGAATGAATACTGGAACAAACCTGATTGCGAACCCGGGCCACCGCGCCAAAGGTATTGGTACGGGGCCGCAAATGGGCCTGGGTGCGCAGGAACTCGAAACTGTGCCCCTTTTTCTGCATGGGGTAAGTGGCTGGATCGGCCCAACCCAGCACACGCACAGCCGTGGCGACCAATTCGGTGGCCTGGCCCTTGGCGGGAGAAGCCTTGATCGATCCCTCCACCACCACGCTACAGCCGGCTGACAGCCGAAGCACATCAGTCTGGTAGTTGGGCAGATCAGCACCCACCACCACCTGCAGGTTGGCCAGACAGGAACCGTCGTTCACTTCGAGAAAGCTGAATCCACCCTTGGAAGCGCGACGGGTTCGGACCCAGCCGCGGATCTCAATGCCATCCCCAACCGCCCCAGCCTTGCGGGCAAGGACGACACTCAGCCATGGCATGGATTCTTTCTCCCGGAAGGAACTGGGCAGGAACGCGGGGCAAAAGCTGCCTCTGCAATCAGGCGCCTGGTTTCTTGCGAGGGCCGGCAGTGGCGGGCTTGGGCTTCCTGGGCGAAGGGGCAGAACGCTTGCCACCCTGAGGAGGCGTGGCAGACTCGGACCACCACGGGCTGATTTTCAGGATTTTCTGGAGAATGAGATCCTTGTCACCAGGCGTGCTAGCCAAGGACATGCGGCCCTTCAACTTGGCCAGCTTCTTCTTCCGCTTGTAACGCTGGTTCAGTTCCTTGCGACGCTCGACCATTGCTTGGCTTCTCCTGCTGGCACTTCCAAATCGCGGGCCTGACCGGGTGTTCAGTTTCCCGCCTCGCCCGTCTCCAGATTTGATTCTCGCGAGGAACCCGCTTGTCAACAAGGCGAATTCCCCAAGACATCACTTCCCAGGTGGCTGAACAGCTATCCGCCCCTCCATGGGGCTCGACGCCTGGGCATACAGTTTCTTCGGGATTCTGCCGGCCAAAAACGAATGTCGGCCTGCCGCCAGGGCATGGCGCATCGCATGGGCCATCCGGACCGGATGGGTGGCACCAGCGATGGCGGTGTTGAGCAAGACCCCGTCGCAGCCCAGTTCCATGGCAACTGCCACATCACTGGCCGCCCCCACCCCGGCATCGACAATCACCGGGTATTCCGGGTCGTCACCTTTGAGGTCCTCGAGAATGATCCGCAAATTATTGGGATTGAGGATACCCTGGCCACTTCCAATGGGACTGCCCGCAGGCATCACACTGGCCGCACCCAGTTTTTTCAGGCGCCGGGCCAGAACCGGGTCATCGCTGCAATAGACAAGCACCGTAAACCCTTCATTGACAAGGATTTCTGTCGCACGCAGCGTGTCAAGCGGATCTGGCAGCAGGGTACGAGGGTCACCCAGACACTCCAGCTTCACCCAGTCTGCACCAGGGTTTCCCAGATTGGCGAGGAGCTCCCTCCCCAGTCTGGCATGGCGTATGGCATCCTCGGCGCTGAAGCAGCCTGCGGTATTGGGAAGGATGGTCAGCCGAGCCAAATCAAGAAAATCAAGCAGGTTCCGGCCAGTACGGTCAACCATCCGTTCTCGTCGGACCGCAACCGTGGTGACCTCGCAAGCGGAAGCATCGAGGCTTTCGCGCATCAGTTCGAGGGAGGAATATTTCCCCGTCCCGGTGAAAAGCCTGTTGGTGAAGCTGAATTTGCCGATCCTCAGAGGGGTATCGGCTGGTTCCGGGCCAGCGACTGAGCCTCCTCCCACCAAAGTAACGATCTCCACCATTTCACCACCGGCTATTTGGCGGGTGGGATGTTCCCGCCGGGGAACCAGAACCCGGTCCACCTCCACTGCCACCCGATCGGATGGCATGCGCAGCCACCCAAGCAGACCTTCCACCGTGGTGGGTGCCGGAAAAGATTGCTTGTCGCCGTTGACCCATAGCTCGATCATCGTGAGGAAATCCATTCACAGGTGTGGGGTAATTGCATTGCAGGGCAGGTTCAGGTTATCCGCAAGAACAACCGTCTACGGATTCAAGTTGGCAGACTGTTCTCCCCACTTTAATCTAGAGTAAACAGGAACCGCCAACAATCGGGAACCAGGGTGCCAGCGGAGTCTGCCGGTTTCCTCCCGCACTGTGGGTGACACAACCTCAATTGCGGGCCACAGGTCCGAACCCACCCCATGGCAAGCCATCTCCTTCCCCGTACCCGAATCCCCACCCAGGTCCACGCCAGCAGCGAGGAAGCGGTACGGAATCTGGCCCGGCAGGTGGAATCGCTCATACGCCGCAAAAATGGTGAGGGTAGCCACGCAGTGCTGGGCTTGCCCACAGGATCCACACCCGTTGGCCTGTACCGCGAACTGATCCGCCTGCACCGCGAGGAGAGGCTGGATTTTTCCCGGGTAATCACCTTCAATCTCGATGAATACTACCCGATGAGCCCGGTTGATCCGCAAAGTTATAACCGCTGGATGCGGGAAACTTTTTATGACCATGTGAATATCCCCGCCGCAAACATTCATATCCCCCAGGGCGATACCCCCTCTGAGACGGTGGAGGAATACTGCTTGCGTTACGAGCGCGAAATCCAGAAAGCCGGTGGCATCGACCTGCAGATCCTGGGAATTGGCCGGACCGGCCACATTGGCTTCAACGAGCCGGGCAGCAGCCGGCATTCGCGAACCCGCCGGGTGACGCTCGACCCGGTCACCCGACGCGATGCCTCCAGCAATTTTTTCGGTGAGGAAAATGTGCCAACCATGGCTCTCACCATGGGAGTTGGCACCATTTTGGACGCACGCCAGGTGGTTCTGCTGGCTTTTGGCGAACACAAGGCCTCGATTGTGTGCAAGGCGGTGGAGGAGCCGATCACCGAGTCGGTCACGGCCAGCTTTCTGCAGGAACACAACAACGCCACTTTCCTGATAGACCAGGCTGCCGCCAGCCAGCTTACCGCGCTCCGCCGTCCATGGAGTTGCGGCCCGGTGGAGTGGACTCCCCACCTGATCCGGCGGGCAGTTATTGACCTGTCGCTCACCACCGGCAAGGGTTTGCTGAAACTGGCCGAGGACGATTTTCGCGAGCACCACCTGCACACCCTGGCACGGGACCATGGTCCGGCCAGTGTTATTTGCCAACGGGTTTTCGATGAACTCAATGCCACCCTGAGCCCCAAACCGGCGGGGGAGGGGAACAAGACCGTGCTGGTTTTCAGCCCCCATCCTGATGACGATGTGATCAGCATGGGCGGCACCATCATTCGCCTGGCCGACCAGGGGCATCAGGTGCATATCGCTTACATGACCAGCGGCAATATTGCCGTTTTTGATCACGATGCCTTGCGCTTCGCCGACTTTGTCAGTGAATTCAACCGCATTTTCGGGATCGATGCGGACCGAACCTCCCAGGTGCTGGACCGGGTGCGCGATTTTCTTGACCAGAAAGCCCCAGGTGAGGGTGATTCGGAAGATGTGCTGAAGGTCAAGGGGTTGATTCGCACCACCGAAGCCCGCGCCGGGGCTATTGCCTGCGGTGTGCCTGCTGAGTTGCTTCACTTCATGGATTTGCGTTTCTACCGGACTGGTACCATTGCCAAAGCGCCCATCCACCATCAGGACATCGACGATATCGCCGACCTGCTGCAGCGCTTGCGCCCCTCGCAGATCTATGTCGCCGGGGAGCTTTCCGACCCGCATGGCACCCACCGGGTGTGCGCCGAAGCCGTCTATGCTGCGGTGCGTAAAGTCCGCGCCCTGGGCACCGATTTCGAGGTCTGGCTGTACCGGGGCGCCTGGGAAGAATGGGCCCCACACGAGATTGAACGGGCCGTGCCCCTAAGCCCGGAAGTGATGAACCAGAAAAAATCAGCTATTTTCCGACATCAATCGCAAAAAGACAAAGCCATGTTCCCCGGGGGCAGTGATGCCCGTGAATTCTGGCAACGAGCTGAAGATCGTAACAAAAACACGGCCCACACCTTTGATATCCTTGGCTTGCCTGAGTACTATGCCCTGGAAGGATTTGTTCTTTGGCGGGATGGCTGACATGCCCCGGGTCGGGGGAGTCTCCAGCCAGCGTCCCTCTTGGTTTTTTTTGCTACTTTCCCAACGCCCCAGCCGTTAGTTTCGTCCTGAACGGAAGGGGCGGAAGGTTTGCCAGTCTTCCTGCCGAAGATCTTCCTGCCGGAGTTCAGCCCTTCCTTCCGGGTGGCCGATGGATTGGGTGCGAGGGTGGTTTCACCACTATCCTGAGCATTGGCAAGAGTTCATTAGGCCCGGATGGGGAGCCACCGTATGAGCGGCAGGTCCGAAGAGCGGAACCTGGACAGGGGGGCTTCACCCTCGATTTCATCGGGTGATGTCCTCACCTGGGAGGAATCCCAGGCGATGGTCCCTTTGGTTTCCAGCATTATCCGAGACCTGATGAGCCTGACGGTTGATCTGGACCGCCTGGAGGAGGAGCTTTCCTCCATGCCGCGTCTGAACCAACTTGACTGGCGCTCCAGGTCGAAGGCTTACACGCTGAAAGAACAGATCG
>QWOS01000048.1 GCA_003669555.1 Planctomycetota bacterium
CACACTTTCAGGTCCTGGCCAGACAAGCCTTCAGGCGGCTTCTCCTTGACATCGCCGGGAGTGAGGTGGTCGGCCACCCGCATGGTTGCTTCACGGGCGGCATCGGCTTTGCCAGTGAAGTCATCATCGAATGTTGCCGGCAGAGGCACTTTAATCGTGGCCCATTTGGCCTTTTTGTCGGCTCGGGGTTGCCAATTGCGGTGGGGCGCCTTGTGATGACACATCAGGAAAAAAGGCTTGTCCAGCGGGCGGTTATTGATGAAATCCAGGGAAAAATCGGTGATCAGGTCGGTGCAGTAGCCGGTTTCTTTTTTGTTCTCGCTCGAAGTATAAAAGGTTGGGTCATAATAGGCCCCCTGGCCTGGCAAAATCTTCCATCGGTCAAAACCAGTGGGATCGCTACCCAGGTGCCATTTGCCAAATATGCCAGTGTGATAGCCACCAGCCTGCAGCAACTTGGCGACAGTCTGCTGACCGCCATCGAAGCGATTGAAAACCGGCACACCATTTTTGTGGCTGTATTTGCCCGTCAGGATGGCAGCCCGACTGGGGGTACAGATGGAATTGGTGACAAAGCAGCGATCGAGCCGGATGCCCTCGGAAGCTAGCTTGTCAATATGTGGAGTTTTGTTGACTTTGCTGCCGTAAGCGGAGATGGCATGAGCGGCGTGGTCGTCGGTCATGATGAAGACGATATTGGGCCGCTCCCCCGCGGACTGGGCCGGTAGCACCATGGAACCGACAAGGCAGATCAGCATCGACATGGTGGCACACTCCTAAAGCATTATCAGCCCATGCTGTCACTCTAACCGCATGTTTACAGACGGGGAATGGCCGCACCTGGGAGTTGCGATCCAGCTATCCAGGAATGAAAAAGTAACCAGCCTGCGGGGAAATGGCAAATCGCCATAAACGGCGGGTACATGGCCAATGTGCTTGCTGATAAAAAAGCAACTGCGTTTGCTAGCCATTACCGGCGCCTTCTGGTGCATCAGTTTGCACCAAATGTGCACCAATCAGCTACGGCACAGCAAGGAAATACGCCGCAAGTCCTTGTGGGTAAAGAACTTGCGGCATATGATTTTCAACAGGGTGTTGAATAGCGGAGAGGGGGGGATTCGAACCCCCGGTGAAGTTTCCCCCACACAGCATTTCCAGTGCTGCACAATCGGCCGCTCTGTCACCTCTCCATGATGCAACCGCCAAAGGGTTGATCCTAGTGGAAGCCCCCCGGGCCCGTCAACCGGCCTGGGTAGTTGTCGCGGTCAGGCTGTGCCTTTACAATCGGCGCGTTCCGTCACTGACTTGCGAGGAATTTACCCATGCGAAGACTCTCAACCCTGCTCTGCTTCTTCGGTTGCCTGACTGGCGCCGCCCTGTTTGCCGGCCAGCCCGGAGAAACCGGATCCTTGTTCAACGGCAAAGACCTCGAAGGCTGGAAAATCGTTCTGGCCCCCAAGGATCAGGGCAAAGACACCAGCCTCTATTTCACTGCCAGGGAGGGGGTGCTGATCATTGATGGCAAGGTGCTGGGCATGATCCACAGCGACAAATCCTTCAGCAATTACCGCCTCAGCTTCGATTGGCTTTACCCCAAGGGAAGCACTCCGGAAAGCAACTCGGGCGCCCTGATCCACCTGCAAGCCCCGCTCAACAAGATCTGGCCGGTATGCCTCGAGCCGCAGGGCCGCTACAAGGATCATGGCAAAATTTATCCGATGGGGGTGAAAGTAGAGAACAACCAGTTCGATCAGGAAGCCCTGAACAAGGTGCTCAAGCCCCTGGGCGAATGGAACAGCACCGAGATCACCTGCAAGGCAGATGGCTCAGTGGCCGTGAAGGTGAACGGCACGCCGGTTGCCTCAGGCACCTCCCGGCTGAAAGATGGCCCGGTGGGATTTCAGAGTGAGGGGCATACGATCCATTTGCGACAGATCCGCCTCGTTCCCGTGAACTGATTATGAGGATTATGCATCTTGTGCAAATTGCCGGGAGGGTGACGATTGGGTGAAGAAGGCCGGTAATTCCTGCCGATATTTCTCCCATGATCATTCGCATCACCGCTGCAAGGCTGCTGCTACCACTCCTGCTGGGTGGGTTGCTCGTGATACCCGCCCTTGGGCAGGAGGATGACAGTCTGCCTTTGCAGTTGGGCGATCTGATCCGCATGACGGTGGAACGCAATCCGCGCCTGGCGCAGGTTCAGCTGGCGGTGGATGCCGCTCGGGGCAAGGCACTGCAGGTGGGCCTTTATCCCAACCCCACCGTGGATATCCTGGGCAACGAAATCGCTGACAAAACCGGCCCTGGAGGCATCTGGAGTGCCCCTCTGGTGACTCAGGAGATTGTCACCGCGCGGAAGCTCCAGCTCAACCGCAGCGCGGCTCTGAAGGAAGTCGATCAGGCAACCCTGGCGGTGATCAGTGAGCGCTACAAACTGTTCACGGCGGTGCGGCAGGACTTTTTCCAGCTCATCACCCTGCAGCGTCGGGCTGAAATCCTCGATGCGGTGGTGAAACTGGCGGAAAATTCGGTTGATACTTCCGAAAAATTGCTCAAAGGCAAGCTGGTAGCCCGACTCGATGTGGTGCAGCTGGAAGTGGATCTGGAGCGGTATCGCGCCGACCTGCTGGCTACCCAGCAACAGATTCCCGCCACTTACCGTCGCATGGTGTCCAGTGTGGGGGTGCAGGATCTGCCTTTTATGCCTGTCCTTGGCTCACTCGACGCCCTCCTCCCCGATTACGATCTGGAAAAGCTGCGGACTTATGTGCTGGCCATCCACCCGGATATTCGCCGGGCCCAACTGGGCGTTGATGCCAATCAGATTTTACTGACGCGCGCCCGGGTCGAGCCGATTCCCAATCTGAAACTGCTGGCCGGTTACACTCGCCAGGGGCAGAACCGGTCGAATGATTGGGATATTGGCATGGGCGTGACGGTGCCCCTGTTTGACCGAAATCAGGGTAATGTGCAGTCGGCCCGAGCCATGGTGGGGGAATCGATCCAGCAGGTGGGCCGGGTTGAGAATGACCTGGTTTACCAGTTGTCTGACGCCTATGCCTCGTACATCGCCTCGCGCAAGCTGGCCGAGCGTTACCGCGAGCGGATCATCCCCAAAGCAAACGAAACCTATCAGTTGTCGTTAAAGGCCTACCAGGGTGGCCAGTTTGAGTATTTGCGCGTGCTGGAGGCCCAGCGCGCTGTGGCGCAGACCCGCATCGAATTTATCCGGGTGCTGGGAGACATGTGGAAATCAGCCAGCGTGCTGGCTGGCCTCATGCTGGAAGACAATTGGCCCTCCGGTGCCAACCTTGAGGCTGCCCCTCCCCGCATGAGGTTGCCAGGTGAAATGCCCGATGGCGCGGAGATTCTGCCTGCACCCCAGCCAGGGCGTTGATGGTTGGCCAGCCCCAAGTCGGCACCGTCTGCGTAAGCCGAACTACAGCATTGCCTGGGCGTTATAGATTGAAGGCAGCGGGGGTCTCCGGGAATCCCGGAAAACGGCACCAGCCGCCAAAACTGCGACGACCGAGGCCTGGCCGGAATGACCGAAACCAGCACCCTGGGCGACACAACCAGCGGCCTGTCGGCTGCGACTGCGGCCCAGAGGCTGCGTACCCACGGGCCCAACGAGCTCCCTTCCACAAAAAGCCGCGGTATTCTTGCCACCGCCCTCGATGTGGTCCGTGAGCCAATGTTCCTGCTGCTGCTGGCTTGCGGCTCGATCTACCTCTTTCTGGGGGATGTGCGCGAAGCCCTGATGTTGCTTGGCTTTGTTTTTGTGGTGCTGGGCATCACCCTGTATCAGGAGCGAAAAACCGAACGGGCCCTGGAGGCCTTGCGTGACCTGTCGAGCCCACGCGCCCTGGTGGTCCGCGATGGCAAGCGGAGCCGCATTGCCGGGCGGGAGGTAGTCCCCGATGACCTGCTGGTTGTCGCTGAGGGGGATCGCATTCCGGCTGATTCGGTGGTCCTCCAGGCAACCAGCCTCGCGATCGACGAATCGCTGCTGACCGGGGAATCCGTGCCAGTCCGCAAAATCGCCTGGGATGGCGTGCGGGCTATCACCAGGCCGGGAGGCGAAGACCTTCCGTTCATTTTTTCGGGCACCCTGGTCGTGCAGGGCCAGGGCCTGGCCCGCGTGCTGTCCACTGGCATCGACACCGAAATGGGCCATATCGGCAAGGCGCTTGAATCGGTTGAAGTCGGGCAAACCCGTCTCCAAAGGGAGATCGGCTTGCTGGTCCGGCGGGTGGCCACGGTAGGATTGTCACTCTGCGCGGCCGCTGTGCTCCTGTACGGCATCAGCCGGGGCAATTGGCTGGAGGGGTTTCTGGCGGGCATCACCCTGGCAATGGCCATGCTGCCCGAGGAATTCCCGGTGGTGCTGACCATCTTCCTGGCCCTTGGGGCCTGGCGCCTGTCGCGCATGCAGGTGCTGGCCCGTCGGGTGCCGGTCATCGAAACCCTGGGATCCACCACGGTGCTATGCGTCGACAAGACCGGCACCCTGACCGCTAATCGCATGACCATCCGCAAGTTGGTGGTGGACGATAGCGTCCTCGAACTCAGCCAGCCCGCCACCGGCGAACTGCCAGAAGAATTCCACGAGATTGTCGAGTTTGGCATCCTGGCCAGCCAGCGTGACCCGTTCGATCCGATGGAAAAAGCCTTCCACGACCTGGGCAACGGTAGTCTGGCCCAGACAGAACACCTGCACGCCGACTGGACCCTGGAACGGGAATACCCCCTGTCACCCAGTTTGCTGGCAATGTCGCATGTCTGGAAATCGCCTACTGGCAAGGACTATGTGCTGGCCGCCAAAGGGGCACCCGAGGCTGTCGCCGATCTTTGCCATCTCGACAAAGCCAGCACCCAGGCCCTGGGCCGGCGGGTGGCGGCGATGGCCGAGGATGGTTTGCGCGTGCTGGGGGTGGCCCGGGGGCTGTTCCGCCAGCAGGGATTGCCGGGCGAGCAGCATGACTTCACCTTTGAGATGATGGGGCTGGTCGGCCTGGCGGACCCACTCCGCGACACAGTGCCGGCCGCCATTGCCGAATGCCGGGCCGCGGGTATCCGTGTGGTGATGATCACCGGCGATCATCCCACCACCGCCCGTGCCATCGCCCTACAGGCTGGCCTGGAGCCCCTCGACGCCATCATCACCGGGCCAGAGCTGGACCGGCTCGATGCAACCGAACTGCGCAGCTGCGTCGCCACTGCGACTGTTTTTGCCCGTATGGTCCCCGAGCAGAAATTGCGGCTGGTGAATGCGCTGCGGGCCAACGGCGAGGTGGTTGCCATGACCGGCGATGGCGTCAACGACGCCCCCGCTCTGAAAGCGGCGCATATCGGCATCGCCATGGGCGGCAGGGGGACCGATGTGGCCCGCGAGGCTTCCTCCCTGGTGTTGCTGGATGATGATTTCGCCTCGATCGTGCGCTCGGTCCGCATGGGCCGCCGCATTTTCGACCATCTTCAAAAAGCCATGACTTACATTGTGGCGGTGCATGTGCCCATTGCTGGCATGTCGCTGCTGCCCGTGCTGCTCGGTGGTCCGCTGGCCCTGTTGCCTGTGCATATTCTGTTTCTGGAACTGGTGATCGACCCGGCATGCTCAATTGTGTTCGAGGCCGAGCCGGAAGAGGCTGATCTGATGAATCGTCCGCCCCGCGACCCGGCGGCCCCCCTGTTTGGCGGGGGCATTCTCGGGTTGGGCCTGCTGCAGGGGGCCAGTGTGCTGGTGATTGTGCTTGGAGTATATTTGGCGGCATTGGGGGGGCTACGAGACAGCGATGATGCCATCGCCCTCAGTTTCACCACCCTGGTGCTGGCCAATCTGGGGCTGATCTTTGCCAATCGTTCCTGGTCGAGCCCCATGGTTGCCACGCTGCGAACACCCAACCCCGCACTCTGGGCAGTCTTCGGTGGCAGTATTTTTTTCCTGGCGCTGGCGTTGTATGTGCCTTTATTGCGGGAAATCTTCCATTTTTCAACGCTGCACTGGGACGACCTGGCCTTCTGTGCCATCGCGGGGATTGTCAGTGTGTTGTGGTTTGAGGGGTTGAAGGTGGTCTGGAAATGGCGGCGAGGGTAGTCCGGTTGGCTGTGGGGTGTAGCCTGCCCTAGCGCAGCTCTTCGGTGTCGAGGTGGTGACTGGTGCGGGTGGGATGGCGGTAATAGCGCAGGTCGCTTTTGTCGTAGGGGCAATCGATGGCCGTGTGCAGAAAGATTCCCAGCAGGCCCCATTTGCTTTCCACCAGCGGGGCGCCACCCGGCATCAGGCCCCGTACCACACCCGAATGCGACACCATGCCACTGCTATCGCGATAGATGGCCAGATCCCCTGGCAAGGGATTTGCAGATTCTTCGTAGCTGTTTTCCTGCAAAATCACGCTCACATGCCTACCCAGAACCCAGAACTTGCCATGGGCAAAGACATGACCATGGCAGTTGGCTTCCAGCGTGGCATCACCCAGGCGGATGACCCGGTACTCCCAATCACCCTGGGCCAGCCAGGCAACCTCATCGCCCGCCATCTCGGTGTCTAACAGGGGATGAAAAAGAGGGATCGTCTGGCCGGTGGTGGTGATTCCCACGGTTTCCAGCGATTCTTCCAGTTCGGGCGTTGGAATTTCCTGGCGGGCCACCAGCAGTTCATTAGCGTGGTCGAACAGGGTTAACTCATCCCGGATGACTGGCACCAGCACCAGGGCTAAACCCGTACCTGCCAGGGCCACAGCCACGGCCACCGGCCGGCGCAGCAGGCTCAGGAACCAACCGTTCAGATGCGATAAAGGGCTGAGAAGCAGACATACGCTGAAGGCCCCCAGCACCCGGGGCGAGACCTGGGCACCTAGCAGGGCAAATAACAGCGCGGTCAGTCCGCAAACCTCGGCAGCCACCAGGGCGCCGGGTACAGCCCAACCCCACCACCAGCCGGCCAGTACAAGCAAGGCGGCAGTCAGTACCAGCAGGCCGGCACCGGTTTCCAGCAGAAAAACACTCGCGTCAGTTTGCACCAGAACCACTCTCCCCAGCCATGGCATTTCGCCATGGCATAGGCAAGAGTAAGCCGGGCCGGGTGAGAGCCCTATGAGGCGGGGATGAAAAAAATTTCACCCCCGCCAGGAGCCGGGCGGGGATGAGACTCTGAAAAAAAGCAACTGCCTAGAGTATCAATCGTCAAATTCAGCAAAAGCCTGAGGGGACCCTTGGATGCCAACATTACAAACGGCATTGAAAACCACCGAATTCACATTGGCAGAAACATTCACCACATGGGCATCGGCCATCACCGCATGGAATCCGGACATCGTGAAGGATTGGAAAAAGGAATCATTTGCCATTTTATTGGCGCAACGCATTTGGTCTGCCCTCACTAGCGGACCAGCATAGGTGGATGGGCCAAAACCAATTCGGGCAAATATACCGCTGCTGGTAACTTCTCCCGCCCAGAGGTGTTGGATAATTGCAGCGGTGGGGGGGTCACCATAAAAACCACAAACTGCCGACTTTTCGAGGCCAATCACGCTATTCGAGCCACCATTGACAAAATCCTTGTCCTGGCGGAATGACAGGCTACTTCCAGATGTTGGGGCTATGCTGCCCTGGGTATTGGCAGCGAAAAAAACCAGGGCATTGAGGCAATAACTCGTGACAGAAGAAGATCCGGTGTTCGAAACATCGTTGTTGGCCTGGAAGATTTTTGTGAAGGGAAAACCGGAGTTGATTGCTCCCGTATACCCAGCAGGCAATGTGCAGTTTGACATGTAAGCGCGATACATGGTGTCTTGATCAAGGAAAGGTAACAAATGTACAAAAGCGGTGGCAGGCTGACTTTGGCGGAAGGACCCAAAGCCAGGGGGAAGTTTTCCCTTGTTTTGGGTGGCACAGTTGGTAACTGCCAAGCCAATATTGCGGAGGTTGTTGGAGGATTGCAGGTTGTTGGCGGCTTCGCGTACTTTTTGTACGGCGCCCACCATCAGGCTCATCAGCACGGCAATGATGGCGATCACCACCAGCAGTTCGATGAGTGTGAAGCCACCGCGTGGCCTGTTTGCGTATCTGGTCATGAGCTGAACCCTCCCTAATGAAAGACCGTGAAGAATCGTCCGGGAAAAAATACAAGAATACCGACACATAACCCTAACTCACTCCAGCACCTGAAAATACGGAATCAGGCCTTTCTTTTGCAAATCATCCAGATTCACCTGCCGGAACGGGATCGGGCCGGGGTTACCACGGCTGCAGACAGTAACTGGAACCCCGTTCACGCCATGAGGCCTTTGCAGATAGACCCCAGGGGCACCGCCGCCTAAATCCACCACTTCCACGGTTTCCTCATATAAGGTGTTGGGATCGAAGGTTAAAACCGAGGCGAGTGCAGTTGGGGTTTCATATTTAATTGGGTAGGATTTTCCGGTGGAGGATTGGAAAATGGTACCAGCGGCCAAATTGATCGGGCCAGAAGGGGCGTTGTAGAAAAGTTGTGACAAGGGCACGGAAACTTGCAAAATTAGCTGACCAGTCATCGGATCAACATTGGTAGCTGGAACTATGCCTGAACCGGGGGACAATTCTACCCGCCACGCTTCCAACTGGGTGCGGTCGATCATGGAAAAGAAGCGCCGGCGGGTGCGGGGCTGCATTTCCATGCCCAGGATCATCTGTGGAGCGTAGGTGCTTCCTGTCCCACCCTGATCACTCACCACCTCAAAATAGCCCACAGTCACCCAGACCGCAAAGCAGTTGGAACGGCTGGTGGTGTTGCCGATAATCTTGGAAAGCAATTCCTGGCGTACACTGGGAGGTAGCTCAGCCCCAGCCTGACCAAAAGCTGTTCCCAAAACAGTGGGGGGACGCATTCCTCCTGGATTATTGAAGGCATTCTGGCCATCGAGCATCAGATTGAGAAGATCCGAAGTGTCCGTACGCGTTCCAGCGAAAGGAGACGCAACACCTAAGCCAGGGTGTTCCCTGAGTAAAGACTGGTTCATGCCCCTCTTGATGTTTCCAGCAGGAGCAACAGGGCCACCCAACGGGTCATTGGCGCCCGAGTATTCTCCCATCCCAAAACCCCAGTAGGGGCGATTGGTCTGAAGGGCTAGCCAAACCTGATCTACCTGGGCTTGAGTGAATCGATTGGTTGGTTGCGCATCACAGAGAGCAGAGAAAACTTCTTTGCTCATGGTGTTGACATTGATTTTCCCCGGGATGCGCCCCCCTTCGGCGCCAATTTGAACGGGATAGGCGGGGAATGGCAGGGGATTGCCATTGAAAGGATCAGTTAGAGTGAGATTTTGCACCACCCGGGTATCCCCCGCCTGTACCAATTCGAGGAAGCGGTACAGGCGGGTATTGGGGTCATGCCACCCGGCAACATAATCTGCACTGGCATTGTTGAAAAACGGGAATTCATGGGGTCGGCAAGTTGCGGTTGTCAGGGCCTCGCCAATCGACAGAGGAACCCGATCCAGGTGAAGAGAGTACCGGGGTGTTTCAAAGGTATCAGTACCCGGAGCAACAAACGGAGGAGGTAATGCAGCATTTTTCCCGTTATAGCGCCAGAGTGTAGTTTTTGGCCCGGATGTGTAATCGCTTGGAGCTGTTTGTGGTCGCAGGGTCCCGTATTTGCCATTGTCTGTGGTCAACATCGGGTCTGCTACCCGGTAGAACGAGGCGGGAACATGATGGTAAGGCTGGGGCCGATTGAAGCTGGCCCGTGAACCCTCGTCTTTATAATCCGGATTGTTTTTCCCCTTCATACCGGGATTTTTGATCAATTTACGGGCATCGTTGCCAAAACCCCCGCCTCCGGAAATCATTTCCGGGGTGATTTGGGTCATGTCGATGGTCACATAGGGATTGCTGACACTGGGTGGCAGATAGGGATCCACCAGCCGGCGCAAGACCACGACCGGAAAATCTGCGAGGTTATTCAAGCTGGTAGTAGCCTTATTGATTGGCCAGCGACCCAGAGCGTCATCCACCAGGCAGTCATTCTGATTGCTTGCCGGGTTGAAACGGGAAAAGCCAGGCAGAAAAGAACTGGTTGCATCAATGGATGGCCCAACTACAAAATAGCCAGCATTTTTTCCAGTATTGAGTGCCGCTTGAAAGTGGCTGGCCAAGGTTGGATCGGCGGGAGAGATTGCAAGTGGACCTGCACTGACATTCCAGTTGGTCCAGGTGGTTGTCTGAAGAGGATTTGGTATGCCTACCAAGGCAGCATTTTGGCTTGGATCCGTCAGCCTGTCCAAGGGGGTCCCATTCGTCAACTGGGTCAGGTTGACCAGTTCCAGCACATGCACCGTATCACCAGAAATGTTTTTGATGATGGCTGAGTGATCATCAGTTGGCGAGCCATTGTTTGGCAGGAGTGGGTTATGCAGTTCGATAAATAACTTGAGTTTGAAATCACTGGCTGGGGTGTCTTTGGTTGTCAGGTTCATCAAGTCTGTCGGATCATTTTCCAACTGGGGAAAAACTTCGTTGATCACCAAACGGGATAACTCTTTGCCATAAACAATTTGAGTGGGATCCATAGGGTTAAATGGGAAGGCGGTCATGACCTCATCGCTATCAAAATTATCAACCATATTGGCAGCCAGTTGGGCCAACCAACGATTCGGCAAACCGGGAAACCCAGGGTCGATAGGTGTAAGAGCACCGGTAACCATAACCAAATGCGCGTAAATATCCTGAGCGAACTGGACTCGCTCATTTTGAGCGGCTGCCACTTGTGCGGCTGCTGCGACCGGATACTGGCCAGTAGTGGGATTAATCAGGGGATAAGGGGTTAGGGTGCGCCGCAAATTCAAACGCTTAGCCAAGGCCAGGGCTGATTGGTTTGCCGCATCAAATTCACCGGTATTTACCGGGTTGAAACGGGTACCCGATGGGGTACCTACCTTCGGATAATGATTTCCAGGGATCAATGGTAGGGATGGTTCCCAAACCACTGGTGCTTGCAATAGTGGATTGGAAGTGCGATCGGACAAATACGGAACCATGCCCGGCCGATCCAGGTCCCAACTCATGGTGGTGACCCGGTCGTAGCGGGTATCGCGACTGGATGAGGGATCAAAAGGGGTGGTGCCAAACAAATTGAGACGGACCAACTCGCTAGAAAGATACAGGTAAGGATTGCGGGGAGCACGCCCCTGCAAAACACCGAAATGGCTATTGGAGAACAACTTGTTCCCGCTTGCAGTTGGGTGATTGCCAAAAGGATTGAATGCCGCCCCATGCATGGAGCTAAATGGGGCTCTGGGTCCTGCTGGATTTATGAGGATTTCGATATCCGCTCCGGCCCCGTAGACATTTTGAACAAAGGTTCCAAATGGGGATAAGGTGGAAAGAAAAGTGGGCGCATTAAACGGTAGTTGGCTGTAGTTGGCCCCTGGCAAAGGCAAAGGATTTGCTTGC
>QWOS01000006.1 GCA_003669555.1 Planctomycetota bacterium
CTCCAGCAATTCCATGGCGATGTAAGGGGCACCATTGTCCTCACCCACCAGAAAAATGGTCACCACATGGTCACTTGTCACTTTGGCAGCAGCTTTGGCCTCGCGGAGGAACCTTTCACGCCCCCCTGGGGTCATGGAGAATTCCGGTCGCATCACTTTCAGAGCCTGCCGCCGGGCAAGACCAGACGAATCCTCAGCCAGAAAGACAAAACCCATAGCACCGTCACCCAACAAGCGAATAACCCGGTACCCTCCGAGGGTACCAAGATCATCCGGGTGGGTTGGCGGCCGGAGGAAAGGATATGGGGCCATGAAACTCCAGTCCGTGGATGGGGCATTCCCGAGTCGGCTGGGGGCAAGGGCAACCTTTCAGCCCGATATTACCCGATAATGCAAGAAGAGTATACTCTAGCCACGGTGGCATTGGCCCGCCAGAAAAAAACTGCCTGAACCATGGCTCGCTTTAACGCATGGTTCTGAGCAAAGGGAAGGCAAGACCACGGGGCTTAGCCAATGAGCCTGGCTGACACCGGCCTCTGGTCAGAATTTGCTGCAACCCACAACTGGGCGGGTCCTTGTCAAGGGTACCCTCTTGGTTGGAGAAGGCGGAAAATATCACTATATAACGGCCGCAAATCGTCTGGATCGACCGGGTACAGGGTGGCACGCATCCGCGTGTCTGAAGAAACCGACCCAATGCCATAATATAATGCGAAAATGTTTATTCTGTTTGTGACAGCGTGCATCAAACGCCAATAAAGACGGATCTTTCAGCTAAAACAGGGCAAAAGCCGACATCAAGGCATCACCAAGACGAATCCTGACTTGCCCTGGCGTGGATCATCCATCCGGCCAAAACAGGACCGGGCCAGCCGAAAAAGAGCATCGGCTGAAAAATCCTTCCGGGGCTTGGCTAAGTCTGGTGGCATGATGGCAATTTCTTGTGCCTTTATTTCACAATAGGAATTCCCGGCAATCAAATCTGCACCTGCGTTTACGCAAGGGAAGTCCAAAAAAGACTATTTTTCAGCTAGAAAAGTGTTGGCCGGGAATTGCTGGTCAAACCTTGCGCATTGGGGCTAGATGGGCGCGCGGCTTGAAGCTGGCTCAAGCCGCGCGGGCAGGTGATGGATATGGCCAACCTTTAGCGGTTGAAACCACCGTTCTGACGCATACGCTCCAACTGGTCGATAATTCTCTCGACATTGCGCTCCAGCTTGTCCAGGCGCTGTTCGGTGCCACTACTGCCGGGACGAGGGCCAGCACCGGGACCGCGGGGCCCTCCTGGCATGCCGTTGCGAGATCCGCCCGGGCCTGTGCGACCGGTCATGGCGAAGCCGGGTCCGCCCGGCCCCATGGGCCCTGGCATTCTATTGCCCATGCCAGGTCCTTCTGGACCCATGGGGCCTCCGGGCATATTGGGGCCACGATTGGAAGCCATGGGATTGAAGCCGTAGCCACCTGGCATCCTCCCGCCCTGGTTGTTCCCCTGGTTATTCATTCCGGGGTTGTTTTGTCCGTTGTTCTGTCCGCCCTGGTTGTTCCCCTGGTTATTCATTCCGGGGTTGTTTTGTCCGTTGTTCTGTCTGCCCTGGTTGTTCCCCTGGTTATTCATTCCGGGGTTGTTTTGTCCGTTGTTCTGTCTGCCCTGGTTGTTCCCCTGGTTGTTCATTCCGGGGTTGTTTTGCCCGTTATTCTGTCCGCCCTGGTTGTTTCCGGGATTGCCGGGGTTATTACTGACGTTGGTTCTGACTTCTGCCTGCTTGCCATCCGGGGTTACCAGAATAGCCATCATCGCCTGACCGCTTGGGCGGGAGGGGCTACCTGGACCATCGCTGTTGCGGATCTCTATCCGCATTTCTTTCTTTTCTTCCAGGCGGGGTTTGCCTTGCCCTTCGCCACCCATCTCACGCATGCGGTTGCGCAGCTTTTCTGCCTGAGCCTGAAGCTCGCGCATCTCGTTGGCCCGGCGCTCGATTTGCACCTGGACTTCGCGAATCTCGTTTTCCACAGAACGGCGCTTTTCCTGGCGCTGCTTTTCGTCTTTGTCCCGCCCCTCCTGGTTGTCGCGCGAACTGTTTTTAGCCTCATTCGGAGGTGGTAACTCCTCAGCGGTAACCCGGCCTGAACCGGATACCAAGGCTACCGACAGGGCAAAGGATGAGATAAACAGCTTGCGCCAGCAGGATGGATACATGGAATCACCTCGGTTCACGCCAGGACAAAAGGGAAAAGTAAATACTTCACTCCTTCCATGTACCAGAAAACGGGTGCGAAGTACAATCTGACGGAGCAAGCAATGGTTTTCTCCTGATTTCTTAATCTTTCCCCGTCCCGCGCTGGTCTCGTTCCCTTCGTTCCAATTCCATGTTTTGCAATTGGTTGGCGAGAATCTCGACTGTGGCTTGCAATTTGTCCAGTCGCCCATCGATATCGGAGCGACGCGGGCCTGGTTCAGGCTGGGGGGAAATTTCCATCCCCTCGGAGCGGATCTGCAGCTTGCCCACGCCGGGGATTTCGTAAATGCCATTGGATTTCAACGATTTTGCCAGGCTGATACGCAATTCCACCTGGCCATTGGCAAAGCGGTTGAAGGCGAACGGAATGGTCCCGTCTAGCGGAGGCTTGGCATCCGCCATCCCGGGCCGGGATGGCTTGGGGGGACCGGATTTTTCTGGGGCGGGTTTGTTTTGGACGCTGGGTTGGTCATCATCCGGGCCGGAATCAGCCGCCCGTTTCTTTTGCAACCGTTCCGCATGGGCTTGCATTTCCTGGATTTCACGGGTGCGCCAATCCATTTGGAGCTGCAATTCGCGCAAGTCATTTTCCAGATGACGCAAGGCGCTGAGGCGTTCACGCTGCAAGGCGTTTTGTTTTTCCTGCTGCTCCATGGTCTCAAGCGCTTCCAAAGCAGCCAGGATTTGGCGATCCTGGGCTTCCCGGTCCGCCCGCTTGCGCGCTTCGTGGTTGTCTATCTGTTTTTTTTCCTGTTCAGCCCGTTCCTTTTCAGCTCGCACTTTTTCCGACTGGGCCTTGTCAGTTGCCGCCTGGGCCAGCTCGGCGTCGCGCTGTTGCTGTTCTTTCATTTCCTGCATTTTTTGTTCGATGTCGCGCTGGTGTTTTTCCTGGCGGTCTCTGGCCTCGCGGTCTGCATCCTTGGTCACCGGGGCCGGCTTGGGTTTTCCCCCAGGCTTTCCGACCGGTTTTTCGTCGGCAAGTGGCATCGGCAGGGAAGCCCCAACCCTGGGAATCGGGGGTATCGCCACAGCGATGCCCAGTCCTGCCAAACAGACCGCGCGCAACCACAATGTCCGATGCATGGGATCGCCTCAACTGGCTTTTTGCAAGAAGGACGCAGTATTGCCAAACTGCCTATCTTTCCTGTTTGTGTAGGATAGCAAGGCTGGGCAAAATTGCAAAGGAAGTGCCCAGTTTATAAGTCGAGGCGATAAATATCCTGCCCGCCGCCTTTTTCCCCGACAAACAACAAGCTGGTGCCGTTTCCAGTGAAGGCGAGGTGGTCGATCCGCTCAAACGCTTCTCCCAGGAAAAGGGGTTGGACCGTCAGGCTATCCAACTGGATCCGGAAAAACTGGTTGCGCCCTTCGGTGCGGCGACAAAAGGCCAGCCACTTGCCAGACGGGTGCCAGGCGGGGTGGGTATCAGACCCGGGGTGCCTGGTCAGTCGCCGGAGCTGGGATCCATCTTCCCGGCAGGTGTACAACTGAAACACTCCCTCGCGGGAGGAGGCAAAGGCGATCCATCCGCCCCAGGGGGCTGGGTGTTCACAAATGCCAGGGCCGGAAGTGATCAGGCGGTGGTTTTGACCAGCAAGGTCGCAACTGCCCACTTGTTGGCCCCCGGCGGCGGGCTGGGCGAAAATCAATCGGCCAGAGTCCGGGAGGAAAGCTGGATGACGCACCCCGGCAAAGCCGCCGCCTGGATCGAAGATGGATTCTTTGCCGGAGGCATCGAGCAGCACCAGTTTGAGGTTCAGATTGCCGCGATTCTGCAAAAATGCCAGGCGCGACCCATCGCCATTCCAGCAAAGCTCGAATTCGCTGGTCGTGGCACGGGGATGGAGACGCTCGGAGGCTCCTCCTTGTTCGGGAACGGAGGCCAGAGCCAGCAGGGTGGGCGATTCCTGGATGGAAAAAGCCACACGATTCTTGCCCGGCATCCAGCGCGGATCTGCCTTCACGCGGCCATCGGTGGTGAGCCTGCTGATGTTCATGGGCTTGGCCTCAAAAAAGCTCGTGCAGCACCCGGCCACCGCGCAGCACGCCCAATTCGGCGCGGATCTGGCTGTTCACTCCCAGGCGTTCTGCCAGGGTGGTGCCCACATGGATGGGTGAGATCGGTTCGGTGACGGGATCTTCGCCCCGGCTGTCGGATTCGCCAATAACCCGGCCGGGTACCACGCCACCCCCTGCCCAAAGCGAGGTATAGCAGCGCGGCCAGTGATCGCGTGCCGCCTGCGGGGTGATCCGTGGTGAACGGCCAAATTCGCCCATGGCCAGCACCAGGGTGTCATCCAGCAGGCCGCGTTCGGTCAGGTCGTCGAGGAGGGCGGGCAGGGCCCGGTCCAGCAGGGGGCATAGCCTGTCTGGCAGCAGCTCGAAGTTGTAAATATGAGTGTCCCAGCCAAAATCGGTGTTGGGGGTCATGGCCTCGACATACTGGCTGAAATTCACCTGGATGAAGGGAAGTCCTGCCTCCACCATCCGGCGCGCCAGCAGGCAGCCCTGGCCGAAGGCGGTGGCTCCGTAGCGCTGGCGGACTGCCTCGGGCTCCCGGGAAAGGTCGAGGGCCGATCGGGCTTGCGGGTTGTCGAGCAGGTTCCAGGCCGTCTGGTTGGTCTGGGCCCAGGCGTCGGTACCTCTTCGGGCCTCATCGAGCGCGCCTAAAAGGCGCCTGCGGTCACCCAGGTTTGCGGGCGTGAGGCCAGGGAGCAGGGTCAGGCCGGGTAAATCGGATTGGCCCTGCCAGGAGCAGCCCACCTGAAAAGGGTCGTGCCCCGTTCCCCAGTTGCCGCCACCGTAGCCCCGGACGGGGCCGACCACATCGCGCGGGTTGCCGCGGCCCACCGCCATATAAGAGGGCAGGCCGGATTTGTTGGTGAAGCCCTTGGTGGCGTTCAGCCCGCGGGCGGCAATGGCACCAAAACTGGGGGCCACACCATCGGCACCCTGGGCGAACCCGGTCAGGCCGAAAGTGCCCGCCTTGAGGTGATCCGCATCATGGTTCTTGTGGGAGCGGACCAGGGAGAACTGGTTGGCCCGGCTGGCAAGATTCGGCAGTAATTCGCTGAAGCGCAAGCCTGGCACGCGGGTGGTGATGGCCGCAAAGGGGCCGCGGTACTCGGCGGGGGCATGCGGTTTGGGGTCGAAGGTATCAAGATGGCTGGGGCCACCCCACAACCACAACAACACCACGGACCGTACCGGACGGATCTCTTCGGCCCGGAGCAGGCCACCACTGAGCAGGCCAGGCAAACCGCTGGCCATGCTGAGAAAGGACCGGCGATTGGTGCCGCGGCAGACAGGGGCCAGAAATGAACCGATATGGAGCATAAGAAAGCCCGGTTCGCGGGTCGATTGCAGGAAAACCCATCATAATCTGCCGGCAGGCCCGGTGCAAATGAATACCAGAAAGGCCCCGCCCTGGATAGTTGCAGGAATAGCTGGCGGACTTCAGGGCGCAGGAACCCTAGGATAGCTTTGGGCCGATAATGGATCATCTCATTTTTTCATTAACGAGGGACTTATGGGGCTGCTGGTGGCCAACAAGGTGAGCGTGTGGCGTGGCACCGGGCCGGGGCGGCGTGAGGTGGTGCGTGGCGTCAGCCTGGAGGTCCAGGCGGGGGAACTTTTTGGCTTGTTGGGGCCCAACGGTGCAGGCAAGACCTCGCTGGTTTCAGTGCTCAGTGGCCTGGAGGCACCTGAATCCGGGTCGGTTTATCTCGAGGGGCGGCCTTTGGCGGCGGCGGCGGCGGGTCGCGTGGGGTTGGCCCCGCAGGATCTGGCTTTTTATGGCACTCTTACAGGCCGGGAGAATCTGCGCTTCTTTGGGCGTCTTCATGGCCGGGAGGGGGCAGAGCTGGAAGCCCGGGTTGGCGACCTGCTGAACAGTGTGGGCCTGGTGGAAGCGGCAGACCGGGCCTCGGCGGGCTATTCGGGCGGCATGCAGCGCCGCCTCAACCTGGCCCTGGCACTGGTGAGCGATCCGGCCATCGTTTTTCTGGATGAGCCAACGGTGGGGGTCGATCCGCAGTCGCGTAACCTGCTGTTCAGTCAGGTGAGGCGCTGGAATGAAGCTGGCCTGACTATCGTCTATATCAGCCACTACATGGAAGAGGTGCGGGAATTGTGCCCACGCCTGGCCATTATTGACCACGGGCAGATTGTGGCCTGCGACCGGGTGGAGGCCTTGCTTGCCCGCGAGCACGGCACCCTGGGGGTGCGGCTTGAGGGGGGGCTCCCGGCTGGGCTGGAGGAGAGGCTGGGCCTGGTTCCATTACCGGGGCCGGCTGACGGGTGGCAGCGATGGCGCTGCCAGGATCCGGCTGGTGTTGCCCCGGAATTCCTGCGCGCCGCCGAAAGCGCCGGTTGCCGGGTCAGCGCTCTGGAAACCCAGCCACCGGATTTGCAGCAGGTGTTTCTCGGGCTGACGGGGCATGCGCTGCGCGATGAATAAAACCGTAAGCCGGTCGGGATTGCTGTCGGCGCTGTGGCGCAAGGAGTGGCAGTTGCTGGTGCGCGATCCGCGTGCACTGGGGTTGCTGATTCTGCTGCCATTGGTATTCATCCTGGTCCTGGGTGTGCTGCTGGGTGAGGGCTTTGGCCGCAAGGCGGACGACCGTGTGCGCATGAGCGTGGTGGATCTTGATTCAGGGCTGGACTTCGAGGGCAAGAGCTGGGGCCATTGGGTCCGCGAAGACTTGCGCCAGACCCAGGACATCGTGCTGGAGATGCTGCCAGACCTGGAAACGGCTGAAAAGCTGGTGGCCAGTCATCAGCGGGCCGCGGTCCTGGTGATTGGTGGCGATTTCACCAGGAAGATACAAAATTGTTCTTTTTTGTCGGATGGTATCAACCCGTTCATCCGCGACGGGGTGGCCATGGCCCGCGTGGATACGCGAATGATCAAGGATCCCCGGCAGATTGCCACCGCAGGCATCATGGAGCAGGTGGCTCAGGTGAGTCTGTTGCGGGTGGTGTTGCCTTACATGATTGGCAAGGCTTTTGAGCGTCTGAGCGATCCCGATTTCATCGATATCCTGGCGCGTAATGTCAATTTGCCAGTGCCGCCTACCCTGAAAATCGTCCTGCGCAAGGAAGTGGTCACTCTTTCGGAATTGCTGGCGATGGCCTCGGTTGGCAACGCCGAGCTGGAACGCGAGTTGCGGCGCAAGGCCGGCATTGGGGTGCAAAAATCGATCACTACGCAGTTTTCACGCTACAACCTGCTGGGGAAGACCTGGGCGACCCTGACCCGTAGTCAGGGGGCAGGGGTGGCCCAGGAAAGTGTGTATGTGGATGAGGCCGGTCACGGGCTGTTCAATCGGGGTGCGGCCCGCTACCAGTTGCTGGTGCCCAGCTACACGGTGCTTTTCAGTTTTTTGCTGGTGATGCTGGTGGGCTCGGTGGTGGTGGCCGAGAGGCGGGAGGGGACCTGGCAGCGGCTGCGGTTGGCGCCGCTGACACCGGGATTGTTGCTGGCGGGCAAGGGGCTGCCCGTGCTGGCGATCAGTGTGGCCCAGGGGGGCCTGCTGTTGCTGGCGGGCAAAGTGGTTTTCGGCATGCGTTTCGGTCCGGATGACATGGCCTTGGCCCAGCAAGTGGCCCAACTGGTGCCTGTGGTGTTTTGCGTTTCGCTGGCGGCGACAGGTTTGGCATTGTTGGCCGCCACGATGGCCCGAACCGAATTGCAGGTGGCCCTTTTTGGCGTGTTGCCGGCGTTGGTCCTGTCGCTGTTGGGCGGTTGCGTGCTACCGACAGAACTTTTCCCCGAGAGCAGCCGCTGGATTGCCAGTTGCACCCCGCAAGGCTGGGCTTTGCTGGCTTACCGTGAACTGCTCGATCCCGATCCATCCAGCCTGCCGTCGCTGGCGACGGTGGGGCGGGGTTGCCTGGCGTTGTGCGGCTTCGCGGCGGTGTTTTTTCTGGGTGCATGGTGGAACCTGCGCCGGGCCTGGCACGGGAGGCCTGGCTGATGAGGCAGCCCGAGCTGCGACAGGATACTGTCGAGGGGCGCTGGGTGCTGATCAGTCCTGGTCGGGCCATGCGGCCCATGCCCCATGATGAGCCATTCCTGACGGATGAGGGAGCCTGCCCATTTTGCGAAGGGAATGAACAGGCCACCCCACCAGAAAAAGTCGCCTGGCGATTGCCACATTCCCCAGCGGATGGACCCGGCTGGCGGGCGCGCATCGTTCCCAACCGGTATCCAGCGGTGGTCCAGACCGCCATACCCTTGTCCGGACCGCAAGTGGCGGCGGTGGGCACGCATGAGGTGGTGGTGGAATGCCCAGGCCACCGGGCCAGCTCGGTTGGCCTGGGCGCTGCGCATTGGCACGGGTTGATGCGCCTGGCGCGCGACCGGGTGGCGGGTATGTCAGGCGATCCCGCTCATGGCTGGGTGCAACTATTCAAGAATGCGGGCGGGGCTGCCGGGGCCAGTCTGTTACATGCGCACATGCAGATCCTCAGCGTGCCCGTGGTGCCGCACCGGGTGGAATCGATGCTGGAGCGAGCCCGCGACCTGGGGCATTGCCCTGTCTGCCGTATGGTGGAATGGGAGAGAAGCGAGAAAACCAGGATGGTTGCCGAGGAGGGTGGCCTGGTGGCCTTTTGCCCGTTTGCTTCGGGATTCCCGCACGAAGTATGGATCTGTCCGGTTGGGCATCAGTCGCACTGGGAGACCACTCCGGAGGCTACCCTCCAGAAAATGGCGGATCTTCTTTGGCGTGTGCTGGCCCGTCTGGAGGAACGGTTGGGTCTTTTTCCGCACAATCTGGTCTGGCAGGGGGCTCCTCGCCATCACCCTTTGGCCGGCCATGGTCACTGGATGGTGCGGGTTCTGCCGCGGTTGAATGGTATCGCCGGGTTCGAATGGGGTACCGGCATGCTGATCAACACGGTGCCCCCCGAGGAAGCGGCTGGAATGCTGGCGGATTGATCGCGTCGCCCCACCCCCAGGCCAGGCGTGAAGGCAAGCTGGGAAGTTTTGTCACAACCACTTTCGCCAGCGAAAATAAATGTAACCGCTGCCGCCTATCAGAGTCAGCAGAAAAAGCACAAACGCATAACCATGGTCCCATTCGGCCTCAGGTATTTTCAAATTCATCCCGTAGATTCCGGTGATCAGGGCCATGGGCAGGATGATGGTGGAGACGGCGGTGAGGACGCGCATCACCTCGTTGAGACGGTGGGAGGCGCTGCCCAGATGGATCTGCACCAGATCCGATACCATCTCACGGTTGGTTTCGAGCATCTCGAGGCAGCGCAGCAGGTGGTCATGCACATCGCGGAAGTGGATGAGTTGGTGCTCGCGGATGCGGGGGCTCTCGCCCCGCATGAGGCGGGCGACCGCTTCGCGTTCGTGCAGCAGGGTGCGTCTGAGGCCCTGGATAGCACGCTTCTGCTCCATCAGGTCCCGCAAGACGCCTGGCACCGGGTTGTCTACAAGCGAGGCTTCCAGATTGTCCAGATTGTCTTCGATCTGGTCCACCACCGGGAGGTAGCCATCCACCGTTTCGTCAATGACGCGCAGCAACAGGAAATCGGCCCCACGCCCCACCATGCTGGCGTGCCGCTCAATTTGCTGCTTCAGCGAATCAACACCGCTAACTGACTGGTAATGCCAGGTGAGGAGCACCTGGTCAGTGAGTATGCAGGAAAGCTGGGTGCAGGCGGGCGCTTCGCCCGTGACCAGGGTCGAGCCCCGCAACGGATTGAAGACCAGGAACAGGTAGTTGTCAAAATTCTCCATTTTTGGCAGGTGAGGGATGGAATCCTCGAAGCGCTTCGGGCGCCTCATGTCATCCAGTGTCAGGGGGTGGAGGCATTCCAGCCAGGCGATAACCAGGTTTTCCTCGGCTTCGTCGGGGTTGTCGAGGTCGATCCAAAGCACCCAGCCAGAGGGGAGCGGTTCGCGCTTTTCGAGCATCTCCACAGAGGCAGCAGCGCACTCCTCGCTCCCTTCCCGGGCAAGAAACAGATGAATCATGGGGACGGTTTTCCTGTGGGTTTCACCAGGGTTCCCAGCAGCCACGGTCCCGCCAGGGCGGGCCAGCCGGTGACCGGCTCGGCGGTTGCCCGCAGGCCGTACCCATGCCCGCCCCTGGCGAACAGATGCAACTCGAAGGGAACCTTGGCGCGCCTCAGGGCCTGGGCCATCAGCAAGCTGCTATCGGGGGTAACAGGATCGTTCATGGCGTGGACCAGGAAGGTGGGGGGTGTCTTGGCGTGCACTTTCACATGGGGAAGGAGTGCCTGTGTCTTGGAGTCCACCAGGTAGGCTGGGTAGATAAGCAAGGCCGCCGAGGGAACACACGATTGCTCGTCCACCATGTCGCTGGCCGGATAGCCCCGTGCGGTGGCCAGGCTGGTGAGGGTCGCCACCTCTCCTCCGGCGGAAAAACCAAGGATTGCCACCTTGTCCGGGTTCAGATTCCATTCCTTGGCGCGGGAACGGGTGAGGCTGATGGCTCGCTGGGCATCAGTCACAGCGTTTTGCCAGGGGGTCTCTCCGGCAGGGGCCGGTACGCGGTAGCTGAGCACAACACCGGCGATGCCCAAAGTGTTGAGCCACTCTGCCACCTCGGATCCCTCGAGATCCCAGGCAAGGATGTGCCTGCCACCCCCTGGGCAAATCACCACGGCTGCGCCGGTGGCTTTTTCAGCGGGGGGAAGAAAAACGGTTACCTGTGGGTCTACCACAGGGGTAAGCCGAAACACCGACTTGCCAGCCACCTTGCCCTCGCCGGGCTTGGTGATATCGCGGGTGGGTGCTGGCTCGCGGGTTTCGCGAGGAGCTTTACCTGACCACAGCCGCACAACCGGGGGAGCCAGCCGTTTTTCGGCGGTGGCCTGAGCTTGTAACAGGAACAATAAAGCGACGGATGAAAAGAACATGGCAAGGTTCCGCTGGTTTGGGGTGAGTGGCTGGCCTGGGTAGTTTTCGGCCACGAGGAACCCGGTTGATTCTATGAACCGGCCCCGTTATGGCCGCCAAATGAGAATATCCGCCCATTGGCCTGAATGCCAGGACCTGACCAGAAAGTCAGGGAACAGCGGAGGCAGGGTGTAACTACGGGGGGCAGAGTGGGAAAACGACGCCAACCGGGCTGGCGCGCATGGGTGGTGCGCGGATTGGTTTTTGGCAGCACCGGGATGGTGCTGGCATTGGCTTCCGTTTTTTGGGCCTGGACCAATCCGTCCCAGTTGCGGCAGACGGTTTTGGCAGCCCTGGCGGAAGAAATGCCCGGTAGTATTCCCTCTCTTGAAGGGGCCTCGATGCGGTTGCTGGGTGGTATCACCCTGGTGGGACTGCGCGTGGCCCGGCGGGACGACCTCGACAAATCAGATTTTTTTTATGTGCCCCGGGCGGTGCTGTTCCATGACAAGGAGCAGCTCATTGATGGCAAACTGGCTATTCGCAAAGTGGAGTTGTTTGAGCCCAGGCTGCGGCTGATCCGGACCCGTTCGGGCGACTGGAATCTGGAAGGATTGACCCCTGGCGCAGCCGATTCCAGCAATCCGATTCCAACGCTGGTGGTGGAAGGGGGCGTGCTGCAAGTGGAAGACCGTACCACCGGCACCGCAGGGCCACCTATTGGCCACCTGCTGGAAATACGGCAGGTGGAAATGCTGGCAATGAACGATCCACCAGGCATGTTTCGCCTGGAAGCGCGCGGTGTATCCGACCTGCTGGGCCCGGTGACCATGCTGCTCGAGCAGGAACGATCCTCGAAAGCGTGGGCGGCACGCATCGAATTGTCGGCTCTGACGCTGGATGCCACGGCGTTGAGGGCCGCTGCTTCCCTGTTGCAGATTCCCGATTTGGGTACCCTCGAGGTGCGTGGCAGAGGTAAAGTGGTGCTGGAGTTGGCTGGTAGCTCCCAGCGGAGCATGTCCCATCAGGCCACTTTTGAATTCCAGGGACTCCAGGTTCGTGGTGGGCCGTTCCCGCTTGCCCTGAAGGATGGCCAACTGAAAGGGCGCTGGGCCGATGGCAAAATTCCATTGATGACGCTGAGCGGGCAGGTGGGCGAAGGTGAGTTGAAAGTTCGCCTGGATGACCTCGATCTGAAGCCCACCTCGGGCTGGCCGTCCCCCGATACGCTGGGTGGCACCTGGCGCGCTTCGCTCAGCGGTATGCCTGTGGATGGGGATCTGCTCCGGATGCTGCCTACCCCGTGTCCCGCAATCTGGGAACTGCTTAACCCGCAAGGGGTGGTTGACCTGGCATATCTGCGCCAGCCAAAATCGGGTGCGCCAGGAATCGGAACGCACCGGGTGGAGATCAGGCCGCGAGCGGGGAATATTCGTCCCCGGCATTTTCCCTATCAACTGAACGATGTGGACGGATTGGTGGCGGTGGGCCTGGAGAAGGGGACGAGGCCTCATGTGAGCGTGGACCTGCATGGGCTGGCCGGGCCCGATCCATGGACTGCCAAGGGGGATCTGCGGCACGAGGAGGGTGGCTGGGGGGTTGACTTGCATGTGCTGGCTGGCGACCTTGCCCTGGATAACACGCTGCTGGAGGCCCTACCGCCTCACTACCGTGACCTGGCCCGCCAGTTTCAACCCACAGCCGGACGCGTGAATGTCGATGTACGCATCCTGGCCGAGGCGGGGACGCCAGGGTTCAGCACCGAGGCAGTGATCGGGGTGAGTGAGGCGGTGGTGCGCTATGAGCATTTTCCGCTGCCTTTCGAGAAGGTGCGCGGTGTGATCGAGGTGAAACCGGATCACTGGGTGTGCCGTGATTTTATCGGGGAACGGGGCGGCGGTGAGATCCGCATGGCGGGCCGGTCATGGCCTGGCAGGCCAGCGGCTCCACCCCGGGTGCCGGGGCCAGTCCCGGCGTCGGGCATTTTGCCGCGGGGTTCAGCGCTCCGGGCAGAAGTGGATCTGGGTAAAATGGCCCCCATTCCGGGCCTGTTCCGGATCGTGTTACGCGGTGAAAAGCTGCCGGTGGATGATGAATTCCGGGCTGCCCTGGCCCCGCCAGGCGTTCCAGAGCGCAATATGCTGCTGGAGGCTGCCAAGGTGCTTGGCCTGTCTGAAAGACTGAGTTTTGATGCGGATGTGGTGCAGAAATTGGTGCCGACCCCCGAACTGGAGGTGGAGGTGGCATTGCGCCAGGCAACCATGACACCGCGTTTGTTTCCTTGCCGGATCGAGGATATCTCGGCTACTTGCCGTTACACACCCGACAAGATCATGGTGAGGGATATGAGACTGCGGCATGGAAAAAGCCAGGTCGCCCTTCGGGAAGGCAATATATTCCTGCGGCCTGCGGGGGGGTACCGGGCGCGATTGGAGGGCGTCCGCGCCGATCCTCTGATTCTGGAGCCCACGCTGTTGGCTGCCATGCCGGCTGCAGCCCGTCGCATGCTGCAGTCGGTTGAGCTGCGCGACCCGGTAATTCTGGCTGGAAATGTGACAATGGACTCGGCGGGCGAGGGTGCTGGGGCATGGCCGCAGATCGATTGGGATGGCAAGCTGCAGATGGCGGGAACCCGCCTGGTTGCGGGAATAGAGGCCCGGGACCTGGATGGGGAGGTGGTGTGCGAGGGACGTTTCAATGGCCATGGCGTGGAAAACGCGCACGGACAGATAGCCCTGGATCAGGGATCTGTCTTTGGCCAGAAATTCGGTCCATTGCGTACCCGTTTCGAGATGCGGCCCGACTCGCCCGAGGTGTTGCGGCTCCGCGATATCCAGGGCACCCTGTTTGGCGGAGTGCTGGGGGGCCAGGGGCGCGTGCACCTGGCGGCACGGCCGCGTTTTGAATTTGACCTGCGGGCTTCCCAGGTGGACCTGGCCCAGGCGGCCAGTCACAATGGGATTCCAGGGGGGTTGCAGGGTCTGGCTTTTGCCTGGCTGCATCTGGCTGGGGAAGCGGGGGATCTGGGCAGTTTCAAGGGTGAGGGCCGCCTTGACATCCCGCGGGGCCGGCTTTATGAGTTGCCTGTTTTCCTGGATCTGATGAAAGCTGGTGGCTTGCGGGTGCCAGACAAGACAGCCTTTGAAGAGGCCCGCGCCGAAGTGGTGATCGAGGGGCATGAAGTGCAGGTGAAGCGGCTTGACCTGCTGGGCAACGCCTTCAGTTTAAGAGGCAAAGGGAAGGTGCAGATGGAGACCCAGGATACCCAACTGGATTTCCATGTGGATCTGGCCCGCCTCAACCAGATTCTGCCACCGCTGGTCAGTGAGTTGCCCAAAGTGGTGAGTGACCAGTTGCTGGCGATCGAGGTGCGTGGCAAGCCCGGACAGCTTCGCTTCCAGAAATATTTTCTGCCACCTGTGAGCGGTCCGTTACGCAAGATGATGGGCCCGTCGGCGGATTGACAAGATGGATACAGAGGCAAATGGAGGTAATGGAGCGTGTTTGGAGGCATACTGTTTCGCATGATTTTCTGGGAATTGACCAAGGTGTTCGGGATCGCCCTGTTTGCGATCACGGGTATCCTGCTTATGGCTGGTATCGTGGCTGAGGCCACGCAGCAGGGACTTGGGCCTGCCCAGATACTGGGGGCCATCCCGCTCCTGGTTCCCAGCACACTGCCTTACACCATTCCGGCCACTACGCTGTTCGCCGCCTGTGTGGTTTACGGCAGGCTAGCCGCTGACAACGAGATACTGGCCATCAAGGCTGCGGGTGTGAACCTGGCCGCCGTGGTGATGCCGGGCATCATCCTGGGCTTTGCCATGAGCGCCATGACCATGGGGCTGTATTACCGGGTGATTCCCTACACGCATCATCTCCTGCGGTCGCTGGTATTCCGGGATGCCGAGGAGCTCATTTACACTGTCCTGAAAAAACAGGGAATGCTTTCGCATTCGCAGCTTCCCTACGCGATGTTCGTCAAGGGTGTGCAGGGGCGCAAGCTGATCAATCCCACCTTCAAGCGTCGTGATGCCAAGGGGGATGTGGATGTGGTGGCCCAGGCGCGGGAGGCGCATTTGCGTGTCAATCTCGCCAAACAGCAGATGCTGATCCACATGCGTCATGGCGTGGCCAGCACCGACGATGGTTCGAGAGGATATTTTGAGGATCGTGTCTGGGAAGTGCCCCTGCCCGCCAACCTGGCCAACGATGCCAACCGGCGGGCCCGCGATATGACCTGGCAGGAGATATTGGCCAAGCGCCAGGAATGGCTGGAATCGATTGACCGCTCAGGGGATGAGATACAGGTAGCCACGGCCAAGGTTGATTCCAACCCGGCCGATGCCAATCTGTCCAAGCATGTGGTCAATTTGCAAAACCGTCTCAAGCACGAGAGGCAGCAACTGCGGTTTCTGGATGTGGAATTGCAAATGCGTCCGGCCCTGAGCTTCGGCTGCCTATGCTTCATTCTGGTGGGCTGCCCGGTGGGTATCTGGTTTTCCAGGGGCGATTACCTCAGTGCCTTTATCACCTGCTTTTTACCCGTGGTGGTTTCTTACTACCCGCTGATGCTATGCGGTACAGGCATGGCGAAGGATGGAAAACTGGACATTGTTACCCTGGTGTGGGGCGCTGACCTGATGCTGGCGAGTGCCGGTCTGCTGCTGATTTGGCGGCTGACCCGGAACTGAAAAAACCCTCCCGCATGATTTTCGTGGTGGGCCTGGGTGGCTGTGCCTGCGGCGGACGCGGGATGATGACCGAGACGCTTTCAGTCTGGGTGATATCGTGCTCATCCTCGATGTCACCCACAATTTCCTCAAGCACATTCTCCAGGGTGAGAATGCCAACGGTCAGCCCCGCCGCGTCGCGGACGATTGCCATGGGTCTTTTCTCCCGTTTGAAAAGCCGCAAGGCCGCGGTGACGGGCTGATCGGCCTGGAGGAATAGCGGCGGGTAGATGGCGTCCTCAAGAACCACAATCCCCTCAAGACTGAAAAGATAAAAAAGATTCTTCGTGTTGACTATGCCCACCACATTGTCAAGAGTGCCCTCGTAGACCGGCAGGCGGGTATGCGCCTCGCTCCTCACGATATCGAGGATTTTACCGGGGGAAGTGGTGATATCGAGGGCGGCCACCTCGTTCCTGGGCACCATGATGTCGCTCACCCGTTTGTCAGACAGGCGAAATACATTCTCTAGAAAATCAGCTTGTTCTGGGCCGATCATGCCGGCCTCCTCGGTGTCCTCTACCAGGAGCAGCAGCTCCTCCACAGAGTGCAGGGAGTTCTCGGCGCCGCTGGGGCGCAGGCCGATGCGCCGGGCCAGCCACATGGCGGTGCCATTCATCAGTACCAGAAAAGGCGATGATACCCGTGCGAAGACATTCAGAGGGCCGGCCACCCACAGGGCCACACGGTCGGGGACCTGCAGCGCCACGGTTTTCGGTAGCAGTTCGCCAAACACCACATGCATGAAAGTGATGGCGGTTAGCGCCACCACACCACCCACGGTGTGTCCCAGAAACAGACGCGTGGCCTCGGACATCTGTTCTGGGGGAATACCCTCCAGCAGGCCGATGAGCAGGTGAGCCAGCGCCCGTTCACCCACCCATCCCAGCAGGATGCTGGCGATGGTGATGCCAAGTTGCGTCGCGGCGATGGAACGATCCAGGTGCAGGGTGGCCGTGGCCACAGCGGCGGAACCAGGAATTCCCTGCGTGACCATGGTTTCGACCTTGGTCCGGCGCACAGCCACCAGGGCGAATTCGGCCGCCACAAAAAAGGCATTCAGCAGGATGAGGAATGGTAATAGAATCACCACCCCCGCCAGGCTCAGAAGCATGGTTCGGACTTTCCCGATCTGGGGGACGAAATGCTGGCGATGGTCATTCGCCCTCCAGCCTCACGCCTATGTCGAGAATGAGATTCCCAAAGATGCGGGTATCAGCGGTCTGGACAGTGAGAATATGGCTTTTGGAGCGGGCTTCCTCGTAAAACTTCCATTTCTCGATCAGGCCCAACTCCAGGCCAGGGCGGCGAATGGCCATGATGGCCCGGAATTCGGCCCAGACGGGCGGGTCTTCCCGTAGCGCATAGGGGCCGGTGCGCTCATAGTCCATCACATAGGCGAAATCGACTGGTACCGCCGAAAGAATGGCGTCCAGCACCTGGCAGCAGTTCACAACGCCTGGCATCAGATTGAGGCTCACCAGTTCGGCGGAAGGCCCCAGGGTGGTGGAGGATGGGTAATTACCATCGGCGATAATGATCCGCCCATGGTGGCCAGCGCGGGCGATTGCAGACAAAATGGCGGGATGTAGCAGGGTATGTTTCAGCATGGGGAGTCTCCTGATGGGTTCTGATACTGATTGTGGGTAAGCCTGTTTTTTAACCAATACCGTCGAGGTCGACCATTGCCTTGATCACCCCGGTCTCCGGGCGTGACAGTTTGTCGAAAGCCTCGATCAGACCAGTAAAAGCCACCCGGTGACTCACCCACGGGCTGGTGTTGATCCGGCCGCCACGGATCCAGTCGATGATGCGCGGGAAATCGGCGGGCAATGCGTTGCGGGTTGCCAGCAATGTCATTTCCCGTCGGTGGAAGAGGGGGTCAGGCACACTGATGGCGTCGGGAACAATACCCACATACACCAGCTTCCCGGTGAAGCCCACCAGGTCGAGGCTGCGACGCATGGCCGCCGGATGCCCGGTGGCATCGAAGACAACCGTGGGTAACGGGCCGCCGGTGAGTTGACGCAGGGCCTGCTCGTCAGCCGGTTCACCAGCAGCCAGCACGGTGTTCATGGCGCCCATTGATTCGCGGGCAAAGCGCAGCCGGTCTTCCCGCACATCCAGCATGGCGTGGCGCAGGCCGGCGATCTTGACAAACTCCAGAACCGCCAAGCCGATCGGGCCGGCGCCGACAATCAGGACGAAATCATCTGTCCGCGCCGCCGCGCGGTCTACTGCGTGGCAGCCGATGGCCAATGTCTCAACCAGGGCGAGCTGTTCCAGGCTAAGTCCCGCACCGGGGTGGAGCTTGTGGGCCGGTACGATCAGCCGGGGGCGCAGTCCCCCATCCGTGTGGACCCCCATCACTTGCAGGTTCTCACAGCAGTTGCCCCGGCCGCGTTGGCAGGCATGGCAATGGCCGCAATTGAGATAGGGCTCCACGGCGCAATGATCACCCGGGGCGACATGCGTCACACCAGGCCCAGTGGCCAGCACCTCCACCCCCAACTCGTGGCCGGGAATGCGCGGGTAGCTGAAAAAAGGCATTTTGCCCAGATAGCCGGAATAGTCGCTGCCGCAAATGCCCATCCGACGCACGCGTATCAGCGCCATGCCGGCGTCAGGTGAAGATGGTTCAGGGATCTCTTCGAGAGCGAATTGCCTGGGCTGCAATAAACGGATAGCTTCCATCGACTATGACTCGCTTTGCGACAATATGAGGGGGAAATCGGGTCCAGGGTAGGTCATTTGGTGTCCGCCTGACAGATCCAGCCTTCCGCCGAACCGATGGCAAGTTGAGAGCCATCGGGACTGAAGGCCAGCGACCGCAGGGCGGGCTTTTCCGCCAGGCCAGGTGCCGGAAAGGCCCATGATTTCAGCAGTTTACCGGTGGTTGAATCGTGCAGCCGCACCACGCTGTCCTTGCCGATTGAGGCTAGCAGTGAACCATCGGGGGAAAGGCAGAGGGTGAAGGTCACCTCGCGACCTGTGGTGGGTATGCGGACGAGCGCCCGCTTGCCAGCCACATCCCACACCGCAATGCCTTCGCGGTCGGCGGTTGCCAGTCTGCCACCTGGAGTATCCAGTGACGCATCCAGGACTGGGCCCTGGTGGGCTTGCAGGTCCATGCCTTGCCTGACGGGTTGATCAGCCAGGGAGAAAAGTGCCACCGTGCCGCCACGTTGGCCTAGGGCCACAACCAGTCCGGTGCCGCTCAGGGCCAGGCAGCTCACTTGACCTGAGCCTTCCTGCAATCGCCAGATCTCGCGCTGTCCGGCACCCTCCAGTGGCCAGGATTCCAGGTTACCCTCCCCCAGCCAGACAACGGCGCGTTTTTTCGGGCCTTGTACAGCCATGGCATTGGGTAGTCCGCCAGGGCCCAGGGGTTGCCGAGAAATGGGGCGCCCATCTGGAAGGCTGTAGCGTGAGAGAAAGCGTTCAGGGCCACTAACCAACAATTGCTTTCCGCCAGGGCCGAATGCCAGGGACGGGGCAGCCACGCCGTCCAGCACCAGCAGGCTACGGCCCGAAGCAACATCCCAAAGCCGGGTGGTCTGATCCTGGCTGGTACTGGCCAGGATTTTGCCATCCGGTGAGTAGGTCATGGCTTTCACCTCGCGGTTGTGGCCCAACCCCTGTATTTGTTCGCGCGAAGATTCCAGATCCCAGGCGCGGGCCAGGCCACCGGCCGTGACGGCAGCCAGTTGGCCGCCCCTGGCATCGAATGCCAGGCCGGTGATCCAGCCACCCGCCCCTGAAAGGGCTTTCCATTCTTCCAGCGTTGCCGGATCCCAGAGCCGCACCACACGGTCCGCCCCGGCACTGGCCACCAGCTTGCCATCGCTCCGGCAGGCCAGGGCGGTGAGTGGCATCAGGTCCACCCGCGTGGCGCCCTGCGTGTGCCCCTTGAATGCGCCCGGCGTCCCTTCAGCCTGATCCAGATTCCAGACAAGTGCCAGGCCATCGACGCAACCTGCCACCAGGCGGTTGCCTTTTGGCAAACCAACCAGCGAAACCACCGGGCATCCCGAACCCATCAGGCTGCGAACCGCCTTGCCTGAGGATACCTCGTACAAGCGCACTACCGGGTCGTTGGTGCTGGCCGCCAAATAAATCCCTTCACCAGCGAAAGCCAGGGCGGTGACTGGTCCTTGCAGCGCGGCCAGGGTCAGGGCGGGCTTTGCCTCCCCCAGTTTCCAGAAAATAATCCGGCCCTGAATGTCACCCGAGGCTATGAGGCCGCTGGCAGGGTCGATGGCCAAGGCGCTGATGGGGCTGGAATGACCACTTGCCAGGGTCTTTTTCACCTCCAGAGTGGCGGAATCAGCCAGACGGATGTTCCCGTCAGCAGACCCCAATGCCAGCCACGACGGGCTACCCTCAACCGAAACGATGCAAGTGATGGGGCCACCAGACGGGCTGGATTCTTTGGCAAGCGAGCCGTCTTCCCCACGCAGCAGCCGCAGTTTTCCATCCTGGCCCCCGGTGACGATCAGGCCACCGGATAGCGGGGCCACGCACCAGGTTTTGCCATCGCCACCACCAGCCAGAGGGCGGCTTTGATCGGTGGAAGCCAGTTCCCACCAGCGGACCTGGCGGTCGAGTCCGCCGGTGGCCAAACGGGTGCCATCGGGGCTGATCGCCAGTGCCCGGGGCACATCCTCCAGGGCCTGCAGCATCAGGGGCTTACCCTCAGGGACCGAATAAATACGCGCTGTCCGGTCATCGGAGATGGTCGCCAGTCGTTTGTTGTCGGCGCTGAGCGACAAACCGGTCACAGCTTCGGTGTGCCCTTCCAGTGAGCCGCGTACCGAACCGTCTTGCGTGTCGATCAGCAGCACGCGATTGGGGCGGGCACCCGCCAGGGCTACCGTGCGGCTGTCGGCGAGAAAAACCACCCCGTACTGGTTACCCTGGAATTGGGGTACGGCCAACTTCACACCGCCTGTGGCGGTGTCAAAAATGCGCAGGCGCAAGTCCGCGCAGGCGCTGGCCACCCATTTGCCGTCAGGGCTGAAGGAAACACCATTGATGGGCAGGCCGTGCCCGGGCAAATCGTGTAGCAGCTTGCCATCGGCCCGGTTGTACAGGCGCAACTTCCGGTCGCCTCCCCCAGTGGCAATGAGAGTGCCATCGCGGCTGATGGCCAGGGCGTTGATCGGTTCCTGGTGGCCGGCAAATTTGCTGATCACCGCCTGCTTGGCGAGATCCCAGAGAAGAACTTCACGGTCATCGCCGGCGGTGAGCAACATTTTGCCATCGGGGCTGAAAACCAAAGCCTTCACCTCTCCTTGATGGGCTTGCAATTGCAACTGCTCACGGCCCGTGGGAACCTCCCAGATGCGCACCGAGCCATCACGGCACCCGCTCGCCACCGTGGTACCCGCCGGGTGGAAAGCCATGCAGAGAACCGCGTCAGCATGCCGGGGCCGCGATTCCCCAAGGAAACGGCTGATGCCCGCAGGCAAACGCGTGGGCAGGCTCGGCAGGGAGAAGCGCGCACGCATGAAGAGTGACTGCGCATCGGTCAGCTTGCCTGCCTGCAAGGCCTGGGCAGCCCGGACAGCCAGGGCATCGGCCCGTTCGATCAGTTCGGGGCAGGTTTTGGTGATTGCCCCGGAAGCCACAGCCTGGGCGCGTTCGGCCCGGAAAAGCGCTTCTATTTGTCGGGCAGGGCCAGTGCGGGGATCTTCTTGTGAAAGAACCCGGGCTGGGAGGCATATGGCAAAGAGGGCAATGGCCACGACAAGCCAAACCCGGGCAGCAACCGTGCCGGGGGATTTGCTCACCGAGGTGAATCGCTGCCACATGGCGTGTACTCCGGGCAAAGAACAGGGAAACCGGTTTTGCCAACAGCACGGGAATGCCGCACTTGAACAGACTTTCAACTTACCGCAAATGCGTGTCGTCGTGGAGTCTGAACCCGGCATGAAATGTCGGCGGGCAATCTGTGCGATTCTGGCGCCTTTCGGTTGAATAGGTCGATTGGGGCGAATGGATCGCCGTGCGTCTGCCCCCGCCTGGGCAAAATCCTGGCCACCTTGCAAACGGTCCTCCCTGAATCGCGCTCCCTTCATGCAGTCTCTGGCGGTAAACGGCTGACCTTAAACCCGAAAAATGTCAAGCTTCGGGAAAGCAGACAGGGATCATTCTGACGCCGTGTCGGCGGTTTCCTCGACTGTTTCGGTGGTTTGTCCACCCGTAGCCGCCTGCAGGCGCTTTACCAGCATGGTGGCGTAAGAAGAGCGGGGCAAACGGAAGTCCAGTTCAGCCGCCAGTTGACCGGGATGCTGGTCATCAGGCTTCCAGGTTGCGCGGAGTTCACTCACAGGGAGCAGTACCGGTCTGAATCCGCGAGAAAAAAACAGTTCTCGTGTCCCTGGCACCCGTAAGTCGTCCAGTTTGAGGTCATCTTTGGCCAGAATCCGGTCAAAAAGCCCCCGGTCCGGGTGGTCGGCGGGCAGGTGGGCCCGTCGGCAAGGCAGGGTCAGTTGCTTGCTGCGCCATTGCTCTGCCCAGGACCCCTGAAGTCGCAAGGGGGCAGGCCAGGCGAAGAGTCGACCCGGTAAAGGGATCAGGTCACTGGCGGGGGCATTTTCGGTCAGCCAGAGTGCCAGGCCCTGATTCCAGATCCAGCTTTGGTAGGCGGCCAGATACAAACCCTTCAGCTCGGGGCGCAGTCGTTCCATTGCTCCCCGGAACTTGGTTGGGTGGTCGCGCAGATAGGCACACAGGCTACGCGCATGGCTCCTGGGAAGGTTGTCGAGCAGGTATTGCCAGTCACCCCAGTGATCCAGGAGGGTTTTTTTTTCTGCTTTGGTTGGTGCGGAATCATGGGAATAGGTGCCCGCAAGGGCCAGCCGCAAGGCCTTGTCGAAGGCACCTTTCACCAGGTGCAGGCCCACAAATCCTTCTTCCAGGCTGTGGACGGAACCAAAGCGCTGGTCATCGAAGTAGTTGGGAAGGCCAGTCAGGCCCACCTGCTCCAGAGCCTCTTCCAAAGTCTGGCGGTTGCTGGCCGGGATATCGCGCAAGACCAGCCGGAAACGGTTGGAATCGATGTTCTGGCTGGTGAATGGCTGGGTGATGTGCCCGATGAATTCCACGCTCACGCCGGGTTCGCGCAAACGGCCCAGGTTTCCGCCTTTTCCACCGTGGATGGTGAAATGTTGGGTGGTAATGGCGTGACGATCTTTCAGCCCGCCGAAAGAGACCGCCTCCCAGGGGGTTTTCCAGGCCTGCAGCACCAGGTCGATGGCGTCGGGTGTGGTCCAGCCGGTTTTTTTGAGGCGATACAGGGCAAAAGGGCCGTGCCCCCGGGGCAAGGCAGGAACCTCGTCAACCCGGAAATCTTCGAGAAGGTAGCGGATTTTCATGATGATGGAGCCTGGCCGGAGCCGGGTTTGGTTTCCTTGGGGGTGGATTGGGAGGATGCCAGAGGAGGTAGCTCGTCGAGGGAGCGTAGGCCGCACCAGAGCAGGAAACGACGGCTGGTGCGGTAGATGACAGGCCGGCCAAGGGTGGCCTCGCGCCCGGCCATGCGGATCAGACCCAGATCGAGCAATTGCTTCAGGCTATCGCCACAGGGTACGCCGCGGATCGCCTCCACTTGAGCTCGGGTGGCTGGCTGTCGATGCGCCACGATTGCCAGGGTATCTCGCAAGGATTCGGTCAGATTCAGGCGGGAAGGGCCCGGTAGACCCGACAGGTTTGTCAGCCAGCGATCCAGCTTCCAGTCGGTGACCAACCTCCACCCTCCGGCGACCTCCTGCAAACGAAAGGCGCTCTCATCCAGGCTAAGCATAAGCTCCAAATCGCCCAGCTTTTGCCGGATTACGGCGGGCTCCTCACCCAGGATTCCCTGGATTTTTTCCACCGATAGCGGGTCCTCAGAGGCGAAAAGAAGAGCCTCGATATTGGCGTGTAATCCATCCCGCCGGTGTTGGACCCAGGCGGGCCGCAGTCCGAGGCCCAGCGTGATTTTCGGGTTGGCCAGCCGTGTCCAGGCACTGGCTGGCCCAGGGCGCGGGCGATTGCCACAGCCCGTGATCCAGCGGTGTTTCGCCTGCGGTTGACACCCGGGAATTTTCATGGATGGACGCTGATTGGCAATGTGTTCCCCTTGTTCCCGTAAAAAACCCGCAGGTAACCTAGCTGACTGGCGGAAGAGCGCAAGGCGAACAGCAGGTGCATGCATGGAAGAGCTGGATGTCTTATGGATGGCGGCCCTGGCTGGTTTGCCAATGGCTGGAGCGATTTGCGTGGGCCTGGCACCTCGCCGCTGGCCGGATCTGGGTGCATGGTCGACGGTGCTGGTCACAGCAGTCACCCTGTCGCTGGCAATTGCCATTCTGATCCTGTTCCGTTTCGACACACTGGAGCAACTGGGTGCCCTCAATGATGTGGAATTCCGCTTCAAGGGAAGCCTTGACTACCGCAGTCTGGCGGCTGACCGAGCTCCAGATCCCGCGGTGGAGAAATCCAGCGACTGGGTGGGCCGCACAGCCTGGATGAATCGCTTTGGGCTGGAATGGCTGTGGGGTATGGATGGGGTGGGTATGGCCTGTGCCCTGGCTGTGGCCGCCTGTGGCCTGAGCGTCGCGGCGGTGGTTCGGAGGCCGTCGGGTAACCCCAGCGCCTGGCGGGCGACTTTGCTGGGATTGGAAGGGGTACTGTTGGCAGCCTGCACGCAGCAAAACCTGCTTTTCCTGGCCCTGCTGATGGTGCTGGCCGTGCTGTTGGCAGCTTTGCTGCATCGGTTTTCCCAAGTCCCAATGCCCGCTGGGACGCCGCTGCCCTTTGCGTCGGTTGATCCGGCCATGGGGATTCAGGTGGCCAGGCCTGGCTTTGTGGCGGCCGGGCTTACCTTGCTGGCCGCACTGATGCTGGCCGGGCAAGACTGCCACGATTTTGCCGGTCCTGACCGGCTGGAGCATGCTGCCTGGGAGGCTGTGCGGTCCACTCCCGGGGCGACCTATGAGAAAGAGTACAGCGAATCCGCTTTTCATACCTTTGACCTGGCCATTTTGGCCCGTCAGGCCCGGGCAGCCTGGCATGGCAGTGATCTTGAGGGGCTCACACTGGAGCGCCTGCGTGGCAGAGTGGCCACCGGAAAGCTGGAAAATGGTTATGACACCGGGGCACTGCTGGCTCTGGAGGAGTCCGGTTTCATCAATCGGCTCGCCGCCTGGAGCGATAGCCGGGCCGTAGTTTGGGCTGGCTGGATCCTGGCAGCAGCAGCGATCGCCTGGCTGATTGCGGCTGTGGGCTATTCGATAGGAAGTGGCGTGGATCGTGGCGGTGATGGAGCGGGTGGCATGGCCCGGGGTATGCTCGCCACCCTGTATGTGATCCTGCTGGTGCGGGTGATTTTCCCCATTTTTCCAACGGCATTCGCACCAGGGGATGGGCATCCCGGGCTGGCCGTGCTTGCCGGTATCCTGCTCATGGTGGATGCGCTGTTCCGGTTGTGGTCGACGCGCGATCCGCGGTCTATTTCCATTTTGTCTGCCTGGTGCATGGGCTGGGTGTCCTGGCTTGGGGTCTTCGCCTGGCCGGCCGGGAATCAGCCTGAGGATTTGGCTTTGGGGCTCAATGGGGCCCTACTGGCTGGGGTGTGTATTCCCTTGGGATTGGCCCTGAGCCGGGGCATGATGCTGGCCTGGCCTGGGGGGGGCTTCCCGGTCAGTCTGGCGTTGCTGTTGCAGGCTGGTGCCCCCCTGGGGCTAGGGGCTTTGGCGGTGCTGCCGGTGGCCCAGAGCCTGCTGCGAGGCAGTATTTGGGTGGGGAGCATATTTATCCTGGGGTATGCGGTGTGGCTGTATCTGGTGGCTAGCCGGTCCGGGTTATGGGGGGCGGCGGTGGTTTCTCGGGATCCACTAAAACCCAGGCAGATACTGCTGGCCTGGCTGCTGCCGGTGCCGCTGGTCCTCACCGGGGTGGTTCCCTATCTGGTCACTGCCTGGACAGAACCCGCAGCCACTGGGCAAGCGGATTTGTTGCTGCGGATGCCCGCTCTTGCCCCCGGGCAAGGGATGGTTGTGGGAGGCGGGCGCTAAATCAGCCTGGCACCATTGGAACCTAAGCTGGAGCTTTTCGACACCCACGCCCATCTTGAGGATGACCGGTTTCGTGGTGAAGTGGATCAAGTGATGGTCCGCGCCCGCCAGGCCGGACTCTCCCAGATTCTGGCGGTCGGCACCACGCACCTGGACAGCCAGGCTTGTCTCGAACGGGCCAGGCGTGAGCCGATGGTTGTTGCCGCAGTGGGCCTGCATCCCACCCACCTGGCAGGATTGCCCGAGGATGCGTTCGGGCAGGTGGAGGCGCTGGCCTTGGATGCGCGGGTGGTGGCCATCGGCGAAACCGGGATGGACAACTACTGGAAGGAAGTGCCGCTGGAAGTGCAAGAGGCATCGCTACTGCGCCATCTGGAATTGTCGCGCCGACTGAACAAGCCGGTCATCCTGCATTGCCGGGACGCGGGGGACCGACTCATGACCATCCTGCGGGACAATTGTGATCGTCATGGGACGCTTCGGGGGATACTGCACAGCTTCTGCGGGACGGCGGACGAGGCAAAGCAAGCACTCGAGCTGGGCCTGCACCTGTCGTTTTCGGGCATGATCACGCAGAAGGGCAATCAACCATTGCTGGACATAGCCAGTTCCATCCGGCGGGACCGCCTTTTGGTGGAAACCGATTCACCTTATCTGGCACCCCGGCCTCAACGCGGCAAACGCAATGAACCGGCTTTTGTGGTCCACACCTGTGCCGCGCTGGCCGAATGCCATGGTTTATCCCTGAGGGAAATGGCGCAAATCACCACCAACAATGCTCGTCGATTGCTTGGACTGGAAAGCGCAATCTGAGGACCGCCAATTCCCCATCAGCTCGTGGGCAAACCCAGATCCGTGGAGCCTAGCAGGGCCTCAAACCCAAAACGGCTTGAGAAACGCTCGCGACCGCCCTGGCCCCGGTCCACCAGACAAACCAGGCCAGCGACCGTGTGGCCCGCTTGCTGCACCACCTCGATGGCCTGCTCGCTCGAACCGCCGGTGGTGATCACATCTTCAACAATTGCCACCCGGCAACCTGGAGGCAGGCGGCCTTCCAGTCGTTGCTGGCTACCGTGATCCTTGGTGGCCTTGCGCACAAAAAAACCTTCCAGCGGTGTGCCTCGCTGCTGACTGCGCAGCACCACAGCGGCGGCGAGAGGGATGGCGCCGACCTCCAGTCCACCCACAGCCTGCACATTCCAGGAAGCGATCCGGTCCAGGAACTGGTCCGCGATAAGCGCCAGTGCTTCCGGGCAGAACAGGACCTGTTTGCAGTCGATATAGAAAGTGCTTGTTTTGCCGCTGGCCAGGGTGAAATGGCCCAGTCTGACGGCGCGTTCCCGGAACAGCTCCGCCAGACGGTTGGTGCCGCTCATGAATAACCTCGTGATTGTTGTCTGACTGGGCTTAGCGCTCGAAATGCGCCGGATCCAGGCCCGGGTTCAGCTTCATTTGGGAATAATAGTAAGATTCCACCAAATGGGGCACCTCATCCGCTGATCCAGGCCAGCCATAGCATTCCACCCCGACGGGCAGATGGGTTTCCTTGTCAAAAGTAGTCACTGCGATGGCGAATTCATAAATTTCCCGAGCTGATTCGGGGTGCTCGATGCGTACCCTGCGGCAGGCCCTGTTATCAAAAACCGTATCGTCACAACCCACTGTCAGGACCGATTCGGGAGTGAAGCCAGTCCAGTCTTTATGCAAGCGGTCGATGAGGTTGGCGATGCCGGCCTCGGTGATGGCATGCCGGCTGGTGGAGGCGACCCGTTTGTCGTGGAGTTCAAGACTCAGGAAGCCCACAGCACCCAGCAGGCCACCTAGCTTGACGCGCATGCGTCCCTGGTGCTTGCCAGTGACCCATACTGCCTCTTGCCCCATCTGGCTTCGGGGCTTGACCCATTTTAGCGTGACGGAGAAGGGTTCGTGACGCACCACCATGTCAACGGTTTGTTCCGGCTGCAGCTTGCCGGCCAGCAGTTCCCGCTTGATCATCTGGCAGGTGTAATGATCCAGTTTGCCACGGGCGGATTTGGCCAGGGAAATGATTGCCAGGGGTTCGGTCATGTCCTTGACGGACGACTGGGTTGCCGAACCTGTTGGCGCTGCGTCTTCACCCGCTATCATGGAGTTTTCAGGGCTGACTTCTTGCGGGGCGGGCGGAGCCTCCTGGGGCTGCTGCTTCGGGGCCGGTTCGGCTCCCATGAGGGCGAGGGTGGCGAACAGGCCAAGCCCTCCATGCACCAAAATGCCCGAAGTCACTTTTTCCAGGGTTTTCCAGGAGATCGAAGTGGTTGACATATCGGCCCCTTCATGCGGAACAAAAAAAGCTGATGGGTCAGCCCCTTCAGAAATCCGATGCATGTCATTCCCCAAACACACCCAAAAGGCCACATAGCAAGCATCGCCAACAGGCGCTAGCTGACATGAGTCTACCCGAGGTCTCTATGACAACGCCAATCCCTGCATCCGGCCTATCCGGCTCATCTTCGCCATTTGAATTGCAAACGGTGGTTTCGCCCCTATTTGAGGAAAATGCTTATCTTTTTGCCTTGCCGGGCAGCCGGGAGGCGGTGGTCGTTGATCCTGGTCTGGATGCTGAAGGCATCCTGGATTGTCTTCGCGAGCACGACTGGCATCTGGTGGCCATTCTCAATACGCATGGACATGCCGACCATATCGCCGGCAACGAAGCGATGAAGGACGCCTTCCCTGCCGCGCCTTTGCTCATCGGGGAGATCGATGCCCCCATGCTGACCGATCCGGTGCTGAATCTGAGCGGGCTGGCGGGGGCACCGCTGGTTTCGCCTCCCGCCGACCGCCTGCTGCGCGAAGGAGACCGTTTCAGCTTTGCTGGCATGGATTTCGAGGTGCTCGACATCCCCGGCCATTCCCCGGGCCATGTGGTTTTTGTGGTGCGTGTGACCGGCCATGCGCCGGTGGTTTTTGGCGGTGATGTGCTATTCAGGGGCAGCATTGGCCGCACCGATTTCCCCGGCGGTGATCATGATCTGCTGATCAGGGGCATTCACAACAAGCTGTTCCGGCTACCGCCTGGGGTCATTGTCTATCCCGGCCACGGTCCGGTGACCACGGTCGGTCACGAGAAACGCACCAACCCTTACTGCCGGCTGTGAAAGGGCAGATTACCGGGAGCCTGATTCTGGCCAGATGCTCTTAAACCGGGGGTAGATCGAAGGGTTCAAGCCGGCGGATATGGCCGTCGGCGCAGCCCGCCCAAACGCTGGCGCTGGATTGCGCCGCCACCAAAACTGTGACCGGCGTATTCAGGAACCGTTCTTCCACCACCACACCAGCGGTGGTGTCGATCAGCCGCACAGCACCATCATCGCAACCAGCGGCGATAGCAGTGCCAGAAAGGATGAATCGGGCGCCCCGCACCGTGAAACGGGGTTCAAGCAGGTTGCTGATATTGGCTTGCCCATCACGAAGCACCAGGCCAGATCCGCCAGCAAGCAAATGATTGCGAGAGCGGTCTAGTGCCAGAACTCGTATTGGGCCCACCTGGAAACCGATCTTGCCGCGGATGGTGCCTTTTTCGAGATCCCAGACCATCACTTGCCCGTCGCCACCAGCGGAGAGCAAGCGTGTCGAGGATAAGAGCACGAGGGCCAGGACACCGCCGGGGTGCCTTCCAAGCACTTTGTGTACCGCAGTTGGCTCATTCAGAGAGCACTGGCGTACTTCGCCATCCTCGCAACCCGCCAGCAGGGAAAGGCCCTTGCTGTCAAAGCAGAGCGCCTGGACATTGGAGCTGAAGTTACCCAGCTTGCGTGTTTGCCGCCCGGTGGTCAGGTCCCAGATTTCCACTCCCATGTCGTCGGTGAACAAACGGCTAGCGGAGCTGGCCAGCGTTTTTCCATCCGGATGGAAGGCCAAGGCGTTGACCGCTCCCCCGTTACCTTGCATCGGACGGCGTGGGCGACCTGTTTCGGCGTCCCACATCTTGATGGCTTCGTCGAGCCCCCCGGTGGCAAGCAAATCGCCATCGGAACTGAGAGCCAGGGCACTGATAGCCGCGCCATGGGCACGGATGTTGAGAGGGGGAAGCAACTGGGCTGGTCCCGTTGCTTTACCGGCGGGATCAGAAGGCATGGGAACCGCTTTGCCTTGCAGGAAAGCGCGCAAGGCCTGAGCCAGGTTAGCAGGGGTCTGATACCGTTCCGCGGGGCTTTTTCGTAATAACCGTTCGACAATCTGTGCCAGGGCCTGAGGCACCTCGGGACGGATCGAGGTGAGGTTGGGGGGTGTGGCGGAGAGGTGTTTGCGTAGTTTCTGGACAATCGAACCGCCCACAAACACGGCTTGCCCCGATAGCAGGTAAAAGAGGGTGGCACCCAGGCTGTAAAGATCGCTGCGGGTATCGGCAGTGCGTGGATTCTCGGCTTGCTCAGGAGCCATATAGTCGGGCGTGCCGAGGAATTCCCCTGCCTGGGTGAGTTCAGCCCGGAGATCGTTGGATGCCTCGTCGTCGTCGTCACCCGTGTCCCCATCGACGCGGGCCAGCCCCATGTCAAGGATCTTGATAGTGCCATGGCGGGTAGAGGCGGGCAGTGGCTTGACAGTGGCCAGGTCTTTCACCCCCTTGATCGGTGACGGGGTGACCATAAGGTTGCTGGGTTTGATATCGCGGTGGATCACACCTTTGTCGGCGGCATGCTGCAGCGCATCCGCTGCCTGGACAATATACTGGACAGCCAGCTGGATAGGTAGTGGCCCGGTAACCTTCACCAAACGGCTCAGGTCGATCCCATCGACATATTCCATGGTAAGGTAGGCGACCGGGCCAGACAAGTCGGTTTGGAATACCATCACAAAATTGGGATGGTTCAGTAGGGCGGCAGCCCGCACCTCGCGCTCGAAGCGCTTTTTTGCCTCTCCCGCCTGGAGCCGCTCAGGCAGGATCACCTTGACCGCCACCATGCGGTTGAATCCGTGCTGCCGGGCCTTGTAAACCACTCCCATACCACCACGGTTCAGCTCTTTGAGCATGTCGTGGCCGGGGATGACATATTCGGGATTTTCCAGGGGCTTGGCCTTGGAAAGGGAACCGGCGCCCGTGGATTCGGCCTGCTTGTTGCCGGAAGGAATGGATGAGCCCTTGCTGGCGTCCTCAACGGCGTCGATCGGAGTGCCTTGATGGTTCGAATCAGCCATTAATCAGGCAACCTGGAAAAAACAGGGGCAAAATAGTCGAACACATCCAACACAGGCTGTAAGCTGGGGCAATCTATTCATCATAGCATGAGGAGTGTCCTGGGATGAAGGAAAAATCGGCCAAAGAAGGTTTTTCGCAACCCGTCCTGGCCAAATATCCCACCGATGCCTCCTGTCCGGTGCGGTGGATCACAGCGAACCTCGATTCGGCTGCCTTGGCGCATCGTTTGGGACAATGGCTCCAGACAGGTACCAATAGTTCTCACCATGCTTCCCATCTTTTGCAGCTTGCCACGGTGGACACAACAGGGGGGCCGCAACTCCGTACCGTGGTGCTGCGGGGTGCCGAGCCTGCCGCTCATTGGCTGCGTTTTCACACCGACTTGCGCAGTCCCAAGTACGAGGAGATCCGTAAGCAGCCCCGGGTCGCGCTGTTGGGATATGACCCCAATCCACGCTTGCAGGTGCGGATTGATGCGGTGGCGGCGATCCACCACAAAGACCCGCTGGCCCGGCTTGCCTGGGAGCGAACCCCGGCCAGTAGCCGGGCCAGCTATGCCTCGCGCCGAGCCCCGGGGGAGCCGGTGAAAGATGGCACTTTTGCGCCACCGGTCACCGATGCTGATGAAGTGGGCTTCGCTCATTTCGTGGTGGTGCACTGCGCCATTGAGGTGATCGATCTGCTCGAACTGGATAACGAGGGGCACCGGCGAGGGACCCTGGTGCGTACGCAAGGGGACTGGTTCTGGCAGCCAGTGACGCCTTGACGGGTTTTGGTCGCCGCTGGATTCAGGGAAAGCACTGAGCAGGGTTGCCTGAAAACCGTCACTCCGTCACCATGGCGGAATGGAACATTTGCATCACAGCCTTGGCACACTGAAAGACAATCTGGCAGCCGATGAGGCGCTGCTGATCGGGCGGGAAGAAAACCCCGCTCTGGGCAATATCCTGCGCACCTGGTCAATGGACCGCGTGGCGGTTGCCATGGGATCTGGCGGCAAACTGATGGAAGAGGTGAACTACCCTGTTTGCCGGGCGGAGGGGGTGGAGATGCAGCGGCGGTCCTCGGGAGGCGGCACAGTGTTGCTGGGCCCGGGTTGCCTGCTGTTCACCCTGGTGATGGATCTCGAGCTCGATCCCTCGCTGGCCACGGTTCATTCCAGTTATGAGCGGATTCTCGAGCCGCTCGCCCAGGCCCTCAGTCGGCCAGACCGCGAGGTCAGGCGGCAGGGGATCTGCGATCTGGCGGTGGGTGAGCTGAAGGTTTCTGGCAATGCCCAGCAGCGGAAACGGCGTTTCGTGCTCCACCATGGCACCCTGCTGCTGGATATGGATCTGGGTTTGCTGCCCAGGTACCTGCCGGAGCCACCGCGCCAGCCGGAGTACCGTCTGGGGCGGCCCCATGGGGAATTTACCCTCAACCTCGGTCTGAGCCAGGAAGAGGCAATTGCCTTGCTCCGCCAGGTGTATGGTGCCACCAGCCCCGGCCAGCCCCCGGAACCCGATCTGGTGACGCGTTCGCTGACCGATCGTTTCAATGACCCCACCTGGCTCAGTCGGCGCTAGGCGCGGCTTGGGGCGGCGGGGATCCTGGAGGGGGGCATTGGCTCAGGACCGCCTCGATTGACACCACCGTGGCAGTGAGTGACCGGGCGGCCATCTGGAAGTTGGTGTGGTCGGAGTAGACGGAGTACTGCGAAGCGAGCTGTTCACGGGCCTCGCGTAACCGGCCCATTTTGCCGCGCAGTTTATGGATATAGCGGGCATGATCACCCGCTTGCAGAGCCGGTTCGGTGGCGCGGATCACATCAAACAGGGTGCGGGGAATCTCCAGCATCTCCAGGCTGTCCTGGATCTCCTCGGCATGCTTGAGAAAAGTGCGCACCATCCACAGATGTGCCAGAAGCGGCTCTATCTGCTCCACCGCCTCGACTGGCTGCAACATGCTCACTTCCCCGGTTTCGGCGCATGGGCCGCCTCGCCTTGCTCTTTTGCCAGCAGCACCAGGAAGGCCCCGGAACCCACAGCAAAAATCCCTGCCCAGAGTATCCAGCCGGGCAGGTGACGGATGCCAAAATGGAGCGGGTCACCAGCCTGGGGATGCCATAGCAGGCTGACCATGGTGTTGATCACCGGAGCCACCCCGAAAATGATCGGGGCAATGAAGATGCGGTAGGTAGCCGGATTTTTCCCCTCGGCCTTGGCGGCATCCACAGCCGCCTTCGAGGCAAAGATGACGCAGATGGCGCCCACTGCACCTGCCACCCCGGCCAGGCTGGAAAAAAGCAGGCCAGAAGGCCCGTTGATCTGCGGCCAGGCAAAGACCCCACCGCCCATCAGACCCACCGGAAGCATGACTGCAAGCAGGAAGTAGGCCATTCCCACGCATAAAATTGACAACAGGCGCCCACCCAATTCGCCGGGCTTGGTGGTCAGTTCTTGTCCGCCATAGAAAATGATCGGCACATAGGTTCCCCAGGCCAGGCCGGCCAGGCCAGTGAAAACCAGCCATTCCCAGGCGGGATAGTTAATTGCCGATTCTGTGATGGCCAATGTGGGTGTTAAAATTTCCGGTTGCGCGGCGGTTGCTTCCCTGGTCAGGCTGGTGGTGACCACCTGACGCTCGCGTTCGCGCTTCTCCTCTTGCTCCTTCGAAAACAGGACCAGAGCCGAACCAAGGCCCACCAGCAAAATGCCGGCCACCAGCTTGGCACCGGGCAGTTTTTCCAAGCCAAAGTGCCACGGGCTGCCAGGTTTGGGGTGCCATACCAGACTGACCAGAGTGTTGATCACCGGGGCCAGGCCAAAGATGAGTGGGGCGATCAGCATGCGGTAGCTACCAGCCTCCAGCCCGGCGGCCTTGGCCGCATTAACCGCTGCCTTGGAGGCGAAGATAACGCAAATGGCACCCACGGCACCCATCATGCCCGCCAGGCATGAGAAGGCCAGACCTGTGGGCTTCAGGGGGGGCCAGGCATGTTTTTTGGTCAGAAATAATCCCAGCGGGATCAGCACCGCCAGCACGAAATAGGCCAGGCCGACGCACAGAATGGAAGTGAGACGGGCACCCTCGGTGCCGCCTGCCGCTCCACCCAGTTCCTTGCCGCCATAAAAAACCACTGGCACATAGGTTCCCCAGGCCAACCCGGCCATGGCCACAATCCCAAGCCATGCCTTGCTACCTTTGCCACCCGATTGATCCGACATGCATCCCACTCCATGAATTCGAAAAAAACTTGAGAGACGCAACAAAAAACAGGCTGCTATTCCGAGCGCAATCCCTGCAACACTGGCACCCTCAAAGCGGCCCTGCAGGCAACTGCACCAGCGAAAAGACCGCTACCCAGACAAAAAGAAACCTGCAGGAGCAAACCAGGCCAATGACCCATCAGGCCCATCGCGTGGGGTAGCACCGCAGCCAGGGCGCAGACAACACCCAGACCCAGGCCACCCAGAAGCAGCACCAGTGTCTCCATCAGTAATAGCGTGGCCAGGTCACCCCGGCGAAAACCTATCGCCTGAAGCAGGGCCAGTTCCTTCCGCCTTTCCCATACACCCCGCAGCAATACCACCCCCAGACCGGCGGTCCCCAGTACCAGCCCCAGACCACCCAGAGCCTGAAAAACGGTCAGGTAGGTGTTTTCGACACCCAGGGCCCGGGCCACCCGCAGGCGGGTGGCTTCCACTTCGGCTCCATGTCCACCCAAAGCCACTTGCAGGAATTTGGCCACTTCCTCCTGTTCGCCGGGAGGGCAACGAACCAGCAGCACGCGCCAACCCTCCTGGCCAGGAAACAACAGGCGAAATGCAGTGTCACCCGTGACCAGCTCCGATTGAAATGGGCTATCGTGCAACATGCCAGCCAGCCTGGCCTTTCTACCCTCACCCAATGCAATTTCGCCGCCAAGCGATGATTTCAAAATCCATTGCACAGCCGCCGCTTCACCCAGCACCCAGGGAGGTGAACCGCTATCGAGGAGGGGCTGCCAGGGATCGCCGGGCTGCATGCTGGCGGCGAACTGGAAACCGCCCTCGCGCATCAGCTCATCGGGCGCGCCCAGCACCCTGGGGGTTCCCGGTTGGTAAAGGTTGAGGCAGCCTGCGTCTTCCTGGCCGGCAAGCCGCATGGGGAAGAACTGGCACCGCCCGAAAAGTTCTCCCGCCTGAGCCCGCCTGGACCGCGCAAGGGCGGGATTATCGCCGTGGGCGCGTTCCACCGCATCGAGCCAATCGAGGCGGCCATCACTGTTGACCGGGCGCTGGTAAATAGGCAGGTCCAGCTCCACCCAAAGGTCGATGCCACCCAGAGGGCCGGCGATGGAGCCATCTCCCGCACCGGGAGCCTGACGACGAAAAACCTCCACCGCTACCAACAGGAATGAGGCAAAGGCCAGCAGGCCCATGGTGAGCAGACTGCGTCCGGGGTTGCGGGCCGCACTCCGCAGAGCCAAACGGCCAAACGGCCGCGAACCACCTCCCTGAATGGGTAAGGAGCGTGTCAGCCCCAGAGTGTAACGGAACAGGCCCAGGCCAGCTGACAAAAGCGATAAACCAGCAGTGAAAAATCCGCCAGCGCGAGGCTCGCCCGGCGGCAGGAAAGGCGAGACCACCAGCAAAATAATCCCCAACCCCAGAAGGCCCAGGGAAATGAATGGGGTACGCGGCCCCAGGTTCAGCTTTGGGGAGGCCTCAGCCCCCTGCAGCAAAAAGAGCGGCGCTTCGTTGGTGATCCCCCGGACGGAAAACCAGGCGGCTGACATACCAGCCAGCCAGGCACCCAGGGCGCCGATAAGGAGGCTAACCGGATTCACCACCGGGCGGAGCATACGCCCGAGGCTGGGGTCAGGCCAGGCGTCGAGCAGCACGCTGATCAGCCAGGGGGCCAGCCAGGCACCCCCTAGCGCTCCAACCAGAGCCCCCAGGGCGGTGACAACGGCTAGTTCCAGGATGAATACCCGGCGGATGGCAGCGGGGCGCCATCCTGTGGCGGCGAGTATTCCCAGTTCGTGCCGTCGCCGTTGCAGCCCCAGACTCAGGAGCAGCCATGAAAGGAGCAGGCCGGAAGCCATCAGGAAAGACGAAAAGCCCAGAAAAAGACCACCAAAATCGCTACTTCCAGCACTGGCGGTGATGGCCTGCTCCCGGGCAGGAAGGAAGGCGAGGCCAGCGGCAGCCGGGTCGAGTCGGGCCAGCATTCCGGCCTCCAGCTCGGCTAGCCAGGCTTCTGGAGGCCGACCAGAGGGATCCACCAGGCGAATGGAGCTGAGGGTTCCAAACCGGCCACCCCATAACGCCTGGCCGGCGGCCAGGGACACAAAGGCCTTGGGTGCGCTGCGATAATCACGCCAGTAGGCTTCATCAACCTGGCTGATGGCTTTGAGATCGATTGGGAAAGGAGCCTGCCAACTCCCCATATCGAGCTTGTCAGTGATACCCGGGAAAGCCGGGGCCAGTTCAGCGTCCGTGGCGATTCCTTGCTGGGGGATCACTTGGGTCAGGCGGAAATGACTGGGGGGAGCCTCGCGGGGCGGGGTGGTATCCTCCACAGGGTAGTAGCTCAGGGAAACCTGGGCACCCGGTTGTAGACCGGCCCATGGGGCACCCTTATAGTCAACCAGGGCGATGCCATCAGTGCCCAGGCCGGGCAATTCGGGGATGAGTGGGGCACCGACCGGGTCCACCGCCGCCACCACCGAATAAGGCACACGCTTACCGCCCACCTCGATGCGGTTGGCCAAATGGACCAGTACCCTGGCGGTTTTCAGACCGAGTGCCTTTGCCGATTCCAGGACCGCCGCCTCCTCCATGGCTGTGAGATACATGCCAGAGCTTTCCACCAGCGCGAAGGGCCGATTGGTCCGGTACCATTTTTCGAGCAGCATATTCTCATCGTCTGAACCGGCGAGCAGGGCTTCGGTAGCCACCAGGCGAGGCAAAGCCCGGGTCAGCGGGTTGCGGCCTGCTTTGGCCTGACGGATTTGTTCGTGGGCGCGCCCGGCGGGGCCTCGTAGTGTGAGGCCGAAATCTGCGACCCGCAACTTTTTGGTGAGCCTGGCATTGAGAGATGCGGCCTCACCCCGAGCCAGCAAGGCATTGGCCCGGCCAGGCAGGTTCAGCCTGGCCTGAAGCAAGGCGAGCGGCACTACCACCAACCGGGCAGGCGCCAGGGTGGGGCGCGGTGCAAAGCCACCCATTGGCGCAGGGATAAGGCCGCGGATGGGGAGTTCCCAGCGCAAGATCGACTGCTCGGCGGCCTGCGCCCCCAGCAGCGATTCGCGCGGGGGCCCGTTACCTGGCTTACCCACCCGTAGCACCACCCGGTCACCCGATTGCAGGCGACTATCGCTGAAGTCGTCACCCAGCCAAAGCCCTTCAGCAGGCCAATCAGCCGGAGGGGCGGTACCAAAAAAGCTGTCTTCGACTCCCATCAAGGTGACATGGTTGATTTCCTGCGCGGCTTGTTCACCTGCGGCGGGAATTTCCAATGTGGCTGTTAGGAGAAAAGCCGGCGTGGCATTTCCGTCGGCGGAGGCTGCCAGATCCTGGCCAAAGGGGCGGCCGGCCACCAAAAGGCTATCGATCCAGCCGAGCCGGCCCATGGCGCGGTCGCGCAGGCTGGCGCGAAGGGAGTCGCCCACCAGCAGGGCGCCGGCGAGGACCATTGCTGCCACACCAATTCCCAGGGCAGTGGCCAAATGGGAGCCAGCATTGTAACGCAGGCCCCGCCATGCCAGCAGCGGTGCGCTCATGGGGTTTGCGACTCCAGCCGACCATCCGCCATGGTGAGAACCAGTGGAAAGCGCCCAGCCAGCTCCAGACTGTGGGTAACCACCAAAAGCCTGCAGGGGGATTCGCGGCCCAATTCCAGCAGCAGGGTGCCCACATCCGTGGCGGTGTGGCGATCGAGGTTACCAGTGGGTTCATCTGCCAGCAGTAGGCTGGGGGACAGGATGAGAGCCCGGGCCACCGCGGCGCGTTGTCGTTCCCCCCCGGAAAGTTGGGCTGGGAAGTGGGCCAGACGATGGGCCAGGCCCACACGGCTGAGCAGGTCATGGGCCCGGGCGGTGAGATCCGCTCCAGCTCCACGCGCGCCACTTGCCCAGGTAGGGGACAGGGTATTTTCAAGCACGGTGAGTTGTGGCAGAAGGTGATGATCCTGGAAGACAAATCCCACCTGACGGTTGCGGAAGTCGGCCAAACCATCCGCGCCGAGTGCCAGTGGGTTGATCCCGTCGAGATGGATGGTACCCGAATCGGGTTTGTCCAGTGCGCCTAACAGGTGGAGCAGGGTGCTCTTGCCCGAGCCGGAGGGGCCGACAATGGCAGTGGCCGCACCGGGGGCCAGGTCGATATCAACGCCCCGCAAAACGGCCAGGCCGCCCTCGGGACCAGGGAAAGTGCGGGTGAGCCCGCGAGCGACAAGGCCGGCAACAGTCATGAGGCATCCGATCCGTGGACCAGGGCCAAAAGGCCCACACCATAAAAAGTGTATTCCACATCGTCGCCAGCGTCCCAAACTCCGGCTCGGAAGCCGCCGTCGGGCAAAGCAGTTTGGGCAAGGTATTCAGTCAGGGCCTGACGACGAATCATGGCGCCTTTGCCGTGCTGGTCCAGGCTCCAGGCGACCGTGAAACACGACAGGGTGTCGGAAAGAGGGATCGAGCCGTTGGCGCGGTACCCTCCATCCGGGCCGGCGAGCCCATCCAGGAAGCCGGCGGTGGTTTCCAGCCGGGCTGGAGCCAGAGGGGCACCCAACATCTGTCGCAGGCCCAGTGCGGCGGCGGTGGGATTGGCGCCGCTTTTTCGCATGGCGGGAGCCTCCACCCAGCCGCCATCGGCCCGCTCGCGACCGGTGAGAAAGGCCAACAAGCCAGGGGCGTCCGGCACTTCGCCCCCCGCCAAGGGGTGTGTCAGGGCCACCAGGAAGCTGTGGTAGGTGCTGCCTGAGGTGGAGGAGGGAACCTTGCCATACCCACCATCAGCGGTCCGAAAGGTACCCAGAAGTTCGCGCAGGCGGGCAGGCCAGTCTGACGGGGCGTTTGCCAGGGGGTCCGGGCCGCCCGCCAGGCTGACAAGGAGGCATGATTCCATCAGGGCGTGCAGGTCCACCACGGTGGCGCGGGCCTCGAGTCTCTCGGCCAGCCAGGCGCTGGCCCGGGTAGCCCGCTCCACATCCAGGGCTCCCAGCAGAGCCAGGCCCCGCAACCCGAAGGCGGTGTAGTACAGGTCGCCGTCTCCCTCGCGGTCAGGGAAGGCACCCGAATCGAGTTGACGGCTCGCCAGGTAAGTGGCATGCGGTGCAAGCACGGCCCGGTCAAGGCGACGCAACCGGCGGCCCAGTTCGCTGGTGAGACGGAACAGATAGCCGCCCTGGATTTTCAACATGGTTTAGCCCGCCGTGTCTGGAAGCCGTGATCTCATCCAGCCAGGTAGAGGGATGGAGTGCATGCCGGTGTCATCGAGCCGGCAGAGGCAGGTGGCCAGTCGACCCACGGCCACAGGTGTTTCATTCACATGGAATCGGAAAATATATTTGAGAGAGGATTTACCCACAGATTCCAGGATGACAGAAATAGCCAGAATGTCGCGGTAGCGCGCTGGAGCCAGGTAATCGCATGAGGCACCCACCCTGGGGAACCCATGACGAAACCCCTCATCCTCAAAAACCACAGTGAGGCCGTGGCTCTCAAGAAAATCGTGCTCCGCTTGCTCCATCCAGAGAAAAAATCTCGAAAAATGGACGATGCCAGCCATGTCGGTATCGGCGAATTCCACCCTGCGGGTGGTGGTATGGTGGTGAGACATTGGCAGGGCTACCAGGTCAGTGCGGTCATTGGCCACCATCACCGCCGCCAGCCGGTCCGCTACCGCCAGGCCTGCCGCCCATTCCTGGCATGCCTCCCATGCCAGGCTTGCCACCCATTCCTGGCATGCCTCCCATGCCAGGCATGCCGCCCATGGCGCCCGCGCCGCCGGATGCTCCTGCCCCCGCTGTGCTACCACCCAGGGTGAGCGAATCTTTCTGTGTCTCCTGAATGATCGAAGAACTACTGAAGATCATGCCATTGGCTTCAAGCATGGCACGAATTCTGGCGTCTTTGGTGTCACCCTTATCGAGGCCGAGTTCTTCCTGATTCAGACGCAGTCGGGTGAAAACTTGCTCACCCTCAAGGCGCGCCTGGCGGAGGTAGATATCACATTCATTAGCCAGATCCTTCAGGGCAAGTGCTTCAGTCTTGCTTTTTCCGAGCAGGAAGGCGCGTTGAAAACAGCCCCAGAGCTGATCTTCTGAAAGTTCGCAATCGCGTGGCATACGGCCCAGCTCTGTCATGTACTTCATGTAGTCGGCTGTGTAGCGGCGTGTGAGAAAATGAGTCACCCCCCAGGCGGTGGCCCGCGCCTTGCTATGCAGGTTTTTATCCTGGTGGAATTCAGCCGCCTGGCGGAAGTAGTGGTCGGTGACCACGGATCGCAGGGCAATCTCGGGGGCGTCGAGCTTCTTGTTTTTGAACAGCTGCTTGTAAACAGGCAAGTGCAGGGTGTTGACTCCACCCTGGGTGATCCAAGGGGTTCCCGTTGGTGTGGAGAAGTTTGCGCCCAAGCCGTATTCCAGCCAGGCAGGGGGCTTCACGCCAATGGGTAGGGTCAGGAGCGAGGGCAGGGCCTGGGTGGTGGCAATGAAAGAGAGGGTGGCGCGGCGCTCCTCTGTCAGCAAGGCCTCACGAAGCAGGTTCATCGACGACACATAGGCTACATCAC
>QWOS01000039.1 GCA_003669555.1 Planctomycetota bacterium
ATCGCTCAACTATTTGCAGTTCCCCCGTCTGGGCGACTGGGCAGTTGTTCAGGTCCGGACAGGCGCACCAGTCCGGGCCGGGTATTTTGATGAAAGCTGGGGTATGGCTGGAAGGTAGCTGGCAACCGGGGTGCCAGCCGGGTTCCCCCCTGCGGGGAAACCTGGCCCGGTTGGAAGCGCCGCGTCAGCGGCCGGTCACATATGGCCAATCACCGAGGTGGCAAAGGCACCACAGCCCACCTCTTTCGCACCTTCCATCTGGCGGGCGAAATCGTAGGTGACGGTGCGGGCGGTGATGGCGCCGTCCATGCCCTGGATGATGAGGTCGGCGGCTTCGGTCCAGCCCATGTAGCGCAGCATCATTTCGCCCGAGAGCACCACGCTGCCAGGATTGACCTTGTCGAGATTGGCATACTTGGGGGCGGTGCCATGCGTGGCCTCGAAAATGGCGTGGCCCGACACATAGTTGATATTGGCGCCCGGGGCGATACCGATGCCACCCACCTGCGCCGCCAGGGCATCAGACAGGTAGTCGCCGTTGAGATTCAACGTGGCGATGACATCAAAATCCCTGGGGCGGGTGAGCACCTGCTGCAGGGTGATGTCGGCGATGCTGTCCTTGATCAGCAGCTTGCCTTTCCACTTGCCATCGCCATGGGTGGGTGCCAATTGCAGCACCGTCTCTACCTCGGCGACAATCTTCCGCTGCTGGTCGGGGGTCATCATGTCGTAACCCGGGTCGGTCAGCTTGGCGTTCTCCTCGGCGGTGAGACCGGGTTTGCCATCCTTGTTGCCCAGAATCCAGCTTTCGCGCTCGGTCACCACCTGGTCGCGGAAATGGCTCTTGGCGAAAGCGTAGCCCCAATCCTTGAAGGCGCCTTCGGTGAACTTCATGATGTTCCCCTTGTGTACCAGGGTCACACTCTTGCGCTTCTCGCGCAGGGCGTACTCGATGGCGGAGCGCACCAGGCGTTCGGTGCCGCCGGCACTCACCGGTTTGATGCCCACGCCCACCCGTACCGTATCTCCCTGAGCCCCCTGGCCGATGGACTGATTCCATTCCGCAACCCGGGCGGAGGTGCCGAAACGGATCTTGGAAAACTCTTTGGGGAATTCCCGGGCGAAAAATTCCAGCACTTTGGCCGCTTCGGGTGTGCCGGCGGCGAACTCGATACCGGCGTAGATGTCCTCGCAGTTTTCCCGGAAAATCACCATTTCGACATTGCCGGGATTTTTCACTGGGCTGGGCACACCCTTGAACCAGCGCACCGGGCGCAGACAGACATACAGGTCGAGCATTTGCCGCAGTGCCACATTCAGCGAGCGGATACCGCCACCCACCGGCGTGGTGAGCGGCCCCTTGATGCCTACCAGATAGTCACGGAAAGCCTGAACCGTCTCATCGGGCAGCCAGTTGCTGCACAGGTTGAAGGCCTTTTCGCCGGCATACACCTCCAGCCAACTGATTTTTCGCTTGCCACCGTAGGCTTTTTCAACCGCCGCATCGAAAACCCGCACCGAAGCCCGCCAGATATCGGGACCGGTGCCATCACCCTCGATGAACGGCAAAATGGGCTGGTCTGGCACCTGAAGCTTGCCGCCGGAGACCGTGATTTTTTCGCCGGGAGGAATGTGCAGCTTGCCAGTCATGGAGGGCCCCAAAAAAGCAGAGAGTTTGAAAAAAGAGCAAACCGTCAGTCTAGCAAAGGGCCACCCTCAGACAAAGGGGCCCGGATTACACATGCAGCTCGGCTTGTTGCCCCAACTGTTTGAGGTAAGGGGCCAGGGCCGGTTCCACCTCCTCGGCCAGGAATTCGTCCACCTGCTCGGCGGCGCGGCCTGTGAAGGCACCCTGGGCCACCACCCCGGCGATATCTACCCGGGCAAAGGCCGGATCGGCTCCCAGAAGCTCCAGCAGGTCATTCCGCAGGGCCCCTTGCTTCAGGGCCTGGGTCACCGCATGGCTGTGCTTGCGGATGACCTCATGCAGCTCTTGTCGGTCTCCACCGGCGGCCACCGCGGCCATCAGCAGGTTTTCGGTGGCCATGTAGGGCAGGTAGCGGTCCACTTCGCGGCGGATCACATCGGGGTTGGCCACCAGGCCGCCGGCCAGGTTCTGAGCGATGCGCAGCACCGCGTCAGCGGCCAAAAACGCCTGCGGTATCGACAGGCGGCGGTTGACGCTGTCGTCCAGGGTGCGCTCGAGCCACTGGGTGGCGGCGGTCTGGGCGGCATTGGCGGGCAGGGTCATCAGATAGCGTGCCAGCCCGCACATGCGCTCGGCCCGCATGGGATTACGCTTGTAGGCCATGGCGCTGGAGCCCACCTGCTCTGACTCGAACGGCTCGTCCACCTCCTGGCGGTGCGACAACAGGCGCAGGTCGGTGCCCCATTTGTGGGTCGATTGCCCCAGGCCGGAGAGCGCATCGAGGATCTGGCTGTCGATCTTGCGCGGGTAGGTTTGGCCGGTGACCGGGAAAACTTTGGCAAAGCCCATTTTTTGCGCCACCAACTGGTCGAGGGCGCGTACTTTGGCGTGGTCGCCGTGGAACAGCGACAAGAAGCTGGCCTGGGTGCCGGTGGTGCCTTTCACGCCCCGGAAGGGCAGGCTGACGCGACGGTGGGAGATTTCGGCCAGGTCGAGCAAGAGGTCCTGGATCCACAGGCAGGCGCGCTTGCCAACGGTGGTGAGCTGGGCTGGCTGGAAATGGGTGAACCCCAGCGTGGCCAGGTCGCGGTGCCGCCGGGCGAAACCGGCCAGGGAGCTGATGGCGCTGGCCAGCTTCCCCTCCAGCAACTCCAGCCCCTGACGCATGAGGATCAGTTCGGCGTTGTCGGTGACATAGCAACTGGTCGCGCCCAGGTGCAGGATGTCGCTTACCGACGGACAGACATCGCCCAGGGCATGCAGGTGGGCCATCACATCATGACGCAAGCGCTTTTCGTGGCGGGCCACTGCGGCAAAGTCGATATCGTCGAGATGCCGGCGCAAATCGGCCAGCTGGGCAGGCTGGATACGGGGCGAGACGCCGTCATCTGCCAAAAGCCCCAGTTCAGCCTCGGCTTCCGCCAGGGCCAGCCAGAGCCGTCGCCAGGTGCCGTGGCGGTGCTGGGGGGTGAAGATGCCCACCATCGCCGGGCTGGCATAGCGGGTGATCAGCGGGATATCGAGGTCACCCAGCAGGCTGGCCATGGCTGCAGACTTGAGGAAATCCGTCATCGATTGTCAGGCTCCGGCAAATAAATACCCACCTTTTCGGCGGGCAAGGAAGGATGCGTACCATTGTTGTTTCTGGTACTTTTCCCGAAAAAAAAACCATCAATTACCCGTTCCGGCGGGCACAGGCCATGTTGGCGGGGTAGCTTTTTGCGGAAGGATTTCAACCTCGGTCAAAAACCATCGGCGTGGCCGATCGGCCTTGTCCGGGGCAACCGCTGGAGGAACAGCAGATGCGCCGCACCATCCAACTAAGCCTGGCAATGCTCGTCGCCCTGGTTGGGCTTGCCCTGACGGGCAGCGAAACCAGGGCCCAGGGAACCGATTCCCGCCTGCCCCAAATGTTTTACTACCCATACCATTACTTCCCGCACAACTACGCACCCAACAACGGCCCGAAATGGCCGGAACGCCCCGGGCAGCCCTACATGGCCCCGCCCGCCTATATGGCCTATCCGCCCTACAAGGAGCCGAACTGGATCTACATGATGCAGCGCTCGCAGCGCTTCCACAGTGGTTCCCATTTCTGGCTCGACCAGTTCTGATTCGCCAGAACCTCATGCTAGCGTAGCCCCGCCTGATGCCCTAGAGTGACCTTGCGAGGTTGCCTGGGGAAAAGGCGGGGTTCATTCATTTGAAGCAAGCCATTGATATCGCCGGGCCGGTGAACCGCGTTCTTGCGAACATCGAAAAGGTGCTGGTGGGCAAGCGTCCGCAAATCACCATGGCCCTGATTGCTTACCTTGCCGAAGGGCACATCCTGCTGGAAGATGTGCCGGGCGTGGCCAAAACCATGCTGGCCCGCGCCATGGCCCGCTCGGTGGGCGGGTCTTTCAAGCGGGTGCAGTGCACTCCTGATCTGCTGCCCACCGATATCACGGGCGTGAGTGTCTTCAACCCCAAAACCGTGGAATTCGAGTTCAGGCCAGGGCCCATTTTCGCCCACACCCTGCTGTCTGACGAAATCAACCGCGCCACCCCCCGCACCCAGGCCGCCCTGCTCGAGGCCATGGCCGAGCGCAAGGTGACGGTCGATGGCCAGACCTACTCGCTGAAGCCGCCTTTCCTGGTTATTGCCACCCAGAACCCGGTGGATCATGAAGGCACCTTCCCCCTGCCCGAGGCTCAGCTCGACCGCTTTCTTATCCGCCTAAGCCTGGGTTACCCCTCGCTGGAGGATGAATTCCGGCTGCTGGCCCGGCTGCGCAAAACCCACCCCATTGATGAACTGCAGCCAGTGATCAGCACCGCCGACTGGCTGGGGCTGCAGGAGGCGGTGAAAGAGATCCATGTCGATGAAAAGGTGCGCAAATACCTGCTGCAGATCGTGCATGCCACCCGCGAACACGAAGATCTGGCCCTGGGTGGCAGTCCCCGCGCCTCGTTGGGCCTGATGCGGGCCTCGCAGGCCATGGCTGCCGTGCAGGGGCGCGGCTTTGTCACTCCTGACGATGTGAAGCGTCTGGTGCAGCCAGTGCTGGCGCACCGCATCATTCTCCGGCCCGAAAGCCGGCTACGCAAGCAAACGGGTGCGGCGCTGCTGCACGAGCTGGTGTCTGATATCCGCGTGCCGCAAGTCGCCGGCCAGGAAGGCAACGACGATTTCAAAGACTAGACCGGCCTGGCTGGTGGTGACTCCGGGAGGGCCGGCCATGTTTTGGTGGATCGGCTCGCTGGGCTTGCTGCTGACAGCCTTTGCCTTGCAGTCTGGTTTGTTGGCCTACAGCATGTACGCCCTGGCCGGCCTCATGCTGATCAGCCGCGCCCTGGCCTCGCGCCTGCTTAACGATATCAGCGCCTCCCGCAAGCCTCGCTCCCGCACGCTGGAGGTGGGTGAATCGGTCGTCATGCGTGTGACGGTCTCCAATCGGGGTAATGCGCCCGTCCCCTGGTTGCTGCTGGAAGACTTGCTGGCGGCCACGACCGCCCACCGGAACGCTCCCGCTCTGGCTGTGGAGGGCAAGCGGTTGAAGCTGGTGATGCTTTCCCCCCGAGGCGAGACGGAACTGCGCTACCGCCTGAAGGCACTGCGTCGGGGTTACCACCAGGTGGGTCCGCTGGTGGTGGAGCACGGCGACCTGTTTGGCCTGTACCGCCGTTTTCTGGTTCTTACCGAGCCGGCTTTTGTACTGGTACTACCCAGGGTGGTGCCGATGCTGGGCTACGACATTGCCTCGCGGCGGCCCGTAGGCGAAATTCGTCTGGCGCACCGCCTCTTCGAGGATCCCACCCTGCTGCGGGGCATCCGTGCCTATGTGGCTGGGGACCCGCTCAGGCGTATCCACTGGCGGGCAACGGCCCGTACCGGCGAACTGCAATGCAAGCTGTATGAGCCTTCATGCCTGGCCGGGGCCACGCTGGTGCTGGATTTTCACCATGAGGGTTACCCGACCCGGGGCGAGCCAGCCCGCTCCGACCTGGTGGTGACGGCGGCGGTAAGTCTTGTCGCCGCCTTGTGCGATCTGAAACAGCAGGTGGGGGTGGTGAGCAACGGGCGCGACGCGGCCGAGCGGGTGCTGAATGAGGGCTACGAACTGGAGCCATCGTCGCGGGTGGATGCCAGACGGGCCGCCCACCCCGAGGCCGGTCGCGACCATCTGCACCCCGTGGTCCTGCCCAACCGGCGGGGGGATGAGCAGTTGGCCCGCGCCCGCGAAGTGCTGGCCCGGCTGGAACCGCAGGAGGGGCTCAGATTCGAGGAGTTGCTGGCGGCGTGCCGGGATCGCTTGCCCCGTGATGCCACCCTGCTCTGCCTGCTGCCGGCCATCTCGCAGCAGGGAGCCATGGCGTTGGGTGATCTCAGGCGGCAAGGCTATGCGGTGGCGGTTGTGCTGGTGGCCATAGCAGAGGCAGACCTGCCTGTGGCCCTGGCTCGTCTCACCGCCGAAGGCCTGATGGATGTGCGGCACCTGATGAACGAGGCACAGATCCCCACTTTGTGCACCAGCCAGGTGGATCGGTCCAACCCCTATGCCGTGTCGGTGGAGTAACCGGCGAACCGGTACTAATTTCCCAACTGGGAAAAATTTACACATGCTGTGTAACATCTTACAAAATAAGCCTTTGTGGCAAATGGGCTTCCCCTGATCCGGCTCCATGCCTATAGGGCCCGGGCGCTTGGGGGAGCTTCGGCCAAGGAAGGCCAGAGCACCACCGCAGCATGTGGCACATCTTCAGGGGAATCGCACGGATGCCGACCCTCACTCCAGCCTGGTTTCGTTGGCTGATGGCTCTTTTACCGTGTTATGTGTTCCTGGCTGCCTCGCCTCCCCGCGCCGGGGCGGGGTGACCACCCGCGGGCTGTCCGCCCACCTTTCCCGGCAGTTTGCCGGGTGCCGTTCCACAGCAATTTTTTCAAGCGCCACCGGGCTATGGCCAGCCTAATCCGTATGGCCAGCCAGTTTACGCCCAGCCCCCGGTGACCTGGGCCCAGCATCCGGCGCCGATGTACCGACCCCCGGCCAACCAGGTTGCCGCCCCGTCTCCACGGATTCCGGCCCAGGGTATGGCAGCTGCCAGTCCACGCCAGCCTGTAGTGGCACGGGGCGCCATGCCAGAAGAGTCGGTGCCGCGCAAGAAGCTGGTCCTGCCTTCGCCCGAGGCTTTTGGTTTGAAGACTTCGCCCAGCCTGGCCCTGACGGTGCCAGCCACGCCTCTGTCAGAGCAGCCGATTGCGGCTGTTATGGACTGGACAGGCGTGCGCCAGGAGCTGCATCGACTGGGAGCCCGAAGCTTCCAGCTGGAAAATCAAGCCGATGGCCGCCATCGCTTTGCCTGCCAGGTCCCCCGGGCCGGTGGGCAGATGACCCTGGTGGAGGTTTTGGGACAAACCGAGGAGGAGGCGATCCGGCTGGGTCTGGAACGCGCTAATGGAATCCGTTACGGCTCCTGATTGTACATCAACAACCAGGAAGCATACGGGTTAAACCCTGCTCTCTGTACTGATGCGAAGCCCCGAAGGGGGGTAGGATGCCACCGCGGGCCCAAGCCCGTGGTGGCGTTTTATTTAGCTTCTTTGCGGCTTCGGAATAGTTGATATTGTACCCCATTGATGAAATGGGAAACGGGGTGTCTTGTTGATGTTGGTTGCCTTGGTAATGGTGGGGGTGTTGTCGATGGAATTCGGGTGCATCGGGTTTTGCCTGAAGCGCCCAGGGTGCGGCATGAGTGCCAGGGGCCAGGAAACCCCAGTCCACCCCCCGGTTGAACCGTGAAGGGATTGAACACCCAAAGCCCCAGGAAACCCGGCGATCCTCCCGCATTGCGCCCCTGCATGGCTGGGTGCTTCAGCGGCTCCAAAAAAAACATCCGGCCAGTTTCCTGGCCGGATGTTTTGGGGGAGTCGGTTATCAGCCTCGGATTAACCCCTGCTGAAGTTGCTGGCAACATCGAAGCCCAGGGTGCTGTCCGAAATGAACAGGGTGTCGAGCAGCGCCAGGTTGTCGTAATTGAAGACATTCAGGATTCCCGGGGCCCCGACACCTGAGGCGGCCAGGATATCGAGTTTGCCATCCTTGTTGTAATCGGCAACCCCAACCTGCACGCCACCAAGGAACGACATGTCGAAGGCGTTGAAGCTTTTCTTCAACCTGCCGGCCATATCGAAGACTGCGACCTGCGGCGAGGTGGTACCCTGTCCGGCACCCACCCCCATTTCGTTCAAGCCGTCACGATCCAGGTCACCCGACGCGACATAGACACCGTTGGGGGTGAGAATGTCGGGGAAGGTGTTGAAGCTCAGGATGGGGTTGTAATAGTCGTTCAGGTCGAACACCACCACATGGCTGTTGATAGTGGAACCGATGATCGCGAAGCTGATGCCATCGGCGCCTGCCTCCGACAGGGCCACACGCACTCCACCCAGGTACTGGGTGGAGTAGGCATAGAAGGCGCCCATCGCGGTATTGCTGTCCGCATTGAAAACACTGACCGAGGGTGCGGAACCACTGCCTGCGCCGCAGATGATCACAGTGGTGATCACGCCGCCGATGAGGGTCACGACGCCTTCCGGTGACACGGTGATCTCGCCACCGATGCGGGTCACACCTCCAGCCACTGTCACACCACCGAGGAAGCCAGGGTCGAAGGCATAGAAGCTGCTGGTCACGAAGCCTGTGGCGGAGTCGATGGTCAGGACATGTGGCGAACTGTGCCCGGCCACCGCGACAACGATGGTGTCGGCGTTTAGCCCAACCGCGCGGTTGACCGTGTTGACATTGAGTGTGCCAGTGTAACCGGGGAATGGATAGATTGCCTGGTAGTCACCGGTGGCCGACCAGATGCCGATCTGGCCATTGCCCAGGCTGGCCACGGTGCTACCAGCGGCCAGACTGAACGGGGCGGCCACCGGGCTGGATTCCACCGTGGGCAAACCGCCCCACGGATTCGTCCAGCCGGTGGTGCCCGAAGTGTAGTAGAGGGTGGCCGGGACCATGTCAAAAACATTGCTTCCACCCAGGGCGGGGGCGTTCCCAAGGCTGTTGATGCGTGTCAGGCCAAAGCAATATGCGAAAGCCCCATTCCCGATGGAAGCGATGCTTTCGGGGAGCGTCACGGTGGTCAGGCCACCGCAAGAATCGAACGCCCAATCCCCGACAGAAGTAACGCTGGAGGGGATTATCACGCTCGTCAGGCTTCTGCAATAACTGAACGCCCAATCCCTGATGGAAGTGACGCTTTCGGGGATCGTGTAGGGGCCCGCCTTGCCTCCAGGGTATTGGATCAGGAGCGTCTGGGCCTTATTGAACAGGATCCCGCCCCTGCTACTGAAATCATTGTTGGCCGCATCCACTTCGATTGCGGTCAGGCTACCGCAAAAAGCGACCGCATTTTCCCCAATGGAAGTGACGCTTTTGGGGATCATCACGCTGGTCAGGCTACTGCAATCACGCAACGATTGGTCCCCGATGGAAGTGACGCTTTCGGGAATCGTCACGCTGGTCAGGCTGCTGCAATAAGCGAACGATTGGTTCCCGATGGAAGTGACGCTTGCGGGAATCGTCACGGGGCCAGCTTTTCCTCCCGGGCATTGGATCAGATCCGTTTGTGCCTTGTTGAACAGGATTCCGTCCCTGCTACTGAAATTGTAATTAGCCACATCCACTGCGATTGCAGTCAGGTTGTCGCACCGATAGAACGCTTCTTGCCCGACGGAAATGACGCTATTGGGGATCGTTACGCTGGTCAGGCTGGTATTGAAGGCGAATGCCTGGAATGCAATACCCGTAACCGGCAAACCAACCAGGGTGTCAGGTATGGTGACTGTACCGCCGGGACCGGTGTAGCCGGTGATGGTGACCGAGGTGCCGTCGGAGTTGATGGAGAACTGGTAATCGCCCCCTGTCATTTCAACCGTTGGCAAACCGCCCCACGGATTCGTCCAGCCGGTGGTGCCCGAAGTGTAGTAGAGGGTGGCTGGGACTCGTAAGAATACTTGACTGCCATCCAGGGCGGGGGCATTGCCCAGGGTATTGATTCGGGTCAGACCCGTGCATTCTATGAACGCCGCGTCCCCGATGGAAGTGACGCTTTTGGGGATAGTTACGCTGGTCAGGCTACGGCAAGCACCGAACGCTTTGTTCCCGATGGAAGTGATGGTTTCGAAGATCGTGTAGGCGCCAGATTTTCCTCCAGGGCACTGGATCAGGTTTGTCTGTGCCTTGTTGAACAGGATCCCGTCCCTGCTACTAAAATCGTTGTTGGCCACAGCCACTTCGATTGCGGTCAGGCTACTGCAATAACCGAACGCCGAGTCCCCGATGGAAGTGACGCTGGAGGGGATCGTCACGCCGGTCAGACGACCGCAATTAAAGAACGCATTGTCCCCGATGGAAGTGACGCTGGAGAGGATCGTAATACTCGTCAGTCTATCACAAGATTCGAACGTCGAGTCCCGGATGGAAGTGACGCTGGACGGGATCGTCACGCTGGTCAGGCTACTGCATAAAGCGAAGGCCCATTCCCCGATGGAGGTGATGCTTTTGGGGATGGTCACGCTGGTCAGGCTCCAATTCTGCTCAAACGCGGATCTCCCGATACCCGTAACCGGTAAACCAACCAGGGTATCCGGGATGTTAACGGCACCGCCGGGACCGGTGTAGCCGGTGATGGTGACCGAGGTGCTGTCGGAGTTGATGGAGAACTGGTAATCGCCCCCTGTCATTTCAACCGTTGGCAAATCGCCCCACGGATTCGTCCAGCCGGTGGTGCCCAAAGTGTAGTAGAGGGTGGCTGGGACATTGGCAAAAACATAGTCGTCACCCAGAGCGGGGGCATTTCCCAGGGTATTGATACGGGTCAGGCCACTGCAATAAGCGAATGCGGATTCCCCGATGGTAGTGACGCTTTCGGGAAGCGTCACGGTGGTCAGGCCATTGCAACTATCGAACGCCCCCCCCCCGATGGAAGTGACACTGGAGGGGATCGTGTAGGTACCGGCTTTTCCTCCAGGATATTGGATAAGAATTGTTTGTGCCTTGTTGAACAGGATTCCGTCCCTGCTACTGAAATCGTTGTTGGTCACATCCACTTCGATTGCGGTCAGACTATTGCAATCGGAGAACGCCCCCCCCCCGATGGAAGTGACGCTGGAGGGGATGGTTAAGCTCGTCAGGCTACTGCAAGAAGAGAACGCCCATTCTCCGATGGAAATAACGCTGGAGGGGATGGTTAAGCTTATCAGGCTACTGCAAGAAGAGAAAACCGAGTCCCCGATGGAAGTGATGCTGGAGGGGATGGTCATACTCGTCAGGCTACTGCAAGAAGAGAACGCCGAGTTCCCGATGGCAGTGACGCTGGAGGGGATGGTTAAGCTCGTCAGGCTACTGCAAGAAGAGAACGCCCATTCTCCGATGGAAATAACGCTGGAGGGGATGGTTAAGCTTATCAGG
>QWOS01000135.1 GCA_003669555.1 Planctomycetota bacterium
CAGCACTGCGAACCGTCGCCCATCTTTCTCCGACAATGTCTCGTAATAACCCCGCATCCGGGCTTCATTCTCTGGATCGACCTGTCTCTGAAATGCGAATGCCATCCTTGGCCTCCTGCTGATGATTGATTCGCCTTCGATCTCCAACCCGGTTGGGTGTCTCGGCTATTCTAACGACTTCCGACACTTGTTGATGCGCCAATCCTTAGCACCTTTTTATTGGTTGCGTCTGACTACTATGATGCCGCACAGTGTCAACCACCATTTTTCAGGTTCCTGCCAGATATAGGTCCGCTGCCGAAGGAGATTGGGATTCAATCGGCTATTCGCGGTCACGGGCATTTGCCCGGCCGGGGGTGTCCGTTAAACGAACTGCGTTCTAGCCGGGTTCATTGAATAACCTCTGGTTTAAAAAAAGCCTGGGGGGTTGAACATGATTTCACGGGATGGTGGGCGGTCAGGATATTGGGGACGGATTGTTGCGGGGCACACTGGGAGCGGGTTGAGCATTGAGGCGTACTGTCAGCGGTGCGGGGTATCGAAAGCATCATTTTATCTCTGGCGGAAACGGCTTGGGATGTCCGGAGCTGCCCTGAAGCCCAAAGCCGGCGGGAGACCCATGGGGCTTGTGCCGGTGCGGGTCAATCACTACAACTCTCCCATTTCTTTTAATAAATCTTGAGCAAATGTCTGAAAGATATGCAGTATTCGTATTGCCTGTCTTAGCGCCAGTAAGAACTACCAAATCACATCGGTTTTCAAGAAGTTCAATAAGGTTAAAATCAAAGATTGATCCACAGAAACCCTGCTTGCCAGGAGAAAGAAGAGGATCGATTCCTACGACATGGTATTCACTTGGATCTAAAATTGCTGCTAATTGTGATTCCCTTCCACATCCGATATCTATTACTAACTTTTTTCCAGGAGGCACGACAAACGGGGCCGGCGGCCACACCGACCCCCTTACCCGCCGAACCAATGGGCCCAGCACCCGAGTGACAGGCACCAAACCGACAGCGGCCCCTCCAATCGCCTGCATCGCCTCATCGGAGCCCGTCTCGCAAGTGTCCTCGAACGCTTCATACAAACGTATAATGCCGCAGGTTGCAATGTTAATCACTGCCCCACCGTAAGCTTTCACTGCCTCCCCATTCTTGCAGCTATCGTCATAGCTAGTTAAAATCGCGACCGTTGTCGATGATATCGACGTTTCCAGGCGGGTGTTTTTTATGATGAGAGGCCCGTAATCGCGAAACGCAGTAGGTGGCGATTCCTAGGGGCGATAGTTGGTCTGCACCAGAGGGAGCTTCTGCACCAGAAGCAGCCAGAAGCAGTCTGCACCAGAAGCAGCGAACCTGCTCAATCCTCACAGTATAAGGTAAGCGCACCACCCCAACTCATGAGGATGGCAGTTTCTGCATCTGCAGATAGCTGTAGGCTCTGCAAAGCTGAGGCAACTCCTACAAACCATTTCGCAAGTGAATGCTTCTCATTTTCCGATAGTTCATCGCGCCCAACTTCACGAATGAGCTGAGTGAGAATGGTACGAGGTGCTTTTTCTTCAGACAGCACGGCATTGAATAACTCGTTGTGATTCGTTGTGGCTCCGCTTAGCCCCATCAGATTAGAAATATCAGCGTCTGATAAAGTTGCCGGCAGGTGCGATGGGACTCTGCGAAGCAGATCAATCATGCTGTTGGCCCAGCCGGGAGGAAGAGCGAACTTGAAATTTTCGCTGAGCCCATCGATACTACCGTCGCAATACCCTCGAAGGTGGTGCACTAACAACTGCACAAATTTGCAGTTGTCATCGTCGACGCTCTGAAGAATAATAGCGCCGCATTCTCGAGCTAAAAACGACTGAAGTTTGTCACGCTCTCCCTGTTGGTTCCGCTCAGTCTGCTCTTTCAACAGCTCTCTTAGAATGTCCCACGTATGTTGTTCGGGCTGCAGAAGAGGGGTGACTTTCTTCACAAACCAAGCGACGGAGGCGGGGCTCTTTCCCTCTGTCACATTATCAATTAACTGAAATAGTGTGAATGTAGGTAGATCGACGATGCTCTTCAGAACGGGCAGCAATTTATCTTCTCTGCGGTTCTCACCTTTGCGCCAGACCGAGAAGGGGACGTCGTGTAGTTGAGCAATTTGGCAAAGTGCTGCATCAGCACCCAGTCGACGGATAAACCCCGCACCAAGACTCGCGTGACTTTTGGCATGGTCTATTGGAACTCCCTTCAGCGATTCGCTTTTAAAGGTATCATGGGAGTGGATTATAACTTCAAGCCTTAGGATCATTTCTTCGCTGAGGGGGGAACCTAATCTCGCTTTTATGGCAATGATAGAATCGAGATTGCCCTCTAATTCACGTATGTGATTCGAGACTGTTCCTTCTGGGTGGCCGGGTCGCGGCTTTCCAAGCGCTACGCAGCGTTTATAATTGTCCGAATCCTTCAATGAGTTCAGTATCTCATGGTACCTGTTCGTCAAGTCCCCGACATTTAAAGACTCTTGGAGGATGTCTGCCCCAGGAGGTGAAGGTTTTTTCGCTGGGCCGTCCACAACATTTGGTTTCCAGTTCCCCCATGCCTGAGCTCATCTAGCCGTTTTCCCCTAAATTCCCAAAAGCCAGTAGATTTTCGGCTGGCTTTTTTTTCAGGAAAGATTTTGTCTTGTGGCTGCAAGAAGAACTGAAGGGAAGCGGGGTGATGTGCTTGGATGCGCCAAATGAGGTAAAGACCCGGTGGGAAACGGGTTTTGAGGGGGGTAGCCATAGACTGCCGTATTCAACATAAAAAGCAAGAAAACCAGCCTTTTCTTGCCACCGGCAAGGATTTGGCGGTTGATTCAATAATAGCCATGGATTCTGGTTTGAAGGTGGCATTTGAGGTAGTACCACCAGATCAGTGTTTGCGCCAACCGAAGCGCCACCCGTCGGTGGTGGAGCTTTTGGCTGCACCTTTTTCCGAATCCCTAATTCGGTTCAAGCCCGGGGCATTTGCCGGTCGCCGGGCCCTTGCATTGCCCTATGTCGATGTTCGCGTGATTGAAGATCGCCTCGATGAGGTTTTGGGGCCTCGAAACTGGCAAGATGAATACGAATGCCTTCCGGGTGGCTCCGTTACCTGCAAGTTGAAAATTCGGCTCGATGATGAGTGGATTACCAAGATGGATGTGGGCAGTGCCGCCGAGCACATGGATGAAGGCGACCGAAGAAAAGCAGCGTTTTCAGATGCTCTTAAAAGGGCCGCTGTCAAATTTGGTATCGGCCGTTACTTGTACCGGGTGGGTGGGCAGTGGATAGACTACGATCTCCACAAAAGGCAGTTTCTATTTCAGCCTAAATTGCAATCTGGGCCGGTGGTGTTTCTCAAACCATGAAATTAACTTACTTTTTCAGGATTATGCATGACGGCACATCTTCTTGAGTGTAAAACCCATGAACAAGTTTAATTTGGAAATTGTCTGATTTGGGGGATGGTCAAGGATGTCCGGTTTGCCAACCACTGCGGGTCCCGAAGCTTCCCGGTCACTAAGCGATGCAGCCCGCCCAACACAAGTACGCTACGAGGTACTGGGTTGGGTCTGTGTGTTGGCGATGATCACCTACCTGGACCGTGCCGCTTTTCCAAATGCGGAAAAACAAATCAAGGATGCCATGGGGGGCGATGTTTCCCAGTGGGCCTGGACTTTGGCGGCCTTCAATCTGGCCTACGCTTTGTTCGAAATTCCAACCGGCTATTTGGGTGATGTGTTTGGCCCAAGGGGTACCCTTATCAGGATAGTTTTGTGGTGGTCTTGTTTCACCGCGCTGACTGCATTTGCCGGGCTTCAAGTGGGTGGGGTGGTGCTGTTGGGGTTCTGGGGTTTGGTCGTGGTTCGGTTTCTTTTTGGTATGGGCGAGGCTGGAGCTTTTCCAAACATCACCCGTGCCTTGCACAACTGGTTGCCATATTCCGAAAGGGGTTGGGCCCAAGGGCTCTTGTGGACCACCGCAAGGCTGATGGGAGGCCTAACCCCATTGGTTTGGTTATTACTGGTTGATAGCTTTGGCTTGCCATGGCGTGCGATTTTCCTGGTTTTTGGCGCTGTCGGGATCATTTGGTGCATTGGGTTTGCCATTCGGTTTCGTAACCGTCCATCCGATTGCCCTTGGGCAAATGATGCCGAGCGAAAACTGATCAACGAAGGTACCGCGGGTGCAACCGAGGCTGCTCACTCGGCGGTTCCATGGCGCAAAATTTTGCTCAACCCAGCCGTAATACTTCTGTCTATCGAATACTGCGCAATCAGTTTTTCGTGGTACTTCAACCTCAATTACTTGCCTGAAATCATGCGGGTCCAGTTCGGTGTGCCAAAAGGCGATGTCTTGGGAGCAATTTATAAGGGCGGGCCGCTAATTTTGGGAGCTGCTGGCTGTCTTATGGGTGGGTGGTTATCCGACCGACTTATTCGTAAGGGAGCAGGGGTCCGTTTGGGTCGGTCTTTACCCGGCATGGTGGGCACCGGTTTGGCTGCCCTGTGCTGTCTTCTGGCTACATTTCCCTTGATGGGTAATAGTGCATTACTGTTTGCCCTGGCTGTAGGCTTCTCAGGCTTTTTTAATGACCTCACTCTGGCAAGCTCTTGGTCGATCTGTCAGGACATAGGTCGTCGCCAAGCGGCAATAGTCGCTGGAACCATGAACATGGTTGGAAATCTTGGTGGATTTTTGGGCACGGTTTTTACTGGTTGGCTAATCGGCGGTTATCAGGCTGATTTCGCTAAACAAAATCAAATTGCCATTTCTGAAACCAATGCCATTCAATGGGTTACCAAAGCTAAGGAGACTCTGGCCAATGAAGGTCAACCTGAAGCCACCAAGGAGGTAATTGATCAAAAGGCCCTGGGCCTTGAGCGTGACGCAAGCCAAAAAGGTTTTCAGTTGAATTTGATGCTCAATGCCTTGGTTTATATAGTTGCATTCCTGTGCTGGCTTGGCATTGATGGGTCTAAACCCATTCTGGATGAGGAAGTTCCATCCACTGAATAGGGTTCTTGGTGACTCAATAAATTCTTTCGTAGATTTTTGTTGTTTTTCTTTCAAAGGAGATATTTCAGGTACCGCAGGTTTACTAAGTCCATCGATTCATCTCCGCGCTCTTCTTTGGCAGTTTCCAGCACCATTGCCTTGTCAGCAAATGCCGGGTCCCTGACTAATTCCCTGAATCCTTCCTCCCCGACATGTCCCTCCCCTAAGTGGGCATGACGGTCCACACGGCAGCCAAGGGGTTTCTCCGAATCATTGATATGGAAGAAGTGCAGGTGGCCAATGCCGACAACCTTATCAAACTCGCGCATGGTTTGGCGGTAACTGCTGGCAGGGCTGATGGCATAACCTGCCGCAACAATATGGCAGGTGTCCAGGCAAATCCCCGTTTTCCAACTTTGGGGAGCGTGGTCAATTAATTCACGAAGGTGTTCAAATCGATGGCCCAAGGTGGAACCTTGGCCTGCAGTTGTCTCAAACAGCAGCCTTGCTTTGGGGTGCAAACCTTCCTTCTCCAGAGCGGTCAAACCTTCGGCTATTCGTCGCAATCCGGTCGCTTCACCGGTTCCAACATGGGCCCCAGGGTGCACTACTAGAAAATCAAGGCCCAAAAGGTCGGCTCGCTCGAGCTCATCTCGAAGTGCTGCCTTCGATTTGATCCATAGCTCGTCGTTGGGGGATGCTAAATTAATCAAGTAGGAGTTGTGGGCTGCTATGGGGGCAATTCCCATTTTTTCTTTGGTTTTTCTAAATTTTTTGGCAACTTCAGGATCAATAATTTTTCCTTTCCATTGGCTGGCGGTTTTGCTGAAGATTTGTAGGCTTTGGCAATCTAGGCGTTCCCCTTCGACCAAAGCCTGCTCAAATCCTTTGGCAATACTGGCGTGGACTCCAAATCGGGGCATTTTCATTTTCCTGCCTGTTTAAAAACCACGAGCGGATATTTCAATTGTTTCGCCAAACCCGAGGTCAGGATATGCTTAAACAAAATTGTTGTCCGGAGGGATTGATATGCCTTGGTTCAGGTTCGTTGCCCGTTTCTTCATGATTTGGTTTCAGGTTGGAAATTTTGCCATAGGGCAGGAGCCAGCCAAGCCAGCGGCTAACGCCCGCTATGAATTCAACCAGCGCCACGATCCTAACGGAATCGGTAAATTCTATTTAGGTCGCGAAATAGCTTATGTCATGACTCACGAAGGTGCCGGGTGGCTCGATCGGACCGAAAGGGAGAAAGAGGAAAATCCCAAGAAACTTTTGGAAATGCTCAAAATCAAACCCGATGCTGTAGTGGTCGATTTTGGTGCCGGGAGCGGATATTACACGTTACGCATGGCGGGTATGGTGCCCAAGGGTAAAGCGGTGGCAGTTGATATACAGCCCGAGATGCTGGCGATTATTGAGCGCAAAATGAAAGCCGATGGCATTGGAAACATTGAGCTGGTTCGCAACACCGAGGACGATTCCAAATTGCCGCCGGCCTCAGCCGACCTGATAATTCTGGTGGATGTCTACCATGAGCTTTCCCTGCCATATGAAGTCACACGCTCTCTAGCGAAGGCGCTAAAACCGGGAGGTCGTTTGGTTCTGGTCGAATTTAGGCTTGAAGATCCAGAGGTTCCCATAAAACTGGTTCATAAGATGATTGAAAAACAGGTTCGGCGCGAGATGAAAGAAATTCCTGAACTTGAGTTCGTTGAAACACTGAAAGATCTCCCTTGGCAGCATGTGATCATTCACAGGCGGAAGGCTGGATAAAAACGGGGGCAACGCCATGATTTTCAGATTTTCAAATTTGGCTATTGGGGCTCTGGTAATGTCCGGTCTTATTTTGGGCTGCGGCCAGTCCCCCAAGCCCGAGGTTTCCAAAAGCCCCACCCAGCCTACTGTTCAGGCCAAGCCTTCCTACGAAGATGCTGATGGTCCGTCACTCTTTAAGCAACTTGATGCCAAGACTGGGATCGAATTTACTTATCAAAATGGTGAGGAAAACAACCACCTTGCCATTCTTGAATCACTTGGTGGCGGGGTTGGCCTGATTGATCTCGACAGGGATGGCTTGCTGGATGTGTTAACGCCTGGAGGCGGGAAATACACCGAAAAAAACATCCAAGGCGTTCCTTGCAAACTGTTCCACAACAAAGGGGCCATGGCTTTTGAAGATTGGAGTGATCGAATTGTCATTGAAGGCGGTTGGTTTTATACCCACGGCGTAGCGGTGTCCGACTTCAACCGGGATGGTTGGCAGGATGCCCTTTTGACCGGTTGGGGGCGTGTGGCACTGCTTCGCAACGACCCAGTTGATCCTGCCAACCCAGCAAAGGGAAGAAAGTTGGTCGATGTGACCCGGCAGTCGGGCCTGGAGACCGGCAGTTGGTCCAGCAGTGCCGCTTGGGGTGATTTGGATGGGGATGGTTTTCCCGATTTATATCTGGCTTGTTATGCCGACTGGTCTTTTTCCAAACATCCCAGTTGCTCTTACGGCACCAAGGTGAAGGATGTGTGTCCCCCCAAAGAATTTCAGGGTCTGCAGCATCAACTTTTTCTGAACCGGGGTGATGGTACTTTTCGCGAAGTGGGCAAGGACGCAGGTCTCGAAAAACCTGGCAAAGAGGCATCCAAGGGCCTTGGGGCTCTGATGGTTGATCTCGACGGCGATGGCAAACCTGAAATTTATGCCTGCAATGATACTGTTGAGAATTTTCTTTATCTGAATCAATCCCGCCGCGGAAATATTCGACTGAAAAGCTGGGCAAAGGAATCAGGTGTTGCCCGCGATGACCACGGCAACCCCAATGGGAGCATGGGGGTAGACTCGGCCGATTACGATCGAACCGGGCGTTACTCAATTTGGGTGACAAACTATGAGAATGAACCGCATGCCCTCTATCACAACGATGGCCTTCAGGATGGCAAACCCATTTTTAGTTGGAAAACCACTGCTTCAGGAATTGCGGCCATGGGGCAGAAATTTGTCAGTTGGGGTACCGGTTTCGCGGACTTTGATTGGGATGGCTGGGAAGACCTGTTTGTCATTAATGGTCACGCAATACGCTTCCCAGGTGGAGGCGAGGAGGGGCAAAAAATGCGACCGGTTTTATTGCGCAATCAGGGTGGGGGCAAATTCAAGTTGGCTTCCCAGCGCGGTGGAGAATATTTTTCAACCGAACACAGGGGCAGAGGAGCTGCATTGGGAGACCTAGATAATGATGGCGCTCTCGATTTGGTGGTCAGTCATGTCCAAAATCCGGGCGCAGTGTTAAAAGGCTTGCCTCCCACAGGCCGTCAATGGATTGGCTTTAATTTGCAACGAAATGCGCACGCTTGCTGCGTGGGTGCTCAGGTGCGACTTACTGCACAGGGTAAACCCATGTCCCGTCAGGTCAAGGGAGGCGGGAGTTATGCCTCTTCTCCCGACCGGCGCATTCATTTTGGTCTCGATACCGCCACGAAAATGGATACCCTCGAAATTTCTTGGCCAGATGGGTTTCGTGAAACATTCGATCCGGCCCGATTTGTCCCTGGCAAGTATCATGAGATTATTCAAGGTACTGGCAACAAGAAGTAATTTCCGGTTTGGCATGCGGGTTTCTCGGTTGAAAGGTGAAATATGACAATTCGTTTGGCAGTACATGGGGCTGCAGGGCGTATGGGGCAACGGGTGATTGCTTTAGGGGCAAGCACAGCAGGGCAAAAAGTGGTCGCTGCGCTCGAGTCGCCTGGTAATCCACGCTTGGGAAACGATGCTGGGGAAATAGCCGGTATTGGCAATATCGGGATTTCCCTTTCTGACCGGCTTTCCGGCGATACTCGTCCGGAGGCCTTGATTGATTTCTCGGTTCCTGAAGCCCTCGAGCGGGTTCTCCAGCTAGCCGTCGAAAATAAAATCCCGCTGGTCCTCGCCACAACGGGTTTGAGCAAAAAACAGGAAGAAGAAGTTGCCTCCGCTAGTCACCATGTGGCTATTCTGAAGGCTTCCAATTTCAGCCTGGTGGTGAATGTGCTTTTCGAGCTGACCCGTGTCGCTGGAGACATGTTGAACGGTAAAGGTTTTGATGTCGAGATAGTTGAAAGGCACCATCGTTTCAAGAAGGATTCTCCATCCGGAACGGCCCTCACTTTTGCTGAAATCGTGCAAAAGGCGATGGGCCAGGAAAGAATCGTCCACGGCAGAGAGGGCATTGTGGGGGAAAGGCCCCTTGGGGAAATAGGTGTGCATGCCGTTCGTGTTGGAGATAATGTGGGCGAGCACACAGTGATTTTCAGCACTCTTGGCGAAACCATGGAATTAGTCCACAAAGGGCACAGTCGCGATAGCTATGCCTTGGGGGCTTTAGCCGCTGCCAGGTATCTCGCAGGTAAGCCTGCGGGCAATTATTCCATGCGCGATGTTCTTGGGATTCAAGGGTGAGCGAAGGGAAGCAGCCTGCACAGGGTGAGTCGGCCGGGGTGGGTTTGTCATGTGCCTTGGCCGCTTTTTTGGCCTGGGGTCTGATGCCGCTCTATTTTAGGGCACTGGGTTCGGTCCCGCCGATCCAGTTGATACTCCACCGCATTGTGTGGACCGCGTTGATGCTTGTTTTTTTACTGACGGTTCTTGGTAAGTGGGATAATTTACGAGCGGTAATTCGTTCCAAGCGGGCGTTGGGGATTTTGCTGATTTCTTCGGTACTAATTTGCGCCAATTGGTTTCAGTACATTTTGGCGATGGAACTGAAAAGGGTGCAGGAAGCCAGTTTAGGTTACTTTATCACCCCGCTTTTTAGTGTTGTTTTGGGGGTTGCTTTCCTGGGTGAAAAACTGCGACTTGCTCAGGCAGTTGCCTCGTTGCTAGCGGCGGGTGGACTGCTTGTTTTAATCAGTAACACGGGGACCACACCTTGGCTAGGAATAGGGCTGGCTTTTTCCTTTGGTTTTTATGGCCTATTGCGAAAGCTGGTACCAGTTGACCCGGTGGTTGGCTTGGCAATAGAAACATTCATTCTGCTTCCCATCGGTATAGGGGGGCTGGCCTGGTTGGCCTTTACCAAGCAATTGGAAATCGATGACACCAATCAGGGTGTCCTGATCCTGGCCAGTGGAATCATCACCGCAGGCCCCCTCATGCTTTTCGCGGCAGGGGTTAGGGCTCTTCCTTTGGCTATTTTAGGATTTTTTCAATACCTTTCACCAACAATCCAGTTTGTGCTTTCCATCATGGTTCTTGGTGAGCCAATCGATAGCGGAAAACTCGCTGGTTTTTTTTGGATCTGGGCTGGTTTGTTGCTATTTAGTGGTGAATCGATTTGGCGTTGGTGGCAGGGGCGAAAGGCTCGCGCCTTGCTGATCCCCCAAGAAAAGGATCATGCACTCGGTTTTTCAAAATTGGGGGTAAAACCGTGAGGGTTTTCCTTTACGAATGGTTGTGCTCTGGTTGTTTTGGGGGTTGCTTTCCTGGGTGAAAAACTGCGACTTGCCCAGGCAGTTGCCTCGTTGCTAGCGGCGGGTGGACTGCTTGTTTTAATCAGTAACACGGGGACCACACCTTGGCTAGGAATAGGCCTGGCTTTTTCCTTTGGTTTTTATGGCCTACTGCGAAAGCTGGTACCAGTTGACTCTGTCAGCCCATAGATGCCATTAAGGGTTTGGGTTATCCGTGCCGGGACCTGGTCACTTGGGGAATGGCGAATTACTCCCACAGGAGGCCCCCGCTATCGGTGAGGAACCCAAGGGAAATAATCCAGACAGCCGTGGGGATATGCAAAAGGCGGGATTTCCGACTGCCTCAGAATTTGAAGAGCAGGCCGGCGCCCAGGAAGGCGCCGGGGCTTACATCGACCTGATCCTGCAGGTCGGAGAATTGGCTTTGGCCGTTGCCATAATAGCGATTGAAGGCATATCCGGCGTTAACATCCAAAAGTGCGTTGGAAGATAGCTCCCAGCGCAAGCCGCTGATTAATTGCATCTCGAATCCCAAAAACCGATCCAGCAGCACAGCTCGGTCGGCCAGGAAATAGGCTTCGTTCAGCCATTCAAACCCACCATAGACTTCCAAACCGTTTCCTAGCAGGTAGGTAGCCCGAGCGTTGATATTTGTGACCGGAATGTACGAAAACGAAAGAGTCAAGTCTTCCACAGGTTTCCATTTGACTGAAAAAGGCAGGCCAATACTTGCCTGGAGGTTGTCTGTGGGTTTCCAAAGGTAAGCAATACCCGGCAACGGGAATTCCACATTTCCCACCGGCGAATAGAAGACTGAAAAGAGCCACGAGTCGCGCTCGTTCTTGGCCGGGGCCTGGAGGAATCCGAAAAAACTGACATTCATCACATTGATGTTGATGAATGGCTTGTCACTTGCCGAACCAAAGGTTGTTTTCAGCCCACTGGACCAGCCGCTTTCAAACTTGTGGATATGCATGAGACCCGTGTTGATATTCCATAATTGTTGTGGAAATAGTTGCTGGGTATCCGGCAGAATTGCATCTGTCGAGAACATTGTGTTTCGAACACCAGCCGTCAACAAAACCGTGTCGCCATCTTTCCGCCAAATGGGATAAGCCGCCGAAATACTCTGACGAACCAGGCCAAGGTCGGATGGGGTTTGCGAATTGGAGATTGGGCTGGAAGGATACCAAGCGGCTTTATAACCCGGATCTCCCATGCCCGGACCGCCAAATCCACCTCGGCCGGACATTCCGCCATCCGAACGCGAAAGATTGTTGACGGATGGTGCGGGAATCGCCGGATCAAAGGAGTCCACGGACTCAAAATCTTCTTCAAGCGCTAAATCCTGAAACCATGGAAGCGGAACAGATTGCACTTCTTGACACGGTAAATCTTGTCCCCAACCAGAGCCTATTCCCAGGAAAATCGAGCAAGCCAGGGCAAAAATCCAGCGCATTTAACCCCTCGATTGAATTGGATAGAGTTCTGGCAATAGCAAAACCTTTCACTCAACACAACCATATTTAGACGGCCGGCGAGCAAAAGAAAAACGGCCCTTCCAGAAATTTCACGGGTACAGGTTCAAGCTGTGACCATGGCAGTGATAGGGGTTTTGAAATTCACGCGATTTCTGAAATTGCCCGCCCTAAACCTTTTATTGCTTATTGCCTGCTTTGAACCCGCCCTGCGGGCACCCGGAATTAAAAAACAGGTAATCCATCAGCCGATTGCCGTAGATGAGAGTAAATTTTACCATCTACGGCAATCGGCTGATGGGTTACAAAAAATGAAATCAGCCCGGGGCCAGCCTTGTCAACTGCCGCTCCAAACCCTCAAGGGCGCGGGTGCGGTGGCTTATAGCCTGCTTCACCACCAGTGGCAGCTCGCCAAAGGTGGCATGATATTCGGGAACCAGGAACAACGGATCGTAACCAAAGCCCCCCGAGCCCTTTGCCACCGCCAAAATGACCCCATTGCAGCGTCCTTCAGCCCTGGCCACTACCTCACCTTGCGGATTGGCGACCACCGCATGGCAGACATAATAGGCGCGCCTGTCGGTGATCCCTTCCAGATTGGCCAGCACCTGGCGATTGTTGGCGGTATCGTCCCCGTGACTGCCTGCATAGCGCGCAGATAGCACCCCGGGCGCCCCCTGCAAGGCGGGCACCACCAGACCACTATCCTCGGCAAGCACCCAATGGCCGAGCGCCAACGCGGTCTCGCGGGCTTTTTTCTCGGCATTACCCGCGAATGTGTCGCTGTCTTCCACCACCTCCGGGGCCCCGGGGTGACCAGTCAGGTCTTCCAGACACCATCCCTGACCAGCCAAGCTGCGCCAGCGGTCGGTGATCTCTTCCACCTTGTGCTTGTTCCTTGTGCCAATTACCAGCAGTGGCATGAGCGATTCTCCCCAGGGTTTCTCCGGTCAGGATACACGGCCAGGCAGATGGCGGGAGGGGGAGTTGACCCGGTCCATCACCCCGCTGCAACTGCGGGGACAGGTAACGCAACGAGCAGTTCGCGCAAGTGATCGACTCCCACCGGGGGTTGGGCCTGCCAGGGGATCAACGCCAGGCGGGACGCATGTTGCTCCATCACCTCACGGAGGAACCGCGCCTCGTGGGCCCGTCGGGATACCAACACCGGATCGGTCAGCCGCAAAGGGGTCAGACTCTGGTTCACCACCCAGGCAAACGGCACGATTCCAGCCCTTTTCAGGTCGGCTTGCAGTTTGGCTGCCTCATGAACAGGGGTGGCCTCCGGCAAAGTTACAATCAGTACCCGTGAATAAGCCGGATCGCGCAACCTGGGGAGCAGGTTCTGTACAGATTCGTCTATCCCACTCGACTGGCGGGTGACCTCACGGTGGTAAGCAAGAGCGGCATCCAGCAGCAAAATGGTATGCCCGGTAGGGGCGGTGTCGAGGACTACAAATCCGTCCCGCCCCTTCTCCACCGCTGCTGCAAAGGCGCGAAACACCGCAATCTCTTCAGTGCAGGGCGAGCGCAGGTCTTCCTCGAGCATCGCCCGTCCCTGAGCATCGAGATCTTTCCCCGCTGTGGCCAGAACCTCCGCGGAATACGCGGCAACCTCCGCCTTCGGATCAATGCGGCCCATCGTCAGGTGCCGCAGCGCGCCGTTGAGTGTGGCGACGATATGGGCGGCTGGATCGGTTGTGGTCAGGTGAACTGCACACCCCCTGTCCGCCAGTGCGACGGCCACAGCCGCCGCCACGGTGGTTTTGCCAACCCCCCCCTTGCCCATGGTCAGAATCACACCATGCCCCAACCGCGCCAGTTCCTCGATCAAATCCCCAAGGGGTGGCAATACCAGGGCGGAACCGCCGACGCTTTCCGTCACTTCACCCAGGGAACTTGCCGGGCTGTTTTCGATCGACCGGATCGCCCCGATCCCCACTAGCCCGCGCGGGGCCAGCGGAATAACCACCCGCGGCAGGGAGGAAATACCTTCAGGTATCTGTTCCATCGCGTTTCCAGCGCGCTGTTCCATCGCCAGGGCGACCGGATCGGCCCGGTTTCCAGCGTGGAAAACCCCGTTGATCACCAGATGCTGGTTGTGAATGCCCAAACTGGCCAGCTCACCGCTGGTCCGCTGCGCTTCCCGCAGGGCCGAGGCCTCCGGTCGCGCCACCAGCACCAGCGTGGTAATGGCAGGATCACCCAGGGCCTTGACGGTATCGGCATAAAGTTTTTTCTGGGCTTGCAAGCCAGCGAGGGGGCCCAGGCAGGAGGTTCCCGTGCTGCTCGACCCCAGGAACCCATCCCAGGCCGATGGTAGCGACAGCAGCCGCAGGGTGTGGCCTGTTGGCGCCGTGTCGAAGATCACATGGTCGAAAGAATCAGCAGTTCCATGGCCTGCCAATAACCGGGCAAATTCATCAAAGGCAGCGATTTCCAGGGTGCAGGAGCCTGAAAACTGCTCCTCCATGCTGGCAATGGCCGCATCGGGAAGTTTACCCCGGTAGGGGGCGACCATCGCCTCGCGATAGGCTTTGGCCGAAGCTTCGGGATCAATATTCATGGCCATGAGCTGCGGCACACCGGGTACCGCAGAAGGGGAACTTCCCAATTTGGCGCCCAGCACCTCGTCCAGGTTCGAAGCCGGGTCGGTGCTGATAAGCAGCACCCGTTTCCCGGCATCGGCCAACCGGATGGCGGTGGCGCTAGCGACGGAGGTTTTCCCCACGCCCCCTTTACCGGTGAAGAACAGGATGCGGGTGGGCTTTTGCAAAAATTCCATCAGATCTCCCCGAACGAAACCACCCAGCCACCGGCCTTAGCAACACCCCTTCGGGCCGCCACAACAACCGCCCTTGGTGCCACTGGCCGGGGCGGCTACCTGCACCAAAACCCCGCACCACTCGGCCAGTAATTGCCGCGAAGGGTAAATCCCCTTGCAGACAATTTTCCCGTTCACTTTCAGCAAGGGCAAGGCCTGATCGGTGCCCCCTTGCAAGGCAGTGCTGACATCGGGTTGGGCAACGAATGCCTCGGGTTGCTGGGCAAGATTGAAGCGCTCAACTTTCACTCCTTGATCCTTCAGCCAGGCCAGGTCGCTGGCGAATTGCGGCAACACCGGATCAACCTTGGGACCGCAAACCCCGGTGGAGCAGCACATCGGTTTGTCAAAAACTTGCACCATCGCCATGGCGTGGACTCCTTCAAAAAAAGTCACCGATAAACAGCAAAAACCACGAAAAAAACAGCCATTCTTATAACCCGGCAACCAGCTCTTTCAGTCGGTCGAGGCCCGACTGCCTGACGCAGTAGCACACCCTGGGGCCGTCAACCTCGCCCTGGACAATTCCCGCTTCCCTGAGGATTTTCAGATGCTGCGAGACAGTGGCCTGAGAGAGCGGCATCATGCCAACCAGTTCACCACAAACACAGGCAGGCCTGGCAATGAGCAACCTGAGCAACCGTACCCGGGCCGGATGGGCGATGGCCCATGCCAGCCTGGCAATCGATTCGTCGTCGGCTGATAGCGCATTGGCATCAGGGTCAGGTGAAGGACAAACTTGCTGACAGGCTTCCATGGGTCTCCTCGCAAGAGCTGGCAAATTGATTATCGACGATCAACGATAAAGAATCAATCCCCCCTATTTTTTCCTTCTGTCCCCGTTCAGCCCGCCAGGGTGCCGGGAATCCCGCCAACCCAGTCAGCGCAGCCCGCAGCGGCTCCGCACCAGATCGAGAGTGGCACCAGCAACGGCACGGGCTTTCAAGGCCCCCTGACGCAACCATTCACTGATCTGGCCCATGTCTTTGGCTAATTCGCGCCGCTTTTCCCGCGCCTGGGCAAAATGTTGGTCAATCAGAGCCAGCAGTTCCGTCTTGGCGGCACCATAACCCATTCCGCCGGCCTGGTATCTTTCTTTCAGTTCCTCCCCTTGCTCCGGCGTGGCGAAAAGGGCATGCAGAGCGAAAACGGTGCAAGTGGACGGGTCTTTCGCCTCTTCCACCGTTTTTGAATCCGTCACCACACCCATCACCGCTTTTTTCAGCGCTTTGCCCTCGGCGAAGATGTCGATGGTGTTGCCGTAGCTTTTGCTCATTTTCTGGCCATCGGTGCCAGGCACCTTGCTGGCGGGAGTAAGTCGGTAATCTGGTAGCGGAAAGGTATCGCCAAAGCGATTGTTGAACTTCACCGCCAGATCGCGGGTGATCTCGAGATGCTGCACCTGGTCCCGGCCCACCGGCACAAGATGTGAACGATAGGCCAGAATGTCGGCCGCCATCAGCACCGGGTAGGTGAACAGTCCTACTGAGGAATCCAGGCCTTTTTCCACTTTTTCCTTGTAACTGACAGCCTTCTCCAGCAGTCCCATGGGAGCCACGGTGGAAAGAATCCAGGAAAGTTCACAAACCTCCGGGATATCGGACTGGCGGAAAAAAATAGTTTTTTCGGGATCCAGCCCCAGGGAAAAATAATCGAGGGCCACATCAAGGACATGGGCCCGCAAGGCGGCTGGATCATGCACCGTCGTGAGGGCGTGGTAATCAGCGATGAAATAGTGACATTCGCCTTCGTTTTGCGCGGCAATATGCTGCCGGACGGCCCCCAGGTAGTTGCCGAGATGGAGCTTGCCGGAAGGTTGCACGCCACTCAAAATGCGCTTTTTGGGAACGCTGGGCTGTGTCACAATAAAATCTCTCACCTGGGCTAGTCAATCCAAAGACCGTAAAACCCATTGAACAGCTCGGAAGCCCGGTTGGCCAGCGCTTTGGGAGGGGTACTTGACCATCCGTGGGCCGAAGCCGTAAAAAGGAAAAAGTATCAAACACCTATCCCGGGTGCTTGATATGCAATAGGCTAGGGTGGATAGTGTGAGTTTGACGGGCAGCAAGAAACTGCATTGAAGTATTGAATGGAATGAAAGGACCGGGACTGAAAGTATGCTGGTGGCCATGTGTAGCATGACTTTCTCTCCTTGTTCTTTTCCCAGACCCCAGTGAGGTTCCCGTGATCGAAGTCAGTCATCTGACAAAGTATTATGGCGATTATGCCGCTATCCGTGATGTGAGCTTCCAGGTTGGCAAACACCAGGTGGTGGGCTTTCTGGGGCCGAACGGTGCTGGCAAATCCACCACTATGCGCATTCTGGCCGGATTCCTCACCGCCAGTTCGGGACAGGCGATTGTGGCAGGCCATGATGTGCTGAAGGATCCCCTGGCAGTGCGGCGGTCGATTGGCTACATGCCCGAAAATTGCCCGCTTTACCCGGAAATGCGTGTGGCGGAGTACCTTGGATTTCGCGCCGGCCTAAAGGGGCTTCATGGCGCTGCCGCGCGTCAGCGGGTCGATGCCGCCATGGATCAGTGCTGGCTGACTGAGGTACGGCGGCAGCTTATTGGCACCCTGTCGAAGGGCTACAAGCAGCGAGTGGGGCTAGCTGATACCTTGCTGGCTGATCCGCCCGTGCTGATCCTTGACGAGCCAACCAGCGGCCTCGACCCCACCCAGATCATCGAGACCCGCAAGCTGATCCGCCAGTTGGGGGAAAAGCATACGGTGCTGGTCTCCAGCCATATTCTCTCTGAGGTGGAAATGACCTGCGACCGGGCGGTGGTGATCGTTGGCGGCCAGGTTGCCGCCCAGGGCCGCCTGAAGGAGATGGTTCCCGCCGGCGTCAAGCTGGAGGAATTTTTCCTGCGACTGGTCGAGGGCGAAGCCGTGAGGGCCTGACCAGGGCCATGGTGCCCAGCACTTTTTTCATTGGATTCTTTCAACTGACCTTTGGCCACAGTGGGATTTGCTTCATGGATACCGCATCGGCTGGTTTTCTGGCGGATGGCGCCTGGATGGGCTTGGGGGTGGCACTTCTTGCCATCCTGGGTCTGGCGGCCTGGGGGCTTTGGGGAGCGCGCAGCCTGGTGCAGCGCGAATTCCTGGCCTACTTTTACTCCCCCATCGCTTATGCGGTGCTGGTGGTCTTTTTGGCCTGTCAGGGCTTCATTTTCTCGGGAACGCTGGAACTGCTCAACGCTTCCGGCCCCCGCGGCGTGGAGTGGCCTCTCCAGCATGGTCTTTCCAGTCCGGTCTTCTGGCTGGTCTTTTTGGCCATCCCGCCGCTGCTCACCATGCGGTCTTTCGCTGAGGAGCGAGCCTCGGGAACGCTCGAAGTGCTAATGACCGCGCCGGTACGAGACTGGCAGATTGTGCTTGCGAAGTTCGCGGCGGCGCTCGCTTTTTACCTGGTGCTCTGGCTTCCCACCCTGCTCTATCTGCCTGCCCTGCTCGGGATTGAGGTAACGCAGTTGCACTGGGTGAGCCAGAAAGGCAGCATGCTGGCGCTAGCTGGTGGTTCAGCCCTGTTTCTGGCTCTTGTCGCCTTCATTCTGGGCTGGTTTCTCAGGCTCGACACCGCATGGCTGGTTGTCCTGGGAAGCGTTCTGGGTCTGACTGGCTTGCTGGCCGGCCAGGCGCTTGCCTGGCATGAATCCGAGCATCTGATCGAGGCTACCTTCCAGTTGGATCCCTCGCCGGTGGTAAGCACGGCCGCCGGGGTGATTCTGGCTGGGGCAATGTTCATTTCCCTGGGCCTTTTTGTAAGCAGCCTGGTACGGGATCAACTGGTGGCGGCGCAAGTGGCTCTGGCACTGGGTCTGGTTTTTGTGGCGGGCAGCTACGCTGGTTCGGCCGCCGAAGGGGGCCTGGGGTATCGGTTAGCTTATTTTTTAAGCGTGCCGCTGCATTTTGAGCGGGCCTTCACGCGTGGCGTCGTCGATGTGGGGGCACTCGCCCTCTATGCCTCGGTGGCAATTTTCAGCCTTTATCTGACTGTGCGAAGTCTTGAAAGCCGGAGGTGGGCGTGATGTCCGGTCCAATCAATCATTCAAACAAATCAACCGGGACCAGGCAGGATGGCCGCAAAGCTTCCTGGCTCGGTTCGCTGGTCCGCATGTTGTCCCGCATGGGCGGTGCCCTGGGCCTGGTACTGGTGGGGCTGTCTCTGGCCTCGGCCAAGCCCGAGGGGGCCCTCACGGAGAGTGCCCGGGAAGCATGGAATGGTCTGACCCGGTTCACGCCGGCAGGCCTCGCCCTGCTCGGTGGCCTGGCCTTGCTGGCCCAGTCGGCTTTGGTCGAACTGGTGGGTCTGGCGATGTTCACTGCGGCAAGGCGCAGTGCCTACCGCGCCGGGGCCTTGCTCCGTATTGCCCTGGCGCTGGTGGCCTTGGTGGGTGTCAACCTGCACGCATTCCGTCATGGTCGTCAGGTGGATCTCACCCGTCAGAGCGAATTCACCCTGCCCGAGGCGCTTCGCGGCGAGCTGGCTGGTCTTGAGCCGGGAACACAGGTGGTGGTGCATCAGATGCACCGGGTGTTTCCGGGTATTTCTGACAAACCCGACCGCTATGACCTGGCCGCTGAACGCAAGATCCTTGAAAAGGTGCGCGATCTGGTCGACCTGGTGCGCCGCGAGAGTGGGGCCAGCCTGACTGTGGTGGAGCTGGATGTGGAAGACGAAGGCTACGATCGTCGTCTGGACGAACTCACCCGCAACTCCCCTTTATTGAAGCGTGCCATAGAACAGGCGCCGGAGAGCAGCCTGTTCTTCCATGCGGGCCAGGCAAAGGGGCGCGAGCAGGTCCAGCGCCTGGGATTCCGCGAATTTTTGCGGCTGGATAAAAAAGCCAGTGAAAAAGAAGGGAACCTGGTGCTGCTGCCTCAGGGAATCCCCGTTGATGCCCGTGAAGGCGACGCGCCCGGCGCCTATCCCTTCATCGGCAAGCTGGTGAATCTGGAATCACGACGGCCGAAGGTGGCCATTGCCGCCATTCACGAGTGGCTAACCTCGCGCGGCACCGACACCTATGGCCTGGTGGGGCTACGCAAAGCCCTGAGCGCGAACGGGTTTGAGGTGACCGATCTGGTGTTGAAAAGGCTGAGCCGAAGCCCCCAACCGGTGGTGAGCACTTTTGAGGAGAGCCGCATCGAACGGCTGGAGCAGCGTGTGCGGATTCTGGAGGAGGGCAAAACGCAACGCGCGGCATACCGCCTGAAGCAGATCGCCCCCACCCAGAAATTCTTCAAGGAGAAAACCCTCGCGGAAATCGAGACGGTTTTGGCCCGGCAAATCCGCATGCCCCGCGACCCGCGGGAGAAGCTCGAGTTTCTCACCGAGCTGAAGGCAAGCCAGTTGGAAGCCCTCGACGAGGAGCTGAAGTTGCTCGATCAGGTCGACCAGCAGTCCGAGGAGCGTGCCCGGCAAACCCAGGCTGAAATCGCTGGTCTGGGACCGGAATCGCTGGCGGAATTGCGTCGCAATACCGACGTGCAGGGCAAGATGGAACAGTTGCTGGGTGACTGTGATCTGCTGATTTTGCCCCGGCCATCGCTGTACGATGTGGTGAGCGAGGATGACCGTAACCTGCCCGCCTGGCTACATTCCCTCGACCCCGCCCAACTCGACGCGGTTCGTAACTTTATGAAGTCCGGGAAACCAGTCTTGTTCGCCATCGGCCCAACCAGTGACCGGCCGGATGCGGGGGCCACCCCGCCTGGCTTCAATGCCGACGACGGTGTGGAAAAGCTGCTAGGACAACTGGGCTACAAGCTGAATCGCCAAACCGTTCTTTTTGACTCGGAAGAGGTGGCTTTCAGTGAACGGCAGAGTGGCGGTCTGACGGGTGGTACCGAGGTGGAACCGCCACCCGTGCTCCTGGATTTCGTGCCTGGAGCCGGGCAGCCCCGGGATAAACGGGTGGCAGCCGGCCCCACGGGCCGCTTGCCGCGCCATCCGGTGCGGGAAAGCCTGGAACTGGCAGAGCGCGCTGTCTCGTCGAAACAAGCCGATGTGCGGGGCCTGCAATTGCGTATCCGCCATCCCCGTCCCGTATTTTTCGAAGATCCGGAGGGCGCGAAAGCGCGCTGGGGCGATCTGTTCCTGTCCTCGGCCGGAAGCTGGAATGAAGATATGCCCTTTGCCACCGATAAAGGCACTCCTGCCTTCCGCAGTCAGGGAGGGGAAGCAGCAGCCCCCGGCAAGGACAAAGACCCCTACACGGAGCGCCGCAAGGGCCCATTCCCCATTGGTGTGGCCGCCGAGGAGGAATTGCCAGCCGCCTGGTTCAAGGAAGGCGAGCGACGCCCCGGCCTGGTGCGTTCTGCCGTGGTGGGGGAGTCCTGGTGGCTGGTGGGACCGGTGCTCGACCCAGCCCGCGAGCGTCTTGCGGTGGATCTGGCCCAATGGCTGGTGGGCCGCGACGATGCGCTGGCGCGTGAGCCGGGGCTGGATGACGAGTGGCGCTATCCGCGCCTGGGAATGAGCCCGCGCGAGCAGGGTTTATGGAGCCGGGGTGCCCTGCTCGGGCTCCCGGTGCTTGCTGGTTTCGCCGGTTTCGCCGTGCTTCTTTACCGCCGGCTGCGCTGACGGTAGGCATGGGGTGTGGCAGTGGTGGTTGGCAACGAATTGAGAGAGTTTTGAGATGCGCCAGTCTACGCTTGGATTGCTTTTGGTTGCCTTCGTCGCGGCGGCGGGGGGTGCCCTGCTGCTATCGGACCTTGGTTTTCGCCGGGGTGCCAGGACGGAGTCATTTGATCCGCTCGAGCGACTGCGCCCCGACCGCATCAGTGGGCTGACTGTCCGGGTGGATGGCCAGCCTCCCGAGGAAGCCATCAGCCTGGTGAGCGGTGCGGGTGGCTGGACAATGCCTGGCAACTGGCCGGTGCGGCAGGGTGAGGCCCGTGAGCTGGTGGATCTGGTGGGTAATCTGCGCACCCGCTTCGCTCCTGAAGTGCTCAGTGGTGGCAAGACCAGCAAAGAACTGGCAAAAAGGGGCCTGTCTCCGGCCCAGGTGGAACTGAAAATCACCTTCTCATCGGGGGGCGATATGACCCTCGAACTGGGTGAAGAGCAGACGGGTGACGGCAACAGCTTCAACCGTCCGGTCTGGGCCCGTCTGGACGCGTCGCCCGATCTGCTGCGACTTAGTCCCGGCGCCCTGACAGTACTGCGACGGCCAGCCAGCTTCTACCGCCAACGCCGGCTGTTTGCCGTCAACACCGACGCAGCCCGCAAAACGGGCGTGCGGCCACCAGGCGAGAACGCCACCCCAGTCGCACCCGTTCTGGCAAAAAGCCTGGAAATGCGCTCGGATGTTCCGCCCAAAGATGAGGCCACAGCCAAAGATTCCCTCCTAGGAACGCTCAGGCTTGACCGGGATGAACCGGCGGCTGGTAATCCGGTGGCTTTGGCTGCCGCCTGGCGGGTCAATTCCAGTGACGGCAAAACCAGGCTGGATCGTCTGGACCCGACCGCCGGCGATGTGGTGCTGAACGCTGTTCCCGAGATATGGGCCGAGCGTTTTTATTTCGGTAACGCAGCCGCCCCGGCAAAGACAGGCCTGGATAAACCCGGCCGCACCCTGGTGGTGACAGATACCACCGGCAGGGTCACCCGCCTGATGATCGGGAAAAAGTCGCGTGAGCGCGCTTTCAAGCGGATGGTGGCAGTCACTCCTCCCCCCGGGCTGCCGCCGGGCATGAACCTGCCCCCCCGTGAGGAGACGGTACGGGAAGACTTCCTTTTCGCCCAGTTGACTGATAATCCGCAGGTTTTCGAAGTGCGCGCTGACAAGGTCGAGCTGGCTTTTGCCTCGCGCGCCAAGCTGCGTGATGCCAAACTGGCACGGTTCAAGGTAGCTGATGTGGAAAAGGTTCAGGTAAGCGGCCCTGGTTTCCCTGAGGCAATCGTTCTCGCCAAAGTGGATGGCAAATGGCGACTGGAAGGCAAGCTGGCCCGTCTGGCTGATGGTGCCCGCGTCGAGGCCCTGATAGGCAAGCTGGAATCTTTGGAAGCCAGGGAAGCCGATGTGGTAGAACCTGAGGCCAAGGATCTCGCTGAAGCTCTGAAGACGGCAGGTCTCGACCAGCCCAGGGCGCGCGTGGAACTGACAGTACGGGAGGACGACCCCGCCAAGCCGGCCCCTAAAGAAGGTGATCCTGTCAAATGGACCCGGGGAGTGGTGTACGAGGTGGGCGGCCTCGATGCCGGCACCAACAAGCTGGCTGTGCGATCCGAAGGTCTACCCCGCATCAACCGGGTGGAGAATGGTGCCAAGGATCAACCTGATAACCAGATTGCCGCCATGGTGGTTCGTAAAGCGGGTGATTACCGCTCAACCCAGTTGTTTGATATCAATCCGTCTGAAGCTGTGGCCCTGACGATTGATCAGGGTGGTAAAAAAACCGTTCTCAAACGGGAAAAGGGTAAACCCTGGATGCTCGAAACACCTCCCGGCGAGGCCGATGCTGGTGAGGTGGAGCGTTTGCTGACGGCAGTTGCCGGTGCCAGGGCGAGCGAATTTGTCGCCGATGGCGTACCCGCTGACAAGCAAGCTAGCGAATATGGTCTGGGTGCCACTGCCACAAGCGTGACTGTCAATCTGGCGCCCGAAGGAAAACCGGCCCGTGTGGCGCGCCTGGTGATTGGAAAAAACCTGACCGGCAAGGCTAGTGCTTTTGGCAAAGCTGAACTGGATGGCGTGGCAGGCGGTGACAAGCCGGGTGTGGCCACAGTAGTAGCCCTTACCCCGGAGGCTCGTCCGGCCCTGGAACGCGACAGCGCGGCCTTTATCCCCAAAGCACTCTGGAATGTGGCCGCAAAGGACATTACTGCCTTGGTCGTGAAGCGGCCTGACGGTTCGGAGTATCGACTCATGCCGCAGGCACCAGCCATCACCCCTAACCTGGAAGCTACCGAACAGGAAGTCACCTGGAAAATCCAGGGCCCCTTCGAGGCCACTGCCAACGCGCAGGCGCAGGCCCTGGCCCGTGCCCTGTTGGCCCCTGTGGCCCGCCGCTGGGTAAGCCTGGCAGATAGCTCCCTGGCAGAACGCGGTCTGGACAAACCCCTGACCGTGCGTGTTGAACTCAAAACCGGCCCGGCCCGTGTGCTGATGCTGGGCAAGGTAGACCCCACCGCCAAGGAGGATGAGCAGCCCGGCGCAGCCCCTGGCGCTGACAAGCCAGCCTTGGGGCGATTCGCCAAGATGGAGGGTAAAGCCGGTGTCCTGGTGGTTGATGGGCCTTTGGCGAGCGCGGTGGACCGCGCCGCGCTTGAACTGGTCACCGTCCCATCTTCCGTGATTGACCCTGCGAAGATCCAGAAAGTAGAATTGAAGCAGGCTGGCAAATCGTTTGTGGTGGAGCGCAGCACGCGCGGCGGCTGGCAGTTGCTGGGCCTGGGTGATTTCACTGCGCCTGTGACCGAAGGCGGCACTCGCCGGCTTGAAGAATCATTGGCCAACCCGAATGTCTCCAGACTGGCTGCCTATGGCAAGGAAGTGGACGCGCGGGCCAAGGAATTTGGCCTCGACACACCTCGTGTGGATGCCCTTGCCACTCTCCTGGCGACACCAGACAAGAAAGAGCCGCAAGTCAAGCGGCTACGCCTGGGTGCCGACCTGAAAGACCAGCCTGGCACTTATGCCAGGCTCGACGATGAGCTTGCTGTGGTGGTTGTTCCTTCTGATGTGACAAGGGCCTTGCTGGCTGGGGCCACTGACTACCTGCCGCGCCGCCTGTTCCCTGCCGCCAAGCTGGAAGCCACCCGCCTGAGTCGCTCTGGCAAAGCTGGAAATCTGAGCATGGAACGAGACGGCCTCGTGTGGAAAGCCAAGACTGGCCCAGCCATTGACAGCGCCACAGTGACCTACATGCTGGAAAGCATGGAGGGCCTGGAGGCTCAGTCAGCCGAAGCATGGCAACCCACCTGGCTGCAGGCTGACCTGGTGAAATTCGGACTGGACCAGCCTGAGGCTATTTGGCTGCTGGAAGGCACCCTGGATGGCAAGCCAACCAAGCGCCTACTGCAGGTGGGCAAGATTGCCGACAAGGCGCGCGGCACCCGGTTTGTCCGCGCTGATGGCGAGCTGGTGGGTCGTCTGCAGGCCGAGATCGCCACTAAACTGGTGGCCCCTTCCCTGTATTTTCAGGATCGGACCGTGGCCCGGATCGATGGCATGAGCGAAGCGAAAGTGACCACCGCCGGGCGTTCGCTCCGGTTCAAGCTGGAAGCCGGTCGTTGGCGGCTGGTTGAGCCGGTGGCCGCCGATGCCGATCCGTCTCTCGCGGTCTGGCTGGGTCAGTTCGCTCCGCTGCGGGCTGGTGACTGGCTTGGAAAAACCGACAGCCCCGAAGAACGCAAGGCTCTGCGTCTGGAGAAGCCAGCCTCGCGCTGGGAATTCCTGGACGCCGCCGGCAAAAGCCTGGGTGTGCTGGAAACAGCCGAGATAGGTGTGGATGGTCAGGCTGTGGCCGCCCTTTCAGGCAAGCCGATGCTCTTCAGGCTGGATGTTGTGCAGACCGCCCAGGCTGTGGCGGAGTACCGGATTCGCCAGGTGTATGATCCGCCTTTCGATTCAAACCGGGTGCGGCGCGTGGTGTTGACCCCGGCAGATGGCAAGGCATTCACCTTGCTGCAAGTTGGTCCGTTGTGGATGGTTGAGGGGGAACCCAAGGCCAAGGTTGACCCAGCCACGCTGCGGGAAACCCTGATGGCCTTGTCGAACCTGCGCCTGAGCCGCTATGTGTCCGACAAGGGTGCCAAACTGGCCGATTACGGGCTCGACAAGCCCCATTTCAGCTTGGCTATTGGTAATAACCGCCTGCTGATCGGTGGGCCTGTCGGTAAAGGCCCTGAGCGCTACGCGATGCTGGAAAGTGGCGAAGCTTCGGTTTTTGTCATCGACAAGCGGGCTGTTGACCTGCTTGCCCGGCCTTTGGCCAGGTTTGCCCTGCCCCCTGACGAGTTGCCGGCACCTACTCCGCCGCCTGCAGGTTTAGGGAATCTGGGTGGAAGCCTGCCCGGGCTGGGTGGCCAGCCTTAGTGGTTGGTGGGTGGAGTTACAATGGTTTAAACTGTTGTAACGATCCAAGATTACCCGGGCTGAGTGGCCAGCCTTAGTGGTTGGTGGGTGGTAGCGCCTATTCCTTGCCGATGTCCTCGTTCCACAAGGCGGGATTGGCGGCAATGAACCGGCGCATCAACCCCACGCAGTGGGCGTTATTGGCGTGCGAGATCGCCACACCGCGCGAACGCAACAGTGCCTCATTGCCCAGGAAAGTCTGGCTTTCGCCCACCACGACTTTCGGGATCTTGTAAAGCAGTATGGCCCCCGAGCACATGGAGCAAGGCGACAGGGTGGCGTAGAGCACACTCTTGGCATACACCGCCACAGGCTGCCTGCCCGCCCGTTCGAGCGCATCTATCCCGGTGTGCTTCACCAGGCTGCCATCTTGTACCCGTCGGTTATGCCCACGCCCGATGATTTCACCGCGACAAACCAGCACCGACCACAATGGGGATTCCCCCCTCCGCCAGACCCGCTTCGGCTTCAGCGATTGCCGCTTCCATGAACGGATCCATATATGGCTCCCGGAGGATTCAATTCCTCCCTGCCTTGTTGGCATGGCGCAGGCACCGGACTTCACCCCGTTTTGCCAGACGAGATATCCGGCAAACCAAGTAGCTCAAGATGATCACTCTCCCTGGCCCGCATCATGCGGCGGTCGTGACCATCCTTGTCATCGTAGCCCACCAGATGCAGGAGGCCATGGATGACATAGAGGGACAGTTCGGTTTGCGGCGGGTGACCACGATCCGCCGCCTCGCGGAGGGCCACCTCCACCCCCAGCACCAGTTCGCCCTGAAGCTCCTTGCCGGCGGAGTACGGGAAGGTGATCACATCGGTGGGCTCATCATGGTCAAGGAATTGCTTGTTGATGCGGTGGATGGTGGCATCATCGACAAAAGCCAGACTGATATCGAATTTCCCGATTTTCTCCTCGGCCAGCACTGAATTCACCACCCGGCGGAACCAGGCCTTGTCGATGGGGAAAAGGTCCTGGGGTGAGGCAATCTGCACTGGCATGACGGTCAGCCCGCCTTGGCCAGGGGAGCAGGCGCGGTCTGGGGGGAGAAACGCGAGACACTCTCCTCAAACGTACTGGTCGCCATCAGGGCCGGCTTGAGGTCGAGGATCTCCTGCGCCAGCAGGGCATGGTCCTCCGCCCCATGGCAAGTTGGCGCATAGGAAAAAATCGATTTGCCAAAGCTCGGGCATTCGGCCAATTTGATGTTTCGGCGAATTCGGGTGGTACACAGTTTGGTTGCTGCCCACGGGGTACGGGAAGACCGGCCCCGTTCCAGAAAACCGGTCAGGTCTTCGACTATTTCCTGGGCCAGGCGGGTATGCGGGTCGCACAGGGTGAGGACCACGCCACTGACTTTGAGCGCCTGATTGAGACGCTTGCTGACAATGCCGGTAGTTTCCAGCAGCTTGCCCAACCCGTGCAGGGCCAGGAAATGCGGCTGCAGCGGAATGATGACCTCATCCACGGCGGTGAGGGCGTTCAGGGTGAGCACACCCAGCGATGGGGCGCAATCGAGGATAAGCACATCGAAGGCATCAGGCTCGGCATTGAGCAGGTCGCGAAGGATCATCTCACGCCCCACAACCCCGGATAGCTCCACTTCGGCAGCGGCCAGATCCAGCGCCGCGGGGGTGATCCACAGGTTGGATTCTACCTGCAACCGGGCCTTCTCCCAGGGGGTTAGCCGCACCAGCATGTCATAGAGGGTGGCCATGCCCCGGGTGGCTGTCACCCCAAGATGCGTGGAGGCGTGTGCCTGCGGATCCAGATCAAGCAGGCACACTTTTTTGCCCGCGCCAGCCATAGCTGCCGCAAGATTCACCGAAGTGGTGGTTTTGCCCACACCACCCTTCTGGTTCAAAATCGCGATTTTGCGCATGCTGAAAGACCCCTGTTGATCAAGTACGGACTCGGGCGGGACTATAGTGAACTCGGTCCGCCGGGAAAACCCCAGATTGCCCGCACTTTGCACCAGAAAGATTCGACCGGCCTGGGGAATCCGGTCGGGGGTATTGTGGCCTAGGTAAACCGCACCTGCAATAAAATGGAAAAATTGGGAGACTTACGGGCTTTGGTAAACAACATAGCCATCAACCCCTTTCCCCTATCCTGTGTGACCGGTTCCGCGGGGGATTGGCCGACCGGAATTGCAAAAAAAGGGTTGATCCGGCAAAAGCGCTTCTGGTACTAAGGTGAACTTGCCCGGGGCTGTCTCCGGGTCCGGGACTGGATGCCCGGCCAATTTCGGGATTCTGCCTTCCAGGCAGGATTCCGCGCCTAAGGAAGGGCCGGACCGCATGCAAGTGGTCATCCTCTGTGGAGGTCAGGGCACTCGTCTCCGGGAGACGGCTGATCACCTGCCCAAGCCGATGGTCCCCATCGGTGGCAAGCCGATCCTTTGGCACATCATGAAACAGTGTGCCTCGCATGGTTTTCGCGAATTCGTACTCTGCCTGGGCTACAAAGGCTGGGAAATCAAGCGCTGGTTCCTGGATTACCACCTCCGCGAACGCGACTTCAGCTTCAGGCTGGGCCGACCAGACCAGATGGAACTGCATGCCAACGATGCCGCTGAGGAAGACTGGCTGGTCACACTCGCTGAAACCGGCGAACATAGCATGACAGGGGCGCGGCTCAAGCGTGTGGCCCCCCATCTGCGGGGTGAGAATTTCTTGTTTACCTATGGCGACGGACTGGCAGATGTAAATCTCGGTGAATTGGCCCGTTTCCACAAACGCCAAGGGCGCTTGGCCACTGTCACTGCGGTGCGCACGCCCGGGAGATTTGGCGAACTGAATCTGGCGGACGAACGCGTGCAGGCTTTTCAGGAAAAGCCCGAAGTGACCACCGGACGGATCAACGGCGGTTTTTTCATGCTGCGCCGGGAAGTGCTCGATCGGCTGAACGATGACCCGTCCCTGGTCTGGGAACGGGGTCCCCTTGAGCAATTGGCCGCCGAGGGCGAATTGGCAGCTTACCAGCACGATGGTTTCTGGCAAGCAATGGATACCCCCCGCGAACATCTTGAGCTGGAACGGCTCTGGGCGACCGGCCGGGCGCCCTGGGCCACCTGGGAATCGCCGGATTCGACCCGGGAAGTGTCCCCCCGTCGCCGTCGCGCCTCCACCGCTTTGAAGGATCTTCCATGAATTTGACTCCCGAAACTGGTTTTTGGCGTGGCCGCAGAGTGCTGGTCACCGGCTGCACCGGATTGGTCGGAGCCTGGACCACCAGAGCCCTGGTGGCGCGTGGTGCCCATGTGGTTGGCCTGGTGCGGGACAAGGTTGCCGGCACCGATCTCCAGCGTGGCGGACTATGGCGCAAGATCGACCGCGTTCATGGCCGTCTGGAGAATATGGCACTGGTCGAACGGGTGGTCAACGAATACGAGATCCAGACCATCTTCCATTTGGCAGCGCAGGCCATTGTTGGCACAGCCCAGCGTTCCCCCCTGGCCACCTTCGAGGCCAACATTCGCGGCTCGTATCATCTGCTGGAAGCGGCGCGACGCAGCGGCCTGAACCCCCAGGTGGTGCTGGCCAGCTCGGACAAAGCTTACGGCGATCAGGCCGGCAAGGCCTACAACGAGTCATCTCCGCTGTTGCCAACCCACCCCTACGATGTGAGTAAAGCCTGTGCCGACATGCTGGGCCGCGCTTACTTTGTCAGCTATGGTTTGCCGGTATGTGTCACCCGTTGCGGCAACTTTTTTGGCGGCGGTGACCTGAACTGGAACCGGCTGGTTCCAGGCGCGATCCGCAGCATGCTGGCTGGCGAAGCCCCCGTGTTACGCTCCACCGGTCAGGAAGTGCGCGACTATTTTTATGTCCGCGATGGCGCCAGGGCCTACCTGCATCTGGCCGAGCGCATGGCCCAGGATGATGGCATCTGGGGAGACGCCTTCAATTTTTCGGCGGGATTCCGCCTGAATTCGCTACAGATGCTCGAGGCTCTGGCCAGGCAGGTTGGCAGCCGGACTCAGCCCCGCATTCTGGCGAGCGCCTTCAATGAAATCCCGCAGCAGCGGGTCGACAGCACGCTGGCGCGCGAAAAACTGGGCTGGGCTCCGGCATGGGGCCTCGATGAGGCTTTGCTGGAGACACTGGCCTGGTACCGGGCACACCTGGCCGGACTGGAATCCTCCGAATTGGGCGAACTGCCAGACAACGAACCTATGGTGAATCACTTGATGGAGGCGGACCAGGCCGCCTGAGAAAGCATCGACCCTCACACCCGGAACCAGCACCATGTCCAGCGCGAACGAAAAACCGATACTCACCGCCGGCCCATCCATCACCAGGCGTGAGATGGACTATGTGGCTGATGCCGTGGCCCATGGCTGGAACCAGGACTGGAACCTGTACCTGGAGCGTTTTCAGCGCGCCTTCGCCGAGGCGACCCACACACGCCACGCCATGGCCACCAGTTCCTGCACCGGGGCCTTGCATCTGGCCCTGGCAGCGCTGGGGGTTGGTCCCGGAGACGAAGTGCTGGTGCCGGAGATCACCTGGGTGGCCACCGCCAGCGCTGTGGCCTACACCGGGGCGACGCCCGTGTGCGTCGATGTGGAGCCCGACACCTGGTGCATGGACCCCGACAGGCTGACTGACGCCATCACACCCCGCTCGCGGGTGGTGCTGCCAGTGCATCTGTACGGCCAGCCAGCCGATATGGCCCGCATCTTGCCCATTGCCCGCTCCCACGGTCTGAAGGTTCTGGAGGATGCCGCCCCCGCCCTGGGTGCCACTGTGCGAATGAACGGGACCGACCACCCGGTGGGCTCGCTGGGCGACGCGGCCTGCTTCAGCTTCCAGGGTGCCAAGATCATGACCACTGGCGAGGGTGGCATGCTGGTCACTTCGGATGAAACCATTCACGACAGGGCCTCTTTCCTGAACGACCATGGCCGAGACCGTGCCAATGGTTTCCAGATTCTTGAAGTGGGTTACAAGTACAAGATGTCCAACATCCAGGCGGCTCTGGGTCTGGGCCAGCTTGAACGGCTCGACGAGCTGGTGGGTCAGAAGGGCCGCATCATGGCCTGGTACCGCGAGCGGCTGCAGGGTGTTCCCGGCCTTTTGCTGAACGCCGCGAAACCGTGGTCTCAGGCAATCTACTGGATGAGTTCAGTGGTGCTCGATGAGCGGCTCACGCCTCCTCGCGACCAGGTGATGCGCCACCTCAAAGGGCTGGGGGTGGATTCACGCCCGTTCTTCCCGCCATTGTCCAGCTTTCCGATGTTTCAGACCAAACAAGGCTCAGGCCCGGTGGCCAGCCGGCTGGGCCGCACCGGCATCAATCTTCCCAGTGGCCATGGCCTGACCGAGGCGGATGTAGACCGGGTTTGCCGGGGATTGCGTTCGGCATTGGTGGCGCGCGTAGCCCTGGCTTCTTGACACAATCAACCGGGCAAGTACCCAGGAAGGGCGGGACCATGCTGACATCAGAAGGTCATACCACCACTGCAGACACCGACATTCAGATGACCCGGGTGCATCAGGCCATTGCCAGGCAAAAAGCCCCCTGCGAGCAGGGAACCCGGTCCATCCCCCTGTTCGATGGCGATCGCAAGCTGGGCTGGCTCGCGCCGGTGACCGGTGCCGCCCTCACCGATAACCGCGCCATCTCACGCCTGGCACGCTGGCGTGAAGCGGCCGCGGACGCTTATCCGGCGGTGTTTCCCGTCACGATTGAAGGCACACGCCGGTGGCTTGAAAATGGCGTGCTCAACCAGCCCGACCGGATGCTGTTCTGGGTGATCGACGACACCGGCCGGCCTGTGGGCCATGCCGGTTTTTACCGCTACGACACCGCCAGCAATTCCATCGAAATCGACAATGTGGTGCGCGGGGTAAGCGGTCCGGCCCGTGGCATCATGACCCTGGCGGTGCGGGCCCTGTGCGCCTGGGCTTTTGAGAATCTGCATGTCGATTCCTTGTGCCTGCGGGTTTTTGACGATAACCCGCGCGCCATCCGCCTGTATCGGGCCACCGGATTCCAGGAGATGTTCCGCTTGCCGCTGGTCTGCCACGAAGACCTGTCGGGCCGACGCTGGGTGGAGGCTGGCCCGACGCACCGGGGTCCGGTGGGTCGGCACTTCGTGACCATGCGCCTCAGCCAGGGTGGACAGGTGGGAGGCGATCCGCGCCGCCAGCCACCCCGCGACTCCCGACCGGTGCTGAGCATTGTCATGCCCGCCAAAAACGAGGCTGGCACTCTGGCGCGGGCCCACGCCGAACTGGGCGCGGTGCTGGATACGCTGGGAGAACCCTATGAGGTGTTGCTGGTGGATAACGCCAGCACCGATGCCACCCCCATGCTGGCCCGGGAGATCTGCGACCGGGATTCCCGTTGGCGGTACCTGCGTTTCTCGCGTGATTTCGGGGTGGAGACATCCATGGCGGTGGGCCTGCGCGCGGCGGTGGGTGATGCGGCAATGGTGATTTTCAGCGACTTGCAGGATCCCGTCGAGCTGATACCCCGCTTTGTGCACCGCTGGCGGGAGGGGCATGATGTGGTTTATGGCGTGATCCGGGGGCGGGCCGGCGACCCGTGGTGGAAATCACTCGGCTCGAAACTGTTTTATGGTTTGATGGCGCGGGTGGGGGATTGCCATCTGCCGGCCCGCGCCACCGATTTCCGCCTGCTGTCACGACGGGCCCTCGACGCCATGGCCAAGCTCGACGAGCGAAATCGCTACTTCCGCGGGTTGAGCCACTGGATCGGTTTCCCTTCCTGCGCCATCGCCTACGATCGCCACCCGCGCAAGTCTGGTAAAAGCCACGCGCCGTTTTTCTATCTGCTGAATCTGGCCACCCGCGCGGTGACCTCCTTCTCCCTGTGGCCGGTGGAGGCGCTGGGATTGTTAGCCGCACTCTCGGGCGGATTCACCCTGGCATTGGCCTTGCTGGCGACGCTGGGAATCTGGGGTGTGGGGTTGCTGCACACCCTGCTGGGCGGCATGTTGACAGCGACGCTTGCCAGTGGCTTTGTGGTGGGCCAATATGCTGCCCGCGCCTATCTGGAAGCCCGTCGCCGGCCCCTGTACCTGACCCAGGAATCGATCCGCTGGAACCAGACCGAAACCGCCCGGGGTTACTGGACAACAGGCACGGCACCCCCCGAGGCCTCCACCAGCCCCCTGGGGCGCGTGCCCGGGCCGGGCGATACCCGGGAAAGGCCGGCCTGGGCTCCCTGATCAACTGTTTGTCGGCTTGGCGGAATCCACCCAGAACCACACACCGGAGAGCGCAACATGTGGCAGCAACTGCATCAGGAAATCCTGGAAAAAGTGCGTGAGTATTGCGCGCTACGCCATGCCCCCATTCCCGAGTTCATACCGGGAAAATCCGCTGTTCCCTATGCCGGCAGGGTGTTCGACGCGGCCGAGGTGGAGGCCGGCGTGGATGCCATGCTGGATTTCTGGCTCACCCTCGGGCCGCAGGGCCAGGCCTTCGAAAACGAACTGGCGCGGGCCGTGGGGGTGCGCGAAGCATTGCTCACCAACTCCGGCTCCTCCGCCAACCTGTTGGCGGTTTCCGCCCTCACCAGCCCCACCCTGCCCGACGGTCTGCGGCCCGGCGATGAAGTGATCACCGTGGCGGCGGGCTTCCCCACTACGGTAGCCCCCTTGGTCCAGAATGGTCTGGTGCCGGTTTTCATCGATGTCGAGCCGGGTACCGCCAACTTGCGGCCCGACCTGCTGGAGAGCGCCTGGTCGCCCAGGACCCGAGCTGTTGTGGCGGCCCATGCCCTGGGACACCCTTTCGATCTGGATGCGGTGACAGATTTCTGCGCCAGGCACGACCTTTGGCTTATCGAAGATAATTGCGATGCGCTCGGAGCCGAATGGCGAGGCAGGCGAACCGGTTCATTTGGCGACCTGGCCACGCAGAGTTTCTACCCGCCACACCACATGACCATGGGTGAGGGCGGCGCGGTGCTGACCAACACGCCCCGTCTGCGGCGGCTTGCCGAGAGTTTTCGTGACTGGGGCCGCGACTGCTGGTGCCCATCCGGTAAAGACAACACCTGTGGCAAGCGGTTCGACTGGAAGATGGGTGACTTGCCGGAAGGCTATGATCACAAGTACATTTATCGCCATCTGGGCTACAATCTGAAGCCCCTCGACGCCCAGGCCGCCATTGGTCGCCAGCAATTGCAGAAACTCGATTCTTTCATTGCTGCCAGGCGCGCCAACCATGCCTTCCTGATGGAGGCGCTGCGGCCCTTCGAGGGGATCATCCATCTGCCGGAGGCGGACCCCCGGGCCAACCCGTCGTGGTTCGGCTTCCTGATCATTGTCCGCGACCACGCACCCATCAGCCGCCAGGAAATTGTCAGGCATCTGGAGAGCCAGCGGATCCAGACCCGGCCCCTGTTTGCCGGCAACCTGCTCCGGCATCCCGCTTTCCAGGGGATTGACCATCGTGTGGTGGGCGACCTGCGCATGACCGACAAACTGATGCACGATGCATTCTTCCTGGGAGTGTATCCCGGTCTCTCCCGCCCCATGCTGGACCACATGGTGGCCAGCCTGAAAGCGGTTCTGGAACCGGCCGCCACGGGCCGAACCAGCCGTATCCCCATGGTTCAGATCCAGGGCGCGGCCTGATGCTGCCGACCCCAAGACGCCTCGCCATCAGTCTGGCCCTGGTCTGCCTGCTGGCAGCCCATGTGGCCACGCGGTTTGAGGCCCTCAGGCAGATCCCGCTCAATAAACGCCATTTCTGGTCGGAATCTTTCCGCTATTCCCTGGCAGCCCTGGCGGGTCACGGTTTAAAACCGTTCTCCTTCGCGGGGGTCCCCGAGTCGATCCCACTGCAAAACTTTCTCGGCTTGCGCAAGGCGACGCTTTCAACGGCTGATTTCGAGGCTTTTTTCAACCTGCCCGATTCTGTGCCGGTAGAACCACCCGTGGGCATCGCCGATATCTCGGATGAGCATCTCGCCTGGCCTGTTTATACCACGCGCGTCCTGGAACTCTGGTCCACCACCATCCTATGGCGGATTTTTGGCATCCGCTGGGATGTGGTCTTCGGCATGTATGTGGTGCTCTCCACGCTCGGCTGCCTGGCGGTTTTCCTGATCGGACGAGGCCTGTCTGGCAGTGGCTGGCTGGGACTGGTGGCGGCATTGTTTTATTCGATCGCCCCGCTGGAAGCCTCCTATTCGGTTTATTCACCGCGTGACATCTCGCCTTTATGGTTTGCCGGACCACCCTGGGCTGTTCTGATCTGCCTGGTGGGCCGTAGTCCGGGCTGGTGGCGAAACCTTGCCGCCTGTGGCCTGACGGGTGCTTTGGCGGCTCTTGGTCTGGGTTGGCGACACGATGCGATGGTCACCGTGCTGGCCATGGTGGGCCTGACGGGACCGCTTCTGCTGCTGGCCGGACGCGGTTGGCGACTGGCAGCAGGTGGCGTCACAACCTGCGCCGCCGCCGCCTGGATGGTGAAGGCGGCCATCGCCTGGGGATGCCCAGTGGTGCCCCAGGCCTCAGGTGTTGGTTTCCACATGGCATGCTATGCCGAAGAAACCCGCTGCAACCTGTTCCATCTGGAAAACAGTCAGGGAATCTCGCGGGACGACCTCCAGGTGATCACCCGTGTAGCACAACGGCGCAGTGAGGAAGGACTGCCGCCCATCCCTTTTGATCCCTCACACTGCCACGAGCTGTACGGGCCTGACCACGCCCGCATCAGCCGTGAGCTGTTTCTGGAATCCTTCCTGCCCAACATGCGCCATTGGCTTGCCAGCGCACCTTCGTTTCTCTGGATGGCCCTGCAGGCAACCCGGGTGGAGGGGCTGCCCCTGGCCTCGATGGGTCATGGCCCCAGGCTTGATCCGGAAATGTCCCGGGGCATGCTGCGCTGGTGGCTGCGGCTGCAAGTCTGGCTCGCCGCAGCCATGCCGGCGCTGGCACTTTTGTGCCTCTTTCGCTTGTTGTTCGGCATGCCTGGCAGATTGGCCCGTGACGCATGGATATTGCGGGGTCTGGGGCTATTCGCGCTGGGTTATGTCGCCCTTTTGTTTCTGGTGTTGCCAGAGCAAAAGCACGCCGGCCTGCTCGTGCTGCCGCAGGCGGTACTGGCAGCCGAGTTTCTGGCTTTTCTGGCCAGCCTCTTCAACCCCCTGACCATGGCTGTACTCGCAAGCGGGTTCACGGCCCGGCGATTTGGACTGTATGCGAGCGCCGCTATGGTTCTGGCCATTTTCTGGACCGGACTGCTGGCCTGGTCAACCCGGCTGGGTCGAGCCTACCGGCTGGATCAGGTGGAGCAGGTGATGGAACTGGCCGAACGGGCGGACTGGCAAGAGAATCTTGGTCATAAACGGATCCAGGAATGGAACCGCAGCCGGGCGGATTGCTTCAAGCCCGTGGCGATTCTCGCCTGGATTCAAGCCGAGGAAAGCGGAGTGCGCCTGGCCTGCCGCGAGGGCACACACCAGGACCCACAGCCGCTGATCCAGTATCACGATGGCCCCTCCAAGCTGTTCACCACCTGGCACCGGTTGCCCGAAGGGGATCCTTGCTATTTTGTGGTGACCCTTCCCGGCCAGGGAGCGATGGGTGACCCCAGGCCGGATGTGGTGCGCCTGGAAGTGCTCGGCAAGGGCAAGATCCTGAGCACCGCCCGGCTGGAACTGGGAGGCGATAGCGGACCGGTGCCGTGGCTTCGGACTGTGGTTTCGCCAGAAGAGAATCAACCCGGTTCGCCGTTGTTGCGCAGCTTCAGCATGTCGGGCCTGACTGTCCATCGCCCGCTGTTGTACAACATGTACCTGGGCCTTGAGCTGGATGAACAGGCCCGCTTCGACGGTATCCGCTTCCGTGCCAACCCGATGGAAAAGGATCCGGACGAGCCCGCCGATTCCCCCTAGAATGGGCTAGTCTCCGACCCTGCTCCTACACTGGAAGCAACACGGTCTGGAATCTTGCCATGATAGCTCCCACCATTCTGACCGCCACCCTCACAAAGCTGATGATGCTGCGTCAGGGCTTGTGGCTGCTGTCCGCCGAGATTGAAGGCCATGCCCTGGCGGTGATGATGGCCCTGGCGACGGCTGTCTGCACCTTGCCAGCGATCGCCGTGCCCCGGGAAGAGTTGCTGCTGGTGCTCTGGATCGCGGCCCAGGTGGCGACCGCCGGCACGCTGGCTGGCATGATTGGCCGCCTCCGCTGCCGGCCAGTGGGCAAGCGCTGGGCCATCCGGACAGCGGTGCTGTTCGATCTGCCCGTGCTGGCTCTGAGCCTGGTCCACCTGATTTCCCTGGCCCCCCCCTACCTCATTTTTTACGGTGAGATCCCACGCCTGCTCAGTTTCCTGTTCACACTCGTCTACCTGCGTGACCTCGCCGAGGGTGCCCAGGAGGCACGGGCGGCTGAACTGCTGTTGCAGGTGCAAATGGGTGTCTATTGGCAATTCCTGATCTGGCCAGGGATGATTATCGCCACTGTGGGGGCATGCTTCCTGGCTATCGCTCTTTTTTGCGTCGTCGCCCCTCTTATCCCGCTAGCCCTGGGAGGGGCGGGGGTCGTCATGTTTGCAAAGATGGTGATCCGTTATTCCCGGGCCGTCCATATCTTGCAGCTAGCCGTGACCGAGCGGCTGAAAGCCCTTGACGAAAGTCACCCTGACCACCCCACCGCCTGACCCCATGTGTCCACTCAGGCCGAGGGGTTGTTGCCCACGAATGTGCCAAGCAGGCTGCTGGTCGGCAGGAAAACCGCATCGATCAATTGCAGATCCGGAAAACCGAAAACATTGAAGGTGCCTGGCGCCCCAGCGCCCGAGCTGCAGAAAATATCACCCTTCTTGTCGCTATTGTAGTCATTGACTGCCACGCTCACACCACCGGTGAATCCCTGGGAAAAAGCCAGGAAATTGGCCAACTGTTTGCCTTTCAGGTCAAAAACTGAAACTTCCGCTTTGCCGTTGCTACCCGGGCCAGCACCAATCACCAACTCGCTGACACCATCGCCGTCGAGATCCCCGGCGGCGACCCAGGTGCCACGGTAAAGAGTGACGGGGTTGAAGGCGTAGAAGCTGGTGAGGGCGGCGTAGGGGTTATCCAGTGTGTAGGTGACAATGTTGCTATTGATGCCAGAACCGACCACGATAAGCGATTGGCCCTGGTTATCGGGAGAACCCATGGCGACACGCACGCCGCCCGTGTACTGCTGAGCGAAGGCGTAGAAAGCCTGACGGAATACACCCGTCACCGCGTCAAAGGCGGAGACAGAGGGTTCCGATCCCGGGCCAGCGCCGCCCAGCACGACGGTGGTGACCTTGCCCTGGAAAGCGGTGATACCACCCGCAACCGATACGCCACCCAGGAAACCCGGATCAAAGGCATAGAAATTATAAGCTACCCGTCCTGTGTTCGCGTCGAGCACCAGCACAGCGGGTGAGCCACCGGTGGCCACCGCCACCAGAACCGAGTCGGCCTCACCATCACCATTGCGATCCACCAGAGAAGTACTCAGCGTGCCGGTGAAGCCGGGGAATGGCTGAAACTGTTGCTCCAGACCGGAGGGATTATGGATGAGGACCAAACCGTTCCCCAAAGACACCACATAGCTGCCAGCCCCCAGGTTAAAGGGGTTGGTCAGTTGCGCACCTTTGGCAACAGGCACATAGCGGTTGACAACAATAGTGAGACCCTGAGTGGCATCCGGGTTCACACCATTACTAGCCGTGATGGTCACCGGATAGTTGCCAAGCCCACCTTCGGCAGCAATACCGGAAAGCAGGCCCGTGGAGCCATTGAAAACCAGGCCCTTGGGCAAAATCCCCGTGCAGGTGTAGGTGGGGACCGGATTACCAGTGGCAGTCACCTGGAACGAGTTGAGAATACCTTCGAGGAAAGTGGTAGTCACTGGGCTGGTGATGGCAGGAGAGACTCCACCCACCTGCACCACCACCGACGCACTGGCACTTTCATAGTTGTCCGTGGCGGCTGCAATCACAGAAAGCTTGTTTTCACCAAGAGGCAACACCGTGCCGGCGGATGGGGTGTAAGTCAGCAAGCCTGGTAGCGACGCCCCACTGGTGCTGGACCCGGCCACCGTGGCATTGAGCTGGGTGGCACTCAGCGCGGTGCCGTAGCTCATGGGGGCCGGGTTGGCCCAGGTGATGGTTTGAAGTGCCTTGTCAACCTTCAGCGTTACCGTTTGGGTCGACGCCGCATAATTGGTCGTGGCGGCAGCGGTGACCGAGAGCGTCTGCGTGCCTGCATTCAGCAAGGCACCTTTGGCAGGCGAATAGGTCAAGGCGCCGGGGGCACTGGGGCCTGAAGCGGTGACTGTGGCATTGAGCTGAAGATCACTTAACAGCGTGCCATAAGTAATATTCGCGGGGGTGGGCCAGGTGATGGTCTGGCTGCCTTGCCCCGCCTGGGTCACGACCAGCGTCACAGACTTTGTTGCTGGCAGGTAGTTGTTGGTAGCCGCCGCCGTCACTTGCAAGACCTGAGTCCCGGCATCCAGCACCGTGCCAGAGCCCGGGTTATAAATCAAACCACCCGGAGCCGTCGCGCCCGTTGTGCTGGAACCAGCCACCGTCGCATTGAGCTGCGTCGTACTCAGAGCTGTCCCGTAGGTGATACTCGCAGGATCTGCCCAGGTGATCGTTTGCGCTGCCTTGTCAACCATCAGCGTCACTGACTTCGTTGCTTCCAAGTAGTTGGAGGTAGCTAGTGCTTTCACCGACAGCTTGCTGGGAAGAGTACCTGCGGGCAATAGCGTGCCAGCGGGCGGATCGTACACCAAGGTGCCCGGTTCAGACATCGAACTAACTTGACCAGCATCCACTATCACTATGGCGTTGAGTTGCGGCGTAGTAAGCAACCTTTGGGAGGTATTGGATGTCTGAGTCAATACCACCCCATAAGTGATTGGATCCGGGTCTTTCCAGAATATATTTTGTGCCGCCTTGTCAACCTTCAGGGTGACAGACTTCGTTGCTTCCAGATAGTTGCTCGTGGCGGCCGCTGTTACCTTCAAGGTCTGAGTCCCGGCATCCAGCACCGAGCCTGAGCCCGGGGTGTAAGTCAAACCACCCGGAGAAGTCGTGCCCGTTGTGCTAGAACCTGCCACCGTCGCATTGAGCTGCGTCGTACTCAGCGGCGTCCCGTAAGTGATACTCGCAGGATTCGCCCAGGTGATCGTCGGTAAAGCTTTGTCGACTATGAGAGTCACCGTTTGGGTCGACGCCGCATAATTATTCGTGGCAGCAGCGGTAACCAGCAGCGTATGTGTGCCTGCATTCAGCAAGGCACCAAGGGCCGGACTATAAGTCAAGGCGCCCGGGGCACTGGGGCCTGAAGCGGTAACTGTGGCATTGAGCTGAAGATCACTCAACAGCGTGCCATAAGTGATATTCGCAGGGGTGGCCCAGGTGATCGTCTGGCTGCCCGGCCCAGCCTGGGTCACAATCAGCGTCACAGACTTCGTCGCTGCCAGATAGTTGCTCGTGGCGGCCGCTGTTACCTGCAAGGTCTGAGTGCCGGCATCCAGCACCGTGCCTGAGCCCGGGGTGTAAGTCAAACCACCCGGAGAAGTCGTGCCCGTTGTGCTGGAACCTGCCACCGTCGCATTGA
>QWOS01000062.1 GCA_003669555.1 Planctomycetota bacterium
GCACCCTCCCTGGCAAAGAACGCTGCCGCTTTTTTTAAAATATCACGCTCCATCAACAATCGCTTGTTCTCTCCCCTCAACCTGTGTATCTCCTCCTCAACAAAAGAACGGTTGCCATTACCGGGAAAAGCATGGACGCCTTCGGATTCAATCTCCTTTTTCCAACGAACTATCAGATTGGAACCAATGCCAAGGCGTCGTCCAGCCTCACCGGCTGAAATATCTTGCTGGGACTATAGCTTGACAGCCTCGGCTTTGTATTCCCGGGTGTAAATTCGCCTTGGCTTCGACATCCTGGACCTCCATGGCTGATTTTACCGCTTTATGTGGGTATCCACAATTCGTGGGGAGGTCCAGTGCTTGTCTGACCAAAAACCGTGAACTGATTTGACACCAGCCCAAATACTGTTAACTTGGTCGCCGTCCGGCAACTTTTGGTTTGGTTGCCTGGCATTGTTGAAAAAAACCAATAGTTTAAGCCTGCCCAAGAGTCACACCATGCCGATTTCTATCACCTGCCAGTGCGGCAAGAAGCTGAAAGCCCCTGATACACTCGCAGGAAAGAAGGTCAAATGCCCCGCCTGCCAGCACCTGCTGACCGTTTCTGGATCGCTGGAGGTGATCGAGGACGGGATCGATTGCATCGATGACACGGAGGGGGTGCATGAGGATGTGGCCAAACCCCGGGCCCGGGCCATTAATCCCGGAAGCTTCAAGACGCTTTCAACAGATATTGGCTTAGTTTATTTCGGGCTTCTTCTTCGTGTCATTGCGGTACTATCACCCCTAGCTGCACTAGCACTTGCGCCAGTATTCGGCCCCGAGGTCGTAGCACTTGTCTTGCTTGCATTTTGGATATATCCTGCTGGTGCGTTATTGTCCATGTTGGGAGTATTTCTTTCGATAATCCACACCCCAGCGACAGCACCCGATGCCAAATTGAAGGCGGTTTTTTCTTTTTCTTTTGATGTTGTCAGCTCCTATTTTTTCCTGGCGTCAGTTATTCCGGGATTGCCCAGCTTTTATGGGTCATTCATTCAACATATTTCCACATGCATGGCCGTGCTGTTTTATGTGCTGTTTTTGCGGAATATCGGAAAAAGTATCGGAAACCACTCTTTGGCTGGCCGCGGGGTTGTGTTAATCGCTTTTACAAGTATTTTAATGTGTCTCCGTTGTTATGAAACCTTTGCTGGGGGAGAAATGCCTCTCTCTGGAATTGTGCTGATTGTCTGCTTTTTCCTCTACCAAAGACTGCTTTTCAATTCCCAAAAGATTTTGGCAAAACTTTAAGACTTGTCCCGATATTTCCACAATCGGTGGGTGGGGGGTGGAAACCGATGCCACGCCTGCCATCACTGCGGTGGCGCCAGGATCAGTCACCGCCGGGGGCCGGCCTTACACCTTAACCGCTGTCCCCGAGCCCGGCACCCTGCTGCTGGGTGCCATCGCTGCAGCCTGCGGCGGCGGTGGGATGTGGTGGCGGCGCAAGCGGAAGCAACCCGTGGTGGCGCAAGACGCCGAGGCAAACCCCACCCTCTGAGCGGTATGCGGAAAGCACTGTTTCCTGGCCCCGACGGATGCGCCGGGGCTTTTTTATTGGCCCCGCGCTGGTGTTCCTGGGGGAATGGCGGGGCGGATGAAAAAGGCTCGAGGCTGGCAGCCCTCGCAGGTTTTCCGGGTCAGCCCGGCGACCATCGGGTGGCCCCCTGCCGTGATGCCGAATCGCCGGGGTGTGGTGTTCGTCGTCTCTTGGTTCCCGACCCGGCACAAGCACCCCATGCCCCCCCCCTGGCGGTTACAACGCATAGAGCAGGGCAAAGGCTTTTTATCGCTATTCCCAGAAAGGTTTGGCACCGGCCGGGTTTTCACCGGTATACTGCCATCCGGTGCTTATGCACCAGGAAAAACAGCAGCGCCTGGCGGGTGACATTCCATGGTCCAGATTCTTCGTCGTATCTCTCTTAGCCAATGGATTCTGGTGGCCATGGTGGCGGGGGTGCTGCTGGGTCTTTTTCTCCCCCAGGTCAGCCTCCATCTCAACCCCCTGTCCAGCACCATCTTCATGCGGCTCATCAAATCGCTGATCGCACCCCTGCTGTTTGCCACGCTGGTGGTGGGCATCGCGGGGCACTGCGAGGACCTGCGGCAAATGGGCCGGCTGGCGATTCGGGCATTTGTCTACTTCGAGGTGGCCACCACCGTGGCCCTGTTCATCGGTTTGGGGGCGGTGAATCTCACCCGCCCGGGCGTGGGCATTGACACCACCCGGGCCAATGCGGAGCAGGCCCAGGTCTTTGCCGGCAAACAGGCCTCGGTGGATACCTTCCTGGAGCATGTTTTCCCCGCCAGCGTGGTGGAGGCGGCCGCGAAAAACGAGGTGCTGCAACTGGTGATCTGGGCTGTCATCTTCGCCATCGCCCTGGTGCAAACCCCCGAGAAGTACCGTTTGCCCATTCTGGAATTCCTCGAGGCTTTGGCCCAGGTGATGTTCAAGTTCACCGGATTGGTGATGCTCTATGCCCCCATTGCCATCGGGGCAGCCATTGCTTTCACGGTGGCAAAAAGCGGCCCCGAGATTCTGGGCAATCTGGCCCTGCTGGTGCTGACGCTCTATGGCGCCCTGGTGGTTTTCTGCCTGGTAGTGCTGCTGCCGGTGATGGTGATTTTCCGCGTGCCTGTGGCCGGCTTCTGGCAGGTGATCCGCGAGCCAGCGCTCCTGGCCTTTTCCAGCGCTTCGAGCGAGGCCGCCTTGCCCAAGGCGATGCAAAACCTGGAGGCGTTTGGGGTGCCCAGGCGGATCGTCGCCTTTGTGCTGCCCACCGGTTATTCGTTCAACCTCGATGGCTCCACGCTGTATCTGGCGGTGGCCAGCATCTTCTGCTTCCAGGCTGCGGGGGTACACCTGGCCTTCACGGATCAGCTGCTGATGATGCTCATGCTCATGCTCACCAGCAAGGGAGTGGCGGCGGTGCCACGCGCCTCCCTGGTGATCTTGTCCGGGACCCTGGTGAGTTTTGGCGCCTATCTCGAGGGGAAAGGCGCTCTGCGACCGGATCAGTTGACTGTGGCCCTGGCGGCGGTGGGAACCATTCTGGGAGTGGATGCTTTCATGGATATGGCACGCACCAGCATCAATCTGGTGGGCAATTGCCTGGCAACCGTGGTGATGGCCCGCTGGGAAGGCGAATTCCAGCAAGACAATATCAGCCCTTCCCCTTCGGCGGAGTCTTTGACGCCTTCCCATTGAGGCCGGGCAGCTCCACCTCGCGCAGCACCTCCACCTTGTCCACCGCCAGGCCCTGGCCGCTTTTGGTCTGGGTCACGCGCACTAGCATGCCGGGGCGCATTTGCGCCATTTTTCCAGGGATGCCACCTTGTTTCATCTGCTGGGCCTGCGCGGTTGTGGGTTTCAATATCTCGCCCTTGTCGTCAAATGCCTCGGGCAGCACGCTGAAGCGGATGGGCGTCGCCTCGGGCACACTGAAACGCATCAGCTTCCAGCCCTCCTTGAGCTGCTGCGCCAGCCGGGCTTTTTGTTTGGCCACACCCGCGGCTTTGGTGGGGGCCGGCAGGCTGCCCCCGGGCGCCGGCAGACCCTGAGTAAGCTGGGGGTGATACGCAAGAACCAGTTGCTCGGTGGTGGGCGGATCTTTCACCAGGCCAAGCCAGGCCCCAGGCCCCAGGGAAGAACCCGGGGTGGTAGGTTCCGGGGTGCTGGCTTTTTGCTTGCCCTTCTGTTTGGCTTTTTCCGTGCCCTGTTCCCCGGATGAATCTTGCCCGACGGCAGGGCCTGCCTGCCAGGCTGTCAGCACCATCATGCTTGTCAACACGCCGAGAACCAAACCCAGTCGAGCGGTACCCATAGCGGTTACTCCCCGGGCGGAATGCCCCTTCGGTGCTTCACGGCTGGCGTTTGGTTTCATCCAGCAACTTTTCCCGGTGGGCAACCTGGTCGCGTTGCCACTGCCGCGTCTGGAGCATCCCCTGACGGTGATACCAGCGCACCAGATTATACAAGCCCAGCCCCAAAGCCAGCCAGCCGGCGGAAAAAGAGCCGTCACCCAGGGGAATTTGCGCCCATGGCCCGGAAAGCAAGCCGGAAAGGATTGCCAGGCCCAGGCCCACCCAGGCCAGCCCCAGAAACAGGACCAATTTCAGATACAGTGCCATGCGGCAGCTCCCTCACTTCCACGCCGAGCGGGACGGCCACTCGCACAAACCCTAGCTTAGCAACTGGATCCGTCCGGACTGCGTACTGAGGAAACAGGTCATGACCCGCGGACATCATGGTGTTGATTTGGCAGCGCTGCGGGGTTGCGATACCCCCACCGTGTGCAATGTGATCGAACTGGCGGGGCTCCGGCCCAAATCAGCAGGCTATGCTGATCGGCGGCTGATGGCCGCCTACCCGCTTCTACCGCCGATGGTGGGCTACGCCAGCACCGCCACCTTCCGCTCGGCTGAACCACCGGTGGGCAATCAGTCTTACCAGGGGCTGGAGGAGCAACTGGAGCGCATGGCTGAAATCGCTGGCCCGACCGTAGTAGTTTTCCAGGATCTCGATGATCCGGCCGCCGCCGCCACCTTTGGCGAAATCCTCTGCACCACCTATCAGCGCTTCGGTGCAGTTGGCCTGGTGACATCAGGTGCCGGACGCGACCTGGAACAGGTCGCCCGCCTCAAATTCCCGTGTTTCACCACAGGTGCCATGGGTGCCCATGGCTATTGCCATTTTCCCACGCTGCACCAGACCGTGCGGGTTTGCGGCCTGACCATTCGCCCCGGCGACCTGTTGCACGGCGATTCCAATGGCCTGACCACCATCCCCGCCCCTGTCGCGGCCATGGTGGCCGAGGGTTGCGCCCGTTACCTGAAAGCTGAGGCGGAGATCCTCGACTACCTAAAGCTCGATCAGGTCGATCGGCCCGGCTTTGCCCAGGCCCGCGCCGAGTGTGTGCGTCAACTGGGCGAACTGGAGATCTGGCTGAAAAGCAAGCTGGAGCCTGTCCAGGCCTGACAAGTGCGTCAGGAAAGGGATGGCCCTCGCTTTTTGCGCTGTTTCTGCTTGGATAAAAAGGCTCCTCTTCCGTCATATTTTCGATGTCTCATGGAGCCTGTCTCCCATGTCGCCCTATCGCCGCACCCGGATTGTGGCCACCGTCGGCCCGGCCAGCCGTGAACTCGCCATGTTGCAGTCCCTGCTTGAGGCAGGGGTGAACATGGTGCGGCTGAACATGTCGCATGGCACCCATGATCAGCATCGCGAGGTGATCACCCGTGTGCGCGAAATCAGCGGCAGGCTGGGGCGGCATGTGGCGATCCTGGGTGACCTGTGCGGCCCCAAGATCCGGGTAGGCCACTTCGCGGAGGGTGGCATCCACCTCGTCGCCGGTCAGGTCGTCACGGTGACAACGCGCGATATGCCCGGTTGCGAGGGGCTCATCCCCTCGCAATATGCCGCCCTGTCGGGCGATGTGCGACCAGGCAATCGTATCCTTCTGGACGATGGCCTGATGGAATTGCGGGTCGACCGCGTGGAAAGCACCGAGGTGACCTGCACGGTGATCCATGGTGGCAAATTGCGCGACAAAAAAGGCATGAACCTGCCCGGAGTGGCGTTATCCACGCCGGCCCTGACCCAGCGGGACCGGCTGGATGCCCGCTTTCTGCTGGCCGAGGGTGTCGACTGGCTGGCCTTGTCGTTTGTGCGTCGGCCTTCCGATATCGCGGATCTGCGCAAGGAGATCCAGGCGGCCGGACAGAGTATCCCCATCATCGCCAAGATTGAAAAACCCGAGGCTGTGGACGCTCTCGATGGCATTCTCGAGGCCTGCGACGGGGTGATGGTGGCCCGCGGTGACCTGGGTGTGGAGATGCCGCTGGAGGCCGTGCCCATTATTCAGGCCGACCTGGTGGAGCGGGCCCGTCATGCCGCCAAGCCGGTGATTGTGGCCACGCAGATGCTGGAATCGATGGTCACCCAGCCCAGGCCTACCCGGGCCGAAACGAGCGATGTCTCCACAGCCGTGATGAGCGGGGCCGATGCCGTGATGCTTTCGGCTGAGACAGCGACGGGCGCCTTCCCGCTGGAGACGGTGCGCACCATGGACCGGATTTGCCGACGGGTGGAAGCCTGGCAATCGCTGGAGACGCATTTCAAGCAATCGGACCGGGAACACTTGCCCGGGGAAGATGCGCGGGAAAGCAACAACGCGCTGCGCCTGCGCCGGGCGGTCTCCAAGTCGACGGCCCAGCTCTGCCAGGATCTGGGGGTGCGCGCTGTGGTGGTGCGCAGCAATGGCGGCACTTCTGCCGCGCAAGTGAGTTCGAACCGGCCCAATGCCCCCATCATTGCCCTCACAACCGATCCCCGTGTGGCCCGCCGCATGAATCTGCTGTGGGGTGTGATCCCGCGGGTGATCAGCGCCGAGGAGTTCGACAGGCCCAAGGCGACAGCCCGTCAGCACGCCGATGCCATGGGATTGGTGGAGCCTGGCCAGCACCTGCTGCTGCTCTCGGGCCTGGGCAAGCAGGAACCATCGCTCACCACCTTGCTGATGTGATACCTCGGGGGCTCGTATGATGAATGAAGGCCATGCCCGGTTGCTGACGGTGGTGGTTAAACCCTTCCGCGCCAGCGATGTGCTCACAGCCCTGGCAATCGCGCTGGGTGACGAAATCCTGAACCATTGCGTGGTGCGCGAGGCCAAAGGTCACGGCAGGCAAAAGGGGCACAACTACCTGGGCTCGGAGTACAGTTTTGCCTTCCTCCCCAAAGTGGAAATCAGCGTGCCAGTCACCGCCGAGCAATACGAGGTTGCGGCCCAGGCGGTGGTGCAGGCGGCGCGGACCGGCCGGATTGGCGATGGCAAGATTTTCCTGGTCCCCTCGGTGCTGGAAGTAGACATCTGAGCGTTTCTTTTGCTCTTTATTTTCCGATGCGGTACAGGAATTTGTCCGAGCGGATCAGCAAGCCATCACTGAGCGAAACCGGGCTGCCGTTGAAAATCCCCCGGTCAGCCAGATCATTGACCGCCAGTTGTTCGAATTGTGGCCTGGCAGACACCACAAAGGTTTTTCCCTCACGGGTGAGGTAGTGCAGGCGGCCATCAGCCAGCAGGGCCGAGGCGTAAAACTGCCCGGCGCGCGGCAGGCGCTCCTCATACACCACCGCGCCGGTTTCAGCTTTGGCGCAGTAGGCTATGCCTTGCTGCTCGTGCACCCAATACAGATGGCCCTGGTGAATCACCGGCGAGGAAACATTCGAACCTTTCTGGCTGGTCCACAACCGATGGCTGCCGGTCACATCGCCATCACCACCGGTCCTCACCGCCAGGCCGGCCACTCCCGATCGGCCACCCAGGCAATAGATCACGCCGTCAGCGTGCACGAGGCTGGGCACCATGTACCAGGTGATGTCGGTTTTGCACGACCAGAGGGGCTTGCCGGTGTCAGGGTCAAAGGCCAAAATCTTGCCCTGCGCCGCAACGACCATTTCCAGGCGCCCGGATTTCGCGCTGACAACGATGGGCGTGTTCCACGATTCCCGGATCTCACCCACACGCCATTTTTCCTTGCCCGTGGCCCGGTCCAGCGCCACCAGCGAGTCACTCTCGACACTGGCGTTGATAATCACCAGATCCTTGTGCAAGACGGGTGAGGCGGCACTTCCCCAGCCATGGGTTTTTGAGCCGACATCGGCCTGCCACTGCTGTTTGCCAGAGTGATCGAAAGCGTAAACTCCCGACTTGCCAAAAAAGGCATAAACCCGCTCCGTGTCAGCGGCCGGGGTGCTCGCCGCAAACCCATGGTCGCGAATTTTGTCCTCCTCGGGCAGTTTGGCGGCGAGGGCCGTGTTCCAGAGCGTGGAGCCATCGCTGAGTTTCATGGCAATGAGATGGCGCCTCAGGTCTTCCTGCGAGCCACCTGACTGGCCGGGCACAAAAAAACCGGTGTGGCAGGTGAGGTAGATGCGATCCCCCCAGACAATGGGGCTGGAGGCGCCGGGGCCGGGCAAAGGTGCTTTCCAGACCATGTTTTCTGTGGGGCTCCACTGGACCGGTGGTTTGGCAGCGGCATCCACGCCCTGCCCTGCCGGGCCCCTGAAAGCGGCCCAGGGATTTTCTTCGCCCTGGCAACATGTGCCAGTTACTGCCAGGAGCATGGTATTGAGACAGGCATGCCAGAACCGGATAGTCATGATTGATTCCTTGATCGCTGGGTTATCTTGTGGTCTGTCCCGGAAAATCAGCCTGATACCGCTGCAGCAGGGCGGGCATATCGTTGGGAACGATATAGACCCGGCCCTTGATGATTCGGGAGGCTCCGGCTTCCAGGCCACCCAGGCGAAAATCGCTATGCAGGCAACGCGCCACCCCCTGGAAGAGTTCCTGGTATGGGTCCCAGGCTGTGGCGAACAAAAGTTTGCCATCGCCGCTCTCGCAGCCGATCAGACCATTGCTGGGAACCAGGGCAGACAGTGGGCGCGGATTCACATCGGTGCGGGGCACATCCCTGGGGCACCAGACCTGGCCGGGGGTATAGCGGGCCTTTGTGGCCCAGTCGCGGGTGGGCATGCGGGTTGCCTTGCCATCGATGAAGAGAAAACACTTGGGCAGGTAATCGTCGAGATTGCCACCCTGATCAGGTCCGAAGCCGGTGAAGGTCCCCAGGCGCACACAGGGCTGCGCCCAATGGGCCTCAGATCGCCTGGCGGACGGATTTTTTGCCACCAGGTCGAAGGCGACCTGGTCAGCGCCGGCAGTGATGGTGTGCTCCACCGTCACGCCATCGGCCAGGGTGTCGCGCAAACGGAGTACCTTGCCGTTATCGCTCAGGAAGAGCTGTTGGCTGGTATGCCTGACAACAGTGTGGGTCACCCAGTCGGCATCTGTACTGCCGGCCCGGCAATAGGCCTCCAGGTAGTTGATGCGGATGGCCCCCCCAGGGATCTGTTTCCCCTGGATGAACAGGTAATGGCCGTCGTGGCGCAGCGTCAGGCCGGATGGCGGGGCCGGATCTGCCTGACCCAGGCTCAGCAGGCAAAAAAACAAGGCAGCCATGGTTGAAATCTCCTAGGGTTTCGGGAAATACTTGTCAACGATCCATGCCGGTTGCCAATCATCCGTTTTGCGCGTGAAATCATCAAAACGGATCTTGCCACTTTTGGGTTTTTCCACTCGCAGGGGTTGCTTGTCGCCATAGGCTTTCTGCTCTGCCCGCATCAGCCCTTCCATGCGCGCCAGGGTGTCTATCTGCCCGGGATTCCCGACAAGATCCACCATTTCGTGCGGGTCCGTCCGGATGGCGAACAATTGCCGGCGGTTGATCGGTGGATACACAATCAGCTTGTGTTCGCCATCATTCACAGAGCGCATGAGATCCTGAAAAGGCATGAAAAGGCTGGCGCGAAGTTGCCTGGCCGGGTCATGCCAAAGGGGCTGGAGGGGATGGCCGGCCAGCCTGGGGGGGGGAGCCGCGGCTGTGAACTGGCAAAGGGTTGGAAAAAGATCCAGCAGATAGGTAAACGACTGGGTGCTGGTGTTTTCTGGCACACCCGGCCCCGCCAGAATGAGGGGACAGCGCATGCTGTGCTCGTACAGGCTTTGTTTGCCCAGCAGGCCATGGCTACCCACGGCCAAGCCGCTGTCGGCCGCATAGATCACCAGGGTATTGCCGGCCTGGCCGTTCTTTTCCAGCCTGTCGAGGATTCGGCCCACCTGGCCGTCGAGGTGGGTGACCAGACCGTAATACTCGCAGAGCTGGTCGGAAATCACCCGGGATTCGCGTGGATAGCCGGCCAGATTTTCATCCCGCACATTTTTGCACATGCCGTTGTCGAATGGATGCTGGCCCAGAAAGTTCACGGGCAAGGGCGGGCGCCTGTCGTAGTAGATTTTCCTGAATTCCTCGGGGGGATTCCGGGGATCGTGCGGAGCGGTGAAGGCCGCGTAGCAGAAGAACGGCTCCGGGTCCTGGCGGGAATCCAGAAAGCCGATCACCTGGTCCGCGAATTCCTCCGACGAGAATTTCTGGGCGATGCGCTTGTTGACCACCTGGCCATCGACCACATCAGCGATGGGGGTCCGGGTGTGATCCGCCATGCCACCCAGGAAAACCGACTTCGCCTGGGGGAAGGCACGGACCAGTGATGCGTCTCCATTGTGCCATTTCCCCGTGGCAAAAGTAGTGTAGCCGGCTTTCCGCAGGGTTTCCGGAAGGAGCGTTACGCCCTGGAGGGTGTTGGGCACATCCAGCCAGGTGCGCCCGCTCATGAGCATGGCCCGGCTGGGAATGCACACCGCGCCGCTATTCGAGCCAAAGGTATAGTTGGAACGGAAACTCATACCCCGCTTCACCAGTGAGTCGATGTGGGGGGTGCGAATATGCGGGTTGCCCCAGGCACCGATGGTGTCGGCGCGCTGGTCGTCAGCGAAAAGGAGGACAATATTGGGGCGCACCGGCTTGGCAACGGATGGCTGATCCACCCCGCAGCCAAGCAGAACCAGCGCCAGCAAGGTGGTCATGCCTGATTCCCCACCAGTTTTTGCAGTTGGCCGATGGCCCGCGCAACCCCTTCCCGGGGCTCTTCGTCGGCCTCGTGCTCCAGAGCCAGGTAACCACGGAAGCTGACCTTTTCCAGCATGGTCACCAGTCGTTTCAGGTCAGCGGGTTCCTTCGCCTTGCCCGCCTGCTGCACCTCGGTCTTCACCTGTACCACCACGGCATAAGGTGCGAGCTTCTCCAAATCGCCATACGGGTCGGCGGTGTGGAAATTTCCGTTGTCGAGGTTGATGCCAAAATTGGCGTGGTTGATGCCGCGCACCAGGGTCAGCAGGTCATCCGCTTTGGCGGTGATGCCGCCATGATTCTCCAGCGCCAATATCACGCCATATTTTGCCGCGTGGTCGCAGGCCTCGCCAATAACCCCTATGCAGCGCTGCTGGGCTTTTTGCAGGGTTTCGCCTTGAGGCAGATTGCCCGCGAAGATCCGGATGGTTTTTCCTCCCAGGATCGAGCATTTTTCGATCCATGCCACCACCTGGGCCATTTGGCTTTTTTGTTTGGCGGCGTCAGGCGTGGTGAAATCGTTTCCCACCGCAGTCCCTGAGATATCGAGCCCCAGCCGGGTACAGAACTGCTTGTAGCGAGCCATGTACGCATTGGAGGTGTCGGTGAAATAGTACGATGTCGGCTCGATGGCACCCAGCCCCAGCCCGGCGGCGAATTCGGCGAACTGCTCCAGGGTCATGGCTGCCGGTTTACCCCCCTTTGATTCCAGAAGCTGGCGCAGGCTGTAGGCTGCCACCGCCAGCTTGATGAGTGGCTTCCCTGTTCGCCTGACGGGATCCATGGCGCGAGCAGGATTCCAGGCGGAGACCAATCCGCCGCCGAACAAGCCACCCAGGGTTCTGCGTGAGATAGGCCGCATGGTGTTGCCTCCGAATGCAGGAATGTTGCCAGGGATGCCGTTCATCGGATTGAGTCTAATGCATATGGGCCACACGGGTGAAAAAAAAGAGCGGGATGCGCGAATGATTGGCAGGGACGGGCGCGAGTTTCCCCAAATCAAGGAGAGAATGATGGGACTGGTTGCTTTTTACCGTGATAGCTCACACCCTGGCAACGCGCCCTACAGTCTGGAGTCCATCTGGGGAATGGATGACAACGAGCTGGATTGCCACCACGACTTCATCCAGTGGTTGTTCCCGACGGACACACCCAGCCAATACAACGACGACGCCCCCATTCTGACTCCGGACATGGCGAAAATTTTCCGTGAGGACGCGGATATCCAGCGCCACATGCGCCGGTCCCTGGAACGGTTTCAGGCTTTTTTGGGAATGGCAAGGAACCACGAAGGGAACCTGATCCTGGCCCGCCGGCCAGCGTACGCCTGGGGTTCCTTCACCCACAATCACTTGCGCATCACCCGGGTGCTGCGCAGTCTGGGCCTGGCAGGTCTGACTACCGAGCGGGACGCCCTGTGGGTGTTGTTGCGCGATTCAGCAGAGGACAGCTCCCTGGGAATCACCCGGCGAACCCTGGCGTTTTGGCAACAGGCCGCCCTGGATTGAGCCGGCGGCAACCTCAGACCTGGTCAGACTGGCGGGTGATGGGGCCCCCCTGTTCGCGCCTGGTGCGGGTGGTTTTCCGGCCTTTGGTCGGCAATTGTCCCGAATGAAAACCAGGTCTGCCGGCCTTGCCTGGCCATGACTTTCAGGGATTCGCGGGTTAGAGTCCTGATGCCACCAGGCCGCTCAATCCGGCCGGTGGGCAGTTGAAGCCCAAGGAAAACAAGTTGTCGAGGGTCAATGGCCATGGCTGCTTCAGTGACACCGTTTCTCATGTTTACGGGTGCCGCCGAGGAGGCGATGCGTTTTTATGTCGCCATTTTTCCGCATGCGGAAATCCTGCGCCTGGAAAAATATGGTGCCGGTGAACCGGGCGCTGAAGGTAGCGTGAAAAGGGCCGACTTCGTGGTCTGCGGGCAAAAGATACTCTGCATCGACAGCCCGGTGCCCCATGCCTTTGGATTCACGCCGGCGGTTTCGCTTTTTGTCGAGTGTGACACTGGCCCCGAACAGGAGGAGTTGTTCCAGCAGCTTTCCACCCAGGGCAAGGTTCTGATGCCGCTGGCCAACTATGGTTTCAGCACCCGGTTTGCCTGGGTGGACGACCGGTTCGGTGTTTCATGGCAGCTCAACCTGAAATAAGCATCGGGCCCTGAGCCATTGCGCCAGATTCTGAACACCACAAAAACAGTCCACTCCGCGACACCATCAAGGCGCGGCGGAGTGGCATGGGTGGATCTGGCTGCAAAAGCCCGCCAAAGCAGCGGCTGCGAAGGACAGGGTTGGGACGGTCAGTTCTTGCCCGATTCGCGGAACTCTTTCAGGCGGGCTTCGACTTCTTCCTTGTTCCCCTTGGTTGCCAATCGGACTGCGCGCTCCTGCACCTGAATGGCCTGGGCTTTGTCGCCCGACAGGAACAATGCAAGCCCCAGGGTGTCGGCAATATTGCCGTCCTTGCCCCCGACGATCTTGTCCGCCGCCTGGGCCAACACCAGCGCGGCTTTCACCCGGGCGCTGGAGGGCTTCTTGCCGTTCTTGGGATCGATCAGCGGAAAAGCCAGCTCATTGAGAGCCTGTGAGTCCGTCAGGATGCGGCTGGCAAGGTCATTGGCCACCTCCAGGGCCTGGTCTTCCTTTTTACCAAACATGAGAACCTGGAACTTGAGGGTGGCAAGGTCTGCCTGGTCTTCAGGGGACTTGCCGATGGCGGTATCCAGGGTGGCAACGGCTTCATCGACTTTGCCCCCTTGCACCTGCTTGATGGCGGTAGAGCGCACCATTCCTATTTCCTTGGTTTTCTCAGCCAGTTTGATGGCAACCTCGATGGTGAATTTGCCCTGACCAATGCTGTCCAGGGTTTTCTCGAAGTTCTTGTCCATCGGATGGCCAATAAAAGCAACCTTTCCCTCGAAGACGACAAAAGCTGTCGGTATGCCGTTCTGGCCGGCTGCACGCATCCAGTCGCCGGAGGTTGTTTTGTCTTTGTCGGTCGCTACGATATAGGCCATTTTGGGACCCATATCTTTGACGAACCCCTCGACAATGTCGCTCTTTTCGTCAGAAACCCCAACAAAGGGAATCTTTGGGAATTTTTTCTGGAGGTCGGTGAGGTGGGGAATGCTGGTACGGCAAGGGGGGCACCAGGTGGCCCAAAACTCGACCACATAGGTTTTTGTGGTGGCGGAGATAGCCTTGCCCTTCACAAAGGTGTCCAGGGTGAGAGCCGGGGCTGGGTCACCGACTCCCAGCGTCTTTGCCGGGCGTGTTTCCTTCTTGCCGGGATTGGCCGGCACCTTGTCATCATCTTGCCAAGCTATTGCCAGCGGGGTGAAGCCCATGAAAAAAGCCAGGGAAAGAGCCACAGTGAAGCGTGTTGGTCTCGGCAACATGTCAATTCCACCTTTCATTGCAGAGGGCTATGCCTGTTTCGGAACCCCTTCAGAATACACGCAATCCATTCCAGTGACAGAATTTTGCCTTTCGATCCAGGCGAGCCGGGCCATGGGGAGTCAAAGTGCCCCTTACATTTCCCCAAGCTGCCCCCAAATCTCATCCCGCCTTCATGGAACAAGGCACCCTGGCCTGCCTGGAGGGATAGGGCCTCTAGCAGAGCAGGGTGGGCTGCGGATGCCGGTTTTACGGTGAAAAACGGAAGGATCTACGGTGATTCTGGAGAAAAGTGACTCCCTGCTTTTCTCTGGCTCATGCCTTTTCCCGGGCTTTCCGGCGTGTGGCGCGGAACTGAAATTCGCGCCTGGGGCAGGAAGGTATCAGGGGGAAACCGGGGGTTGGCCAGGGCCACCCCCCTCGGAAACCCTCACACCTCCAGCAATCCCGCATGGGCCAGACCGATGATCCTGGCCCATTTTTCCAGGAATTCGGGTTTGCCGAGCAGCTCCGGATTGAGCACACCATGGGGACGCCGGCCCAGGGAGATATCCAGCATCGACTGGCAGGCGGCCCGGCCAATATCGCGGAACATTTCGCTGGTCCAGGCGATGGCATGTGGCGCAAGGAGGACATTTTCAAGAGAAGCGAAGCGCGACGGTTCGAGAACCGGCTCGACTTCAAAACAATCGAGTGCCGCACCGGCGATGTCGCCCTTTCGCAGCGCCGAAAACAAGGCATCCTCATCAACGATGCCGCCCCGCGCCGTGTTCAGCAAATAGGCGTTTTTCTTCATCATGGCAATTTGCCGGGCCCCAAGCAAACCCCGGGTCGCCTTGGTTAAAGGACAATGAATAGACACAAAGTCCGCTTTTGTGAGCAGCTCCTCGAGCGGGACACTGTCAATGTCCATGCCTTTCAGGCTGTCCGGGGAAATGAACGGGTCGTACACCATCGCCCGTCGCATACCGAACCCGCGCAACAGGCTCACCAGTTGCCGGCCAATGCCACCGAGGCCAATCACACCCAGCGAGCGGTCGCGCAGTTCGCAACCCATGTGGAGGGTGCGATCGTCCCAGCGACCGGTCCGTACCAGCCGGTCTTTCGCCATCACCTGATGGGTGAGTGCCAGCATCCAGGTAATCGTGGCTTCCGCCACCGACCGGTCGACGGCCCCGGCGGTGATCATGGCCAGGACATTGGCCCGCGTGCAGGCATCGACATCCACGGAATCGTAGCCGACCCCGAACCTTCCGATCGCCAGCAGGTCACATGGTGCGGAGAGTGATTCAGCCGTCACTTTCGGGGTGAGGACCACCACACCATTCGCCCCCTCGATCTGGTCAGGTGCGATCCGGGCCTGGTGGCTGGCGAAGTTGGAGGTATGGACATGGGGATACGGTTCGAAGGTCCCCAACCCCAGGTCAGCGAACTTGGGGTGGCCAGCGGAATCAAAAAAATCAGCCGTGAAGGCGACACGGAAGGTAGCTTTTTCTGGTTTTTTCATGTTATCGGTCATGGTTTCTTCACTTCCAGGGGTTGCCTGACTCCGTCGCACAGACTGCATCCACCACAATACGCTCCGGCATCGGCCCGGCGTAAACCCAGATCATCTCCATCGGCCCATCTGATTGATTGATGAAATAATGCACCCGGCCGCGCGGCACCATGGCGGTGGCCCGGTCACTCATGGCATACTGACGGCCTTCCACCAGGCAGGTGGCGCCACCCGAGATGATGCAGATCGACTCATCGAAGTCATGCACATGGGCAGGCAAACGACCACCTGTCAGGAACCTGCCATATCCGCCGCTCATTTCCAGGCCGGGCACCAGGCCGGCGTTGAAATAATCAACAAACTCGGCGCCAGGACCGACGCCAAAAGACCTTTTTGCCGACTGAATACGGGTGACACGCTCCATGCCTTTGACCCCGGTGGAATCAGCGGGCATCTCCACCCTCGGGAAGATGCGGGTGACCAGCTCGCGTTCGGGTGGTCCCATTGCCAGCGCTACATGGAGCCTGGCGACCGATCCCTGGGCCGGATTCCAGGCCGTGTGGGGCGCCCAGCGGGGAATGACAATATTGTCGAGTGGCCCCAGCAGGTAGGTGCGGCCCTCCACGCTCACTTCGATTTGCCCATCCAGCACGGTGATCGATTCGCTGCAAGGGTGGTTGTGCTGGGCAAGCCTGGCATGCGGCTGAAAGGTGACTACGCCAGTTGTCAGGTGACGGGCGGTGTTGAAAGGCCCAACCATGGCTTCCAGGGAAATCCCGTCCTGGATCGCCATTACCTGGCCTTCGCCAGAACGGGTGATGACTTCCTGGCGGTCTGGGCGCATGGATTCAGGGGGACGGGGCAGCGGATCGCGAACCGCCTGCCCTTCGGCCGGATCCAGACCGGTGGCGGGCAGGCGGTCCCTCCCCATAGCCTGGAGCATCTCGTGCAGGCTGCGCGCCAGCATCCCCATATCAGCTCCCAGGCCGATCATCCGGAACCCCTGGGCGCGGCGCGCCAGCGCGTCCTCCACGCCCCTTGTCAGCAAGCCGCACTGCTTCCCTGCCGCACTGAGGATCGCTTTTATCCCCAGAAGCTGGTCAGCCACACCCGGCCCTTCCCAGTGCCCACGGTGCCCGGCGCTGGCCGAGAAATCGGCAGGCCCGAGGAAAAAGACTTCTGACCCATCCACGCGGCACATCGCCTCGACCGCTGCCAAAGCCTGAACGCTCTCAATGATTGGCACCACCAACACCTGGTCATTGGCCTCCGCTGTGTGTTCCCGGAAACATTGCCCCCAGACCGTGGCCCGCTCCCCGCCAATGCCCCGCCTGCCCTCCAGAGGATAGCGGCAATCGCGGATAGCCTCTTCCAGCTGCCCGGCGGTTTCCACCCAGGGAACGACAATGCCATCGGCACCGATATCGAGGGCGCGCTTGGCAAGAGCCGTGCTTCTTTCAGCAATTCTGACCAGCACCACCGTCTCGCTACGAACAGCACCGCGGATGTGGGCGGCAATTTCTTGCCAATCGAGGGCGCCATGCTCGGCGTCAATCACCAGCCAGTCAACCCCCAGCGCCACCGCCAGGTCGGTGATGGCAGGCGATTCGAGGGTGATCCACAGGCCGTGGACCGGTTGACCACCCGCCAGTTTTTTCCGGAACGCCTGCAAAGCCCTGATATTCATCGCCTGGTTCCCATAGTTGCTTATTGCAAAATAGCGAACACGGTGGCGTCAGGCGAGTGGAACCCGGTGGCAGGTGCCGGGATAAGGTAAAAACACTAATCCACAAGCCCCGCACAATGCGATAAAGAGGCCAGTTTGACATTCCTCTGTGGTCTCGTCATACCAGCCGGCGCAAGCATCCCCGGCCTGACTGCCGGGGGCAGAACGGAAACCTTGCAAAATCTGGAGCGGGCAGTCAATAGACCCACTGGCTGGCGAGATAGAAGATAGGCACACCCAGCACCACCAGGAAGGGGAAGCTGATACCCAGCCCGGTGGTGAAGTAGATGGAGGGGTTGGCCTGCGGGATCGCCATACGCATGGCAGCCGGTGCGGCAATGTTGCTGGGCGCGGCAACCAGAGCGGCGAACAGGATGGCACTACCCGCCTCCATGCCGATCAGTTTTGCCAGTGGAATGGCAAGGACACCCATGGCAAGAGGGAACAGGGTGCCAAACAGCACAAGCTTCCAGACCCCTTTGCCCAGCGAGGTGAGTTGCTCGCCAGCCTTCATACCGTTCTCGAAAAGAAAGATGCACATCACACCCCGAAAAGGCATGTCGAAGAAAGGCCGGGTGCGCTCATACTCGCTGGAAACAGTGAGGTAACCCATCAGGATACCCCCCAGAAGCAGGTAAATGCCGGGGGATTTCAATTCATGCAGCAGAATGGAAAAAATACTGTGTTCACTTGTGCCGGAAACCTTATCAAACGAGGAAGAATGGATGGTGCGTGGCATCGAGGACAAGCCCCGTCGTATAATGCTCACCGCCGGCTGCGGCACGGTTTCTGAATTGGGGGCTCGTTCCATCTGAAGCTGGGCTGAAGCGGGTTTTTTCTCACTCTTGCGGCTCAGGATCTGGAACATCAGGATACCGACCAGGATGCCGGGGATCTCCATCACAGCCAGCATGGCGGCCATGAAGCCGTCTTTTGGTAGCTGAAAGCTGTTGACAAGCGCCATCGACACCGCAAAAAGGCCCGCACTGTCCGACCCGTACAGGGCGCCCAGGGCGCAAGAGTTGGGGGTATCGAGGCGGAGCACTTTCAGCAGAACTATCACCGCCAGAATCGCCACCAGAGTATTGGCTATAAACCCAGTAGCAAAAGGCAACAGGCAATGCATGAGGTTGGCTTCGCCGCGCAGGTCGTGCCCACCCTCATACCCAATGGCCAGAAGCAGGTAGACGACAATGAGTTGATAGCCTTCGGCTGGAAACTTGATATCACTCTTGATCAGCTTCGAGATCATACCCAGGAAGAAAAAAAGTACCAACGGTCCCATCAGGTTCTGTTTGGCGGCCACAGCCACTTTGTGGAGCAGCACTGCGGTGCCCGAGTCTTCCAGCGGATAGATCAGGGTGAGGATCGCTTCCTCCGAGCCATCGGCCTCAATACGGGCGAAAGCCTGAAAGGTGCCGTCATGCGGGTTGGTCCAAGAGGTCTTACCCTCGCTGTCTGTTTTCAGGGTGATCTCGGGCTGGGTCCCCTGGTTCTTGCTGTCAGGGTCACGGATGGTGACCTCAATGCCCGGCACCGGCGTTCCATGGTGCAAGACCTGGAGACTGATTGAACCATCTTCCTCGAAACGGGGCATGATCTCCAGGGCCATCTCGGGGAATGGCGGAAACTGATTGAGGGCATCGGGGTCACCCTTGACCGATTTGACAAACAGATTGTGGGCCCGTCCATCGCCATCCCTGTGCTGGTGTACCACACCAACCGCCACAGGCTGATTGGGACCTTCGAAGCTCAATGGCACCTCGCCAACAATATGGTTGCTTTTGAAACGAAGCTGCAGGGGGCTGGAGTTTTTTTTGGCATCAGTTCTTGACCAGGCTTGCAATTTGCCGATGTCAGCCAGTCGGGTCGGATCTGTTGAGGCACTGGCCGGATCGGCGATGACCTCAACAATCCGTTTGTCACCCTCAACCTTGCCGAACTGGAGAAAAAAAACTTCGGCATGGGCCAGAGACCCCGTCATCAGGAAATTAGCCGCCATCAGCCAGGCAAATAACCGCATAAACCTACTCCATGTCTTTTTTACCAGTTCAGGAATGGCAAAAGTGCCGCCGTCCCGAGCAATCCCAGCACCAGTACCCATTCACCCATCCCCAGGTCGGGGAGGGGGCCATCCTCTACCGGGCCAGTGGGCTCACCCCACAGCGTGCGCAGTACAACACGCATCCACCCCACCGTCAGCAACGCCAAGGCCACAGTCAGCGTCAGGGCTGGAGCAAACTGCCATTCCATCCATTCCTCCACAGCCCAGTCCGAGGCCCGAAAGGTGACCCAGGGTGGCAAGCCCACAAAGGCGGCTGCCACCAGAAGCCAGGCAACCTCCAGCCGCGGAGCCTCGATAGCCAGTCCACCAATGTCTTCCCACTTGCAGCGACCCAGGCGCGCTTTGACTGCCCCTATCAGCAGCACAGCTGCCAGTGTCACCGGCATCAGGGTGACCAGCAGCTCCACTCCAACCTCAGGACGATGTGCCGCCGCTGCCATGCCAATACCTGTCCAGCCATGGATGGTTGCCACCAGGGCTCCTGGCAGGCGCCGGCTTCCCATGGCTTCCAAAGCCCCAATCCAGGTGATGGCCAAACCCGAAATCAGCAATATCGAAGTACCAGGACCATGACTTGATTCAGCCTGAGAGGCGCAAGCCAGAGTGATCGCCGACCCGGCAGCGGCCAAGGCGACCCGCCAGGTAGCATTTATTTTTTCTCCGGCAGCTCTGGTGACCAGGAAAAACCAGGCAGGGGCCAAGACAAGAACAAGGCCAAGCGGCCAAGCCTGGGTATCCAGGATCCGGCTTTGGCAAAACCATGCGGCCAGGGCGGCCAGAGGAGCTATCCAGGCCAGGCCGCTGGCCCAGCCTCCCCTGGAAACGAGAAAGGCTATTTTTTCGATCCGGGCAGCCAGATACCCCAGCAGCGTCAAAGGGTTGGCGAGCCATTGGGGAATTATGCGCTCGTACCAGGCCAGGCGAAAAGGTACTGGAGGGCCGACTTCAAGCCTGCGGCGCGCCATTTCCTGCGCCAGAGCCGGAACGCGGAGCATCTGATACCAGCGCAGGGCGGCATTACCCACCAGCATCCAGGCCGCCAGAATGGTCCAGCCCAAGGCAGCCACCACCAGGACCAGCCCCAGACTGGCCGAGGTGGAGTTGGCCAAGGCGCCCTTGGCATCAGCCCGCGAGCGGGCTTGAGCCATACCGGCCAGCAGGGTGATTACACCCACACCACAAATAATCCACCGTGCTGGCCCATTGACAAGCCAGAGTTCCTGGGTCCGCAAGACCAGATAGGCACCCGCATGCACACTCATGCCACCATAAAAAAGTGCGCTCGAAGGCGTGGGACCCTCCATGGCCCGGGGGAGCCAGGCCATCAGTGGCCATTGCGCTGATTTCCCCATGACCGCCACCATCAGCAGCAGACCGAGAATCTGGCCGTCAAACCAAGGCAGGGCATCCAGGTGGTTTAAAGCGCTCCCTTCACCCCGTGTCATCAGCCATGCCACGGCCAGCAGCAGGCCAGAATCGGCTATTCGGTAATACGCGAACACCGTGCGCGCCGCGGCCTGGGGTCCAGGCCTGTTGTGATAAAAACCCACCAGCAACACCGAGGAAAAACCGATAAGCTCCCACCACCAGGCCGAAAACGCCAAATCTCCTGAAATCAGCAGTCCCAGCATGGATCCGGTGAAGATGTTGGCAAGCATGAAAAAGCGGCTGAAGCCCGCCTCGCGATGCAAATAGGTACTGGCAAAGCGCATGGTGCCCAGTGCCATCAGCGAGGCCAGAAGACTACAGGACGCTGATAAATAATCCCACTGCCATGAGGTAGGGAGCCCATGCCCGGCTACCTGACCGCCCGGCAATGGTGCCAGACGGACAACCTGTTGGCCATTGGTCAGCCACAAGCCAGTGAATAGGGCCAGGCAGGCAAACGAGCTGAACATTGCTGCCTGAGAGCAGAGTGCCACCCAGGGCTCCCAGGCCTCACCAGACTTCTTGCAGGCCAATAAAAGGGCAATAATCAGAGCAGCAAGCAGGGGTACTGTCACAGCAGAATCAATCAGGATCCTGCCCCATTCCTGCAGAAAATCTTCTGGAACAGGCAGTTCTCCGTATGCTTCTGACACCTCGTGTCCAGCCATGATCATTGCCCAGCCCCGGTCAGCGGCGCGATCCAGGCCAGGGGCAGGTCATCCATGCCAGCCGAATAGCAAGCCCTTGAGTCGGCAAAACTTGGGACAGCGGCCAGTTCTCCCGGAGCATGCCGTATCTCATGAATTTCGAGATCCGGATCCACCAGCCACTGACGCCGGGAATCCGGCTCCTGACAGATGAGGGTGAACCACTGGTTTGACACCTTGCGGTGCAGGTCCGAATTCCCCCTGACAGCGTCAAGCAACTGGCGCACCGGCGATTCCACCAGCATGGCAAGACGCACCGGAGTATGTATTTCCACCATCTGACGCGGTAAACCGGTACGCAGATCGCCGCAAGCTCCCTCCATCACACCAATCAAACCAACTGGATTGTGGGGCAACTTGGTTCCGGATCCATAACGGTTGAAATCAATCCTCGAAAAATAGTATTCGAGATTGATTCCCACACACACCGGGGTGATGGCAGCGAGTATGGCAGCTAAAATTGCCCCGTGCTGATCCTGGTGGGAATCATAAGAAATCAGGAAGGCACGGCGATCAAGAAAAAGACCGCGTGTCGCTTCCCTTCGGCCGATGATGGCCATGGCATTGGTAGCATGGCCGAGTTCCGGCCGTGGTTGTGCGGGATCGACCGACCGCTCCCGCACGTGGCGGTGTGCCACGCCTGGGCTCGGGCGGCGGGGCGCCGATCTGAAGCGCCGGCAACGCTCGGCAGCTCCAGCCCTGGCTGCCTCACGCAACCAAATAACCGCCTTGGCTAGATGGGCCTGGTGGGTGGCGGGCACCCGATCGGTATCCAGTAGTTCAACGGTGTCAGAACAGGTGTCATGGCGACCTCCCACAAACCAGGTGGTATCGGGAATAGTCAAGCCTTGCATGACAAGCTCCCGACGCACCTCGGGGCGGTTGGCAAGCATGGTGATCAAACGGGCATTGTTATGACCCTCGTGCCCGCCGCAGGCCCCACAATCGTAAGCTGACTTGTGTGGATTGTTGGCGCTGCTCGAGCCATGGCCCAATACCACCACCAGGGGAGCCATGTCTCCGGTCATGCCAATGGTCCGTAGCAATCCTCCGACCCGGGCCGCTTGTTCGGCAACCGGGAACGCAAGGGCCCCGCTGACAATTTCAGCGGTGGAACCCCCCTCTTCAAAATGCAGCCGTGTGGCTGAGCCATCGACACCCAGACGGGCGACAAGTCGATTGGCAACCTCGCGCCAGCGCGGGAAGAACAGGCCAAGAACCATCAGCGGAAAGGCCGTTATGGCGGTGAGTGTGCCCAGCAGCGCACCCCCAAAGGTTCCGCGAAGATTGGTTTCGGTGTAGCGGGCCATGTTGGTGAATGAAGCGTTGCGGCGCATCAGCAGGGCAGTCCGCTCGCAGGTAGGCCTCTCGCGGACTGTATGCGCTGGCTGTACACCCAGCGGGCAGAGGGTGCGAGTGCCGCGGCTGCCCGCGTCTTGCCAGGAGATAGGTAGCCCGAAAAAACCAGGAGCCCCCCAGGTTCGACTCGACGGATGGAGCTCCTCCATGGCCCGCCGGAACGACTCCTCGCGGTCATCGATGCAGGTCATAAGATCGAGTTCGGGTTTGGCGGGTGTGTTATGCCCCAGCGACCTGGGCCGCGCCGCCATGGCCCGCAACAACTGCGACCGCAGGTTCGCCTCCAGTGCCTCCTGCCACAGGGCAAGACGGCGTGGCCTGCTGAAGGCGGTAGTTGCTTCCACCATTTTTTTTTGTCCGGCCAACGACCAGGCTTTGATCTCCTGGGCACCCAAACCCTGCCCCAGCAGGGCCATCGCCAAATCCCAGGATTCCGAACGCAGGGCGGGACCAGCCGGGCGAGCTGACAAATGCCGGCACAAGGCCGCAACCAGTTCCCTCGGGGCGGCAGGTGATTCGGCTGGAATGACACCCTCAAGGCAAGCCACATGCAAGGCGAGATGATATTCCACCAGTAGCGTGGCGGCAAGAAAATCGGTCAGATGAACAGGCATGGCATGGTTTGGCCGCTCCTCAGGATGCAATTCAAGCCGGTGGAACATGCCGGCCCAGCCCGGATGGCGCAACAAGGCCGAAACAACCAGGCTCTCAAGGTTTTGCGTATCTACTTCATCTCCGGAACTGGTTTTTTTCGCCAGACCCAGCAATTCAAGAACGGCTGTGGCGGAATCCTGCCGGGAGCAAAGACGCTTCAGGGCATCGGCTGCCAAAGCGTGCCCATACGGTTCCAAAATATTGCCCCGGGCGACTTGTTCAAGAAAATAAGACCAGAACCGCTCGGCCCTATGGTCGTACTGGCCGGCCATGCCGCGATCAAGGTAGCTGGCGCAAAACGGAATCAGGCAGGAACGGGTAGCGGTGATGAGAGGCAGCCCGCAGACATGCCAGGCCAACTCACCCGGTGCCAGATGGCTAGGCTTTTCCAGGCTAACCGTCGGCCAGGGAAGATCGAGGATAGCCCGCCATAACGCTATGGCCCGGGCAGGCTCGGTGTGGCGGTTCCCCATCCACCAGGCACGGCTGGCAAGGGCAATACGGGGCACCGGACTATGCAACAGGGCTTCTTCCAGTTGCGCGACACTCAGCCCTGCGACAAGTGGCTCCTCACTGACAGGCCAGCCCAGTTGTATTCTCGCCTCGGCGAGATCTGCCTGATTGATACGCCCTGCCCGGAACATTTCCTGGTATTCAGACTCATTCAGATAAGAACGCGCTTGGTGGAGACAACCGGCCTGGCGTACCGCATCGTGAAAAGGCAGGTTCTCAAAGGAATGCAGGGTATTATGGTGAATGAACACCTCGATGGGACCCTGGTCGGGAAGCAGGTGGGCCGCATGGTCCAGAACCTGCCGCACAAGGAGCTGGGAGTCCCGCATGGAAAATCCGCGATTGGCCCGCAGCAATTCACCACCATGGTCCGCAGTTTGACCAAAGGTACCAGGCATGCCGGGTTGACTCACGGTTGGTCCTGCCTGAGCTGGCTTGGCGAAAAGCAACTATCTTGCTAATCTTTCAAGCCAACCAAACCAAGGCAACCGCAGAGGCATTACAACGGAGAAAGGAAGGGTTTGTGTTTCGTTTTCTTCAGGTTCAGGCCGGATTTCTTGCGAAATCCTCAGCTTTTCGCGCGCAGGGGAGGCGGATCACCACACGGATTCCACCCACCGGCCGGTTCTCCATCCGGATGGAGCCTCCCAGGGGACGGATGATCGCCCGGCAGATGCTCAACCCCAGGCCCGTGCCGCTTTTTGGCTGCATGGGCTGATGCGCCGGATCGTTGCGATGGAACCGCTCAAAGACCCGTTCAAGGTTTTCCTGCGGAATTCCCGGCCCCGTGTCCGCCACCTCCAGCTCCACCCAGGCGGGGTTGGAAGGATCATCGAGGCGGAGTGAGCATTCCACACGCCCGCCCGGTGGCGTGAATTTGAGGGCATTGTCCAGCAGGTTGCTCAGTACCTGGCGGAGTCTTGAGGATTCACCACTGACAAGGACCGCGGAAGGAGGCACCATGACCAGCACGATGCCCCGCTGCTCAGCCACCGGTTCAAACATCTCCACCGCCCGCTCCAGCACCCGGTCAAGCCGACCAGTGACGCCCGGACGGTGCAGCCGGCCGGCATCCCCCTCGGCCAGCAGCAGCAGGCTGTTGACCAGGCTGGCCAGCGACTCCACCTGCTCGAGCAGGTCATGCAACAGCTCGCGATACTCCTCGACCGGGCGATCCTTGTTGAGGGTCACCTCCAGCAGCGCCCGCACTGCGGCCAAAGGCGAGCGGAGTTCGTGCGCCGCATTAGCTACAAAATCCCTCTGCCTTTCGTTATAAGCGCCCAGCCTGTCGAGCATGGCATTGATGGTGACGGCCAACCTGTCGAGCTCATCGCCGATACCGCGCACCGGCAAACGCTCAGCCAGCAAGGCCGGCTCCAGCCGGCGGGCAGTGGCCAGCATGTCGGCCACCGGCCCCATGGCCCGGGCGGCCAGCAACCATCCCACCAGAGGCGAGATAACCGCCACCGCCAGCCCGCCACCCAGGAACAGCCGCTGCACACTTGCCAGGTCGTCGGCAAGGAAGTCGAGGCTCGAGCCTACCCGCAGGCGCAGGTTACCCTCGGTACTCTGCACCAGACGGAATCCTTTCAGTTCCCACTGCCCGTCATCATGATCGGCCGGACCTGATTCCGCGCCGGCAGGCAGTTCCCCGGCCGCCGCCAGCAGGATGCCACCGCGCCAGATCTGGGCAAACCATCGCTGTTTCTCATGACTGATGGCCTTGCGTCGCATCTCCCCCTCCAGATCACTCAGGGAAGGGACCGAGGCCACCATCAACTCCAGCTCACGGCAGTCCTCCTGCAGCACCTCGTCGAGTTCGCGCTGCAACAGCACGCTCATGCCCAGATAAAGAAGGGCCAGCAAACCGGCCACCAGCACCACCAGCACCCCTGCATTCCAGAAGGCGAGCTGAAAACGCAGCGATCCGGTAAGTCGACGCAGCGCGTTGGGCATGCGTCACTCCGTTGAAAAAGGAGTACTGGGAGCTTTCATGGCATATCCGCGCCCACGCACCGTCTGAATCAGGCCATCGGCACCAGCCTGGGCCAGCTTGTTGCGCAACCGGTTGACATGCACCTCGATGACATTGGTCACCCCTTCCCATTCACCGTCCCACAGATGCTCGCAGAGCATCTTGCGCGTGACCACCTGCCCTGCGTTTCGCATCAGGATTTCCAGCAGGCTGAACTCCGTGGGAGTGAGTTCCACATGGTTGCCAGCGCAGGTCACACGCCGGTTTGTCAGGTCGAGATGAACCTCACCGACTTGCAGGGAAGGGGAAGGACGGTTGACCGACCGGCGGCGCAATGCCTCCAGCCGGGCCAGCAACTCCTGGAAGGCAAAAGGCTTCACCAGGTAGTCGTCGGCCCCCTCACGCAAACCCGCCACCCGGTCTTCAATGCCGCCCAGGGCGGTGAGGGCGATCACAGGTGTGCGCACGCCTTTCGCCCGCATCTGCCGCAGCACATCCAGACCAGCAATCTCGGGCAGCATCAGGTCCAGGATCACCGCGTCATGGCGCTGGCTCAGCCCCTCCTCCAGCCCGGCCCGGCCATTTTTCATCCAGGTGCAGGAGTGGCCGGCGTCTTCCAGGCCTCGGGCCACCGCCTTGCCGATGAGGGGATCATCCTCGACAAGAAGGATCCGCATTGCGGTCAATTGCGCGCCCTCATTGACCATTTCCGCTTGCGAACTCATAAGCCCAACTCCTTCAGTTGCCGGGGTTCGACCGGCGAAGGGGCGCCTGTCATCAGATCCCGGGCCCGCTGGTTTTTCGGGAAGGCGATCACATCACGGATGTTGGGCGTGCCCACCAGCAGCATGGCCCAGCGGTCGAGCCCCAGGGCGATGCCGCCGTGGGGAGGCGCGCCCATCTGGAGCGCATCGAGTAAAAAGCCGAATTTTTCACGGGCCTGGTCAACCTCAAGGCCCAGCACCCGGAACACTTCAGCCTGCACAGCGCTGGAGTGGATGCGGATGCTACCGCCACCGCACTCGTAGCCGTTGATCACCAGATCGTAGGCGCGGGCAAGCACCTTACCGGGATCGGTGCCCAGCAAGGGCAGGTCTTCCACCCGGGGAGCAGTGAACGGGTGATGATTAGCGACCCAGCGGTTGGCCTCGTCGTCGTGCATAAAGGCGGGAAAATCCACCACCCACAGTGGACGATAATCGTGCTCCTTGCCGACCAGAAGCCCCAGTTGCCCGGCCAGGTGCGTCCGCAACCCACCCAGCAAACCGGCCACTTTCATGGGTTCATCAGCCACAAACAGCAACAGGTCACCCGGTTTGGCTTCCATCAGGTCAGGCAGGCTGGCCAGGGCGCCGGAGCCCAGAAATTTCTCGATGCCGCCAGTCAGTTTCCCTTCTTCCACCTTCAGCCACGCCAGCCCTTTGCCACCCGCGCGCGTGACCACTTCCGCCAGCTTGCCGCCTGGCTTCAATTCGGTGTTGGAGAAGCGGGCGGCCGCCCCCCTGGCGTTGATGGCCCGGACAGCCCCGCCGCTCTCCACCGCCTCGCGAAACACCTTGAACTCGGTGGTGAGCGCCCAGGCTGAAAGTTCGACTATTTCCAATCCGAAACGCAGGTCGGGCTTGTCGGAGCCAAATCGGATCATCGCCTCCTCATACCCCATGCGGGTCAGCGGCAAGGGAACCTCAATACCCATGCATTCCTTGAAAACCGCTGCCAGCAGTTCTTCGGTCAGACCCAGCACATCCTCTTGCTCCACGAACGACATTTCCAGATCGAGCTGGGTGAACTCTGGCTGGCGGTCGGAACGCAGGTCCTCGTCACGGAGGCACCGGGCCACCTGGTAGTAGCGATCAAAACCAGCCACCATGAGCAGTTGCTTGTAAAGCTGGGGCGACTGGGGCAGGGCATACCAACTGCCAGGATGCACACGGCTGGGCACCAGATAATCGCGGGCACCCTCGGGCGTGCTGCGGCCCAGCAGAGGTGTCTCCACCTCGGCGAAACCGCGCTCATCCAGGTGACGACGAATGGCGCTGATCATGCGGTGACGCAGCATCAGTGCTTTTTGCAAGCTGGGGCGCCTCAGGTCCAGCCAGCGGCTGGCCAGACGAATCTCCTCACCTGCCAGGTCCTCATTCGGAAACTCGGTCACCTCGAAGGGAGGGGTGGGGCAGGTGTTGAGCACCTCCAGCGATTCAGCGACCACCTCCACCGCGCCAGTGGCCAGTTCGTTGTTCTCTTTGCCAGCCAGGCGCTTGCGCACCAGCCCGGTCACCGTCAGACACCATTCCCGTCCAGCCTGATTGGCTTTCCGGAACAGCTCGCCCGGTGCATCGGTGCCTGAGGCCGCCTCAAAAACCACCTGGGTCACGCCGTGGCGGTCACGCAAGTCGATGAACACCTGGGAGTTGTACCCGCGGGAAGTGTTCACCCAGCCATTGAGAGTCACCCGGGCCCCTTCATGAACAGACCGCAGTTCGCCACATGTATGAGTCCGTTGCCAGTCAGCCATGCCATTCTCCAGAATCCCGGGAAAAAGCCCGGTATGATGCTTCGATTACTTTTTCGTCAGCCCGGTGAGCCCGGTCATTCCCAAGGAAATTGTATCAAGCGGGCCTCAGTGGCGGTTCCCGGAGCGGATTTCCGAACTGGAAAGGTCGAGGCGGAACTCGCTTTCGGGGATTCCTTCGAATAGCCCGATTGCATCGGGCACATCGGCCAGGTGGGGCTGTTTCAGCAGGGAATCCACGGTGCGGAACAGACCATCCTCAGTGGCGCGTCCCGCCACCAGAAAACGGCAACCCAGCTCACGCAGCGCACCCATAGCCGTTCGCAATCCAGCCAGTGTTCCCCCATAAAAGCGCGGGTCCACCACACGGAGCGCGGTATCGATGCCCACCACGAAGGTGGCCCCGGGCCATGCCGAAGCTTTGGCCTCAAAGGTTCCCAGGCGGCTGACCACCACCGGTGCCAGGCGGCCAAAGGGCGCCAGGCGGTCCAGCAAGTCGTTATGGCCCAGGTGCGGCTTGTCCGCATTGGCGACCGTGAGCTCAAAGACCGCCTGCAGCCCGGTGCGTCGCTCCGCCACCCGGGCCATCAACACATGCCCCGCATGCAGCGGGTGGAATGAACCGGCAATAACCAGCCCAGGCGCAGGATTTTCGCTCACCCTGCCATCCGGATGCACCCGGCACCAGCTCCGCACCCCGGTCAGCACTTCCGCCAACGGATCGGGAGGAATGGGTGGCTGAATGGTCAGACCGGCACCGACCGCGGAATCACCTGCCAGCAGTCCCAGGAGCGTTTGGGCCACATGGGCTTCCTGCCCGGAACGGCTGTCATCGTGGGCCAGATCCAGGGTCCAGCATCGGGCCTCGATACCGTCGCAGATTGCCAGATGGGCCCGGTCTGCACCCCGGCGTGGCGGTTGGGTGGTCAAGGCAGCCGTGCAGGAAACCCCCAGCAGGCCCGTGGTGACAGATCCGGCAGGCAAGACACGGGACAAAAAACAGGCCCTCTCCCAGGCACGCCAGGCCAGCCGTCTGGCCGAGTCGACCGAGCAGAGCGATACGGGTTGCTGGCCCAGCCAGGCAGCCAAAGCGGTTCTGCAATACGGGATGCCGGCCTCAAGCACCACCCGGGAGGCCCCCGGCTGGCCCAGGATGGCCGCCAAAGCCGCGCTACCGCCGCCAGATATCACCAGAACCATGGGCGAAGCATGAGCCACCACGCGGGAAGCGAGCGTTTGGAGTGGGGCAAATTCAGGCATGGCGGGCCTTTTCGTTCAGGCCCCCGGAGCCAGGGGCAAACTCGCCTCGGCCTCCTGAAGGAAACGACAAAAATCGTGGGGCTTTTCGACGGTGCGGATGGTTTGCAGAAAACCATCCAGACGAACCAACCGGGCCAGGCGTGTCAGAACCTGCAAATGGGTGGCATCATCACGGCAAGCCACGAGGAAAAAAAGATCCGTGGGCAGATTGTCTGGTGCACCAAACTGGATGGGTGAAGAAAGCCGGGCAAAGGCCAGGACAGACTCGCCCAACTCCGCCTTCAGCCTGCGGCTGGGGTGGGGGATGGCGATGCCACCCGGCTGGGCGGTGCTAGCCCGTTCCTCGCGTTCGCGGACCCCCTCCAGCAAGGCCACCGGATCCCATACTTGCCAGGATTGCTCGGCCAAAGCGGTCAATTCGCGGAGCACCGATGCGCGCGTGCGGGCCTGGAGGTCGAGAGTGACGCAGGCCGGCGGCAGCAGGCTGCTCAGCAGCGAGCGCGGCTCGCCAAAGCCGGCTTCATCGGAATCTTTCGGGCCGTCATCCAGCAAGCTGGCGGAAGCGCGCAGCAACTCCATCCGGCTCAGGTCTTCATCGGAATAATCGGTGATGTTGGTTTCGAGCCAGCGGGTGATCTCCGCCCGGGCAAAACGCCACTCCCCGGCCACCTTCCGTCCCGGCAGTTCACCCTGAGCAACCAATTTTTCCACCATGCGGGTGTCGCGCTGCAAGTAGGCAGCCAACTCGCGGATGGTGAATGACTCGTGCTGCATGGTCGTGGCCTGAAACCTTTCAGTGGAATTGCCAGCATAAACTTGCTGGCAAACCACCCAAATAATAAAAAATCCCGCACGGAAACACCGTCGGGATTATAATTATCGACACAAGGAGGCCCCCAAGGCAAGGGGGCCCTACCTTTTTCATTGGAAAAACTCTACCCCGTCCTACCCATTTTTCCCAGTTGGCCCGGTTAATCCAGGAAGGGTGAAACCACGGCCATCTTTCAGCAGCTGGGTCCGGGCCTGCGTTTGCTGGCTGAGGCCCCACAAACGGATAAAACCCTTGGCTGCTTCATGGTCGAACTGGTCGCCCCGCTCGTAGGTGGCCAGTTTGTGGCTATAGAGGCTATGTTCGCTCTTGCGTCCCACCACGATAGCCTGGCCCTTGAACAGCTTCAGGCGCACCTGCCCGCTGACAAATCGCTGGCTGCTGGCGACAAAAGCGGCCAGATCCTGATGAAAACCGCTGAACCACAGCCCGTTGTACACCAGGTCGGCATACTCCTGGGAAACCAGGGTCTTGAACCGCATGGCCTGCTTGCTCAGGCAGATTGATTCCAGTTCCCGGTGGGCCAGGTGCAGGATCACAGCGGCGGGGGCTTCGTACAGCTCGCGGCTCTTGATCCCCACCAGGCGGTTTTCCACATGGTCGATCCGCCCCACCCCATGCGCCCCGCCCAACTGGTTGAGGGTTTCCAGCAAGGCCACTCCGTCGATGGGTTTGCCATCCAGCCCCACGGGTCGACCCAGTTCGAAATCGATGGTGATCTCGGCGGGCACATCAGGCGCCTTGGCGGGGTTGACCGTCCAGCCATAGGCCTCCTCGGGTGGCTCAACCCAGGGATCCTCCAGCACGCCAGCCTCGCAGGAACGGCCGAACAGGTTGATATCGAGGCTATATGGGCTTTTGACCGTGGCCTCAACCGGAATGTTGTGCTTGGTGGCATATTCCAGGGCATCGTCACGGGTCATTTTCCACTCGCGAATCGGAGCGATGACCTTCAGCTCGGGTGCCAGGGTCTGGAAAGTGACATCGAAACGCACCTGATCGTTGCCTTTACCGGTGCAACCATGGGCCACGGCCACCGCGCCGTGGTCTCGGGCCGCATCGACCATGAGTTTGGCGATGAGAGGCCTGCCCAGGGCGGTGGCAAGAGGGTACTTGCCCTCGTACAAAGCCCCGGCCATCAGCGCCGGAAAGACAAAATGATCAACAAACAGCGCCCGCGCGTCCATGGTCACGGCATCAACCGCACCGGTGGCCAGGGCTTTTTTCTTCACCCGGTCGAGATCGCGGACCTCGCCGAGGTCGACCGTGAAGGTGACGACATCGTAGCCGTACTTTTCTTTGATCCACGGCACCATCACCGAAGTGTCGAGCCCGCCTGAATAGGCCAAAACCACTTTGCCCTTGGCATTTCCGGGGTTACCTTTGCTATCCTGATGGGAGGTTGTCATATGACTGCTGGGTTTCCTTTGAGTATTCAGCGGCGCTTTTTCCGTCCTGTGACGGCAAGCAGGCTCCGCAGGGTGACACTGGGAGAAGGATAGATGACAAGGCACAGGCTGGCCAAGCCACTGCGCTTTGTCCTTCCCGAAGGTGTGCGTGCGACCATGGTTATCCAGGCCATGGAGGAGCGCCCGATGGAGTGCTGCGGCCTGTTGGCCGGGCACTTTCACCCATGGGGCTGGGAAGCCGAAACGGCTTTTCCATTGGTGAATGAGTTGAAAAGCGCCACGCGATTCCGTTCCGAACCCGGTAGCCTGATTGCAGCACTCAGGCTGATCAGTCACAGGGGTTTGGAAGTGGTGGCGATCTACCACTCACACCCTGAGACACCCGCTTTTCCCAGTACCACTGACCTGACCTGGCGCTGGGCCGAAGGCGTGGCCGACCTCATCATTTCTCTGGCCCGGACCCCACCTGATGTGCGTGCCTGGCAACTGTCTGAGCGCCATTTTGAAGAAATTCATTTGCTTGGCATGGTTCCGGCCCTGGCCTGATCCCGGTTTGCAGCTGCAAACCGCTTGCGCCGCCCCCAAATCCGGCTAGCCTGTACTGCCTGTCATGATTCACCCGCCACCCACCCCAACCGATGGACAAAACCACATGGTCCTTTCCCTGACCCTGGTCACCGCCTGCGCCCTGATGTGCCAGGCCCGCCCGGCGGAGCCCTACACCCTCGGCAAAGATTCCCAGCCCCAGAAAGGGGTCCCTGAGGGCACGGTCACCAAATACCAGCACACTAGCCAGGTATTCGCCGGCACCACCCGCAACTGGTGGCTGTATTTGCCCGCCAACGCCGAACAGGCCGGTCCCTTGTGCCTGATCGTGTTTCAGGACGGTGAATGGTACGCCCAAAAGACCGGCGATTACCGGGTGCCCGTTGTCCTTGACAACCTGATAGCCCAGAAGAAGGTGCCGCCGATGGCAGCGCTTTTCATCAATCCCGGCGTTTTCGATGACAAGGGCGGCGCCGCAAAACCTCGCAGCAACCGCAGTTTCGAGTACGACACCCTTTCGCCGCAATATGCGGAATTCCTCGAAAAGGAGATGATTCCCCTCGCTGCCGCCAAGGCCAAAGAAGTTAAGGCAAAGCTGCGGACGGATGCGGCCGGGCGGGGAATTGGTGGCATCAGCTCGGGCGGCATTTGTGCCTTCACAGCGGCCTGGCAAAGGCCTGACCTGTTCAGCAAAGTACTCAGCCATGTGGGCAGTTTCACCAACATCCGTGGCGGGGATGTCTACCCCGGGCAGATCCGCAAAACCGAGAAAAAACCGATCCGCACCTTCTTGCAGGAGGGGGCCAACGACCTCGACAACCTGCACGGGAATTGGCCTCTGGCCAACCAGCAGATGGATGCCGCCTTGCGCTTCATGAAATACGATCACCGCTTCGAGATGGGTGTGGGTGGCCACAATGGCAAGCATGGTGGCGCCCTCATGCCCGAGTCGCTGATCTGGCTGTGGCGCGAGACACCCGAAGCCAACTGACCCCCTGTTTTTCTGATTCTGCCCGGAGAAACCTGGATGATCCTCACCCTTGCATTAGCCTGGACCCTGGCCCTCCCGGCCCAGGATATGCCCCTGTCCAGCATCCTGGTTGAAGGGGCTGGCTGGCGTCAGACCGGCTGGCATTGGCTGGCCACCCCTGCGGTCCAGGCCGGCGGGGTGCGTTATATCCCGACCGGGGAGGGGCTGTCGGTTTTATTAACCGATGGCAGTACCCGGATAGCCGGGCTGACTCCCAGGGCCAGTTGCACCGCTGTGACCGTGTTGTCAGGGGACGGCTGCGTGGTGGCCAGTTTTGCCGGGAATAAGCAACTGTGGGCTTTTCCCCGCGCCCAGGACGGATCCCTGAGAGTCCCCACTCCGTATTTCGGCCTTGCCCGGAATCCGGGCCAGCCTGTGGCAACGGTGCTGGCTTTGCAGGTGGATCTGAAGGGCCGTCTGTGGGCGGTCACCAACCAGTCCCTGCAGGTCTGGGATCCCCTGGGACGGCTCTGCGGCGTGATTGAATCGCCACCGGGTGCGGCAACCCCCCATTTGCAAATAACGGCTGAACTGGTGGTGATCCGTCGTGGGATGGTGAGTTTTTCCCGCCCAATCCAAGTGGGTTCCCCTGAAAAATAGCCACAAGCCCGCATATTCCGGGCATTTTGCCCAGATCCGCTGACCGGCCATCTCGCCCAGGCAGGCCATCAGGGCAAAATTCTCCTGCTTTTCTTATCCGCAAACCTTGCTGATCCCTGCCAATCGTTCTAAACTGGTCAAAGGAGTGATTCTGTCGGTTGTAACGGTTCTGCGGACAGAATGGATATTCCCACTCAAGTTTCTCTCCCCCCTTTCAGGAATTACCTCAATGATCGTTAGGAAAATGACTGGCTGGGTTTTGGCCCTGGCCGCTGGAACCATCCTCGCTGGCAACGCCAGTGCGTTTGGCAAGAAGAAGGCCTGCGACACCGGTTGCGACACAACCCCCGTAGCCACCTGCGCCCCAGCCACCATGCTGGTGACCACGACCGAATACCAGAAGGTTCCCGTCGAAAAGATGGTCACTGTCCGCACCATGAAGATGGTGCCAGTGAAGGAGACCAAAGAGGTCACCACCTACTCCAAAAAGATGGTCACCGAGCAGGTTCCAGTCACCCGATGCGTCGATAACGGCCATGCCGAGTGCCAGGATGTGGTGGTTCGCACCCGCACCCGCCGTGTGCCTGTCACCACCGTTGATGCTTGTGGCAAGTGCGTCACCACCTGCGAGAAGGTTTGCGAGCCCGTTGTTCGCACCCAAAAAGTATGGGTGCCGAATGTCACCAAGGAAACCGTCATGGCCACCAAGTCACGCTGCGTGATGGTGCCAGAGAAGAAAATGGTGGAAGTCACCACCTGCAAGTGCGTTGTCGAAGAAAAGCAAGTCATGGTCACCAGCTACCAGTGTGTGCCGGTCAGCGTGACCCGGGAAGTGGCTTGTGACACCGGCCGCAAGAAGCTTTGCCGCTGATTGACTCTACCGACATAGAATTCACCATTGCCTAAACAGACCCCCGGCAACACCGGGGGTCTGTTTGCGTAAATCGGCCCATCACCCGTCGCTTCGCCGGGGCAATCGCATGCGGCACAATCCTTTCGGCTGTTACTTTCGTCAGAGTTGACAGGAAGTCTCCCCATAAATCACTTAGCTTGAATCATTTCCGGCATTTAGCGAATCTGGATAGCCGAGGTAGTATGGAGAGACGCGGTTGTGTTTGCCGGTCAGGTTATCTGGTTGCCGGGCGGAGGAAGTTCCATGGGTTGGTCATTGCCCCAGTGGTCTCGCAGTAGGCACCAAACGGTCGGGATGCGTTCCCGGCAACAGCCATCCCGCATGCTCCCCATTGTGGAGAAGCTGGAAGATCGCACGGCCCCAGCCGTGGCGCTCTTCAGTGGCGGGGTATTGAGCATCGACCCCACCGGTAGCGATCAGGCTACGCTGCAGGATGGGGCCGACCCCGGCAGGCAGGTGCGCGTCCTGATGTCATCTGGCACGCTCAATCTCTCCGATCCGGCCCTGGCACCCATCCTGGCACTTGGTTCCACCTCCACAGATGCCACTTTCAATCTGGATATTAGCACAGACGATGTGAATCGCCTGCGAATCAATTATGGCTTCAGCCAGCAGAATGTGGTCACTTTTTCGGGCCTGGTTCCTGCCTCGCTGCTCGATCTGGAAGTGCGGGATTCCGCCGGTGCCGGCAGCAACCTGCTGATCATGGCGGGCAATGTGGATTTGAGCGCCGCAACGGGTGGCGATCTCAGCGTTCTGGCCAGCCGCCTGTCGATGCGGCTTTACGGTGCCATTAGCACCGGCGCCGGAGACATTGGGCTGGTGTCATCGCTGGCGGGTGAGAGCCTGACCATCAGTTCCCTCGCCTCGCCCCAGCTTCAGGGCGCCAATATCACTGTGGAAGTGGATGGAAAAGTTGGTGATTTTGCCAATCCCCTTGTGGTGCAGACCGCCGGCCTGCTGACGGTGTACACCCAGAACGCCGATGCCCATCTGGAATCCCCTGCCCCGTTGAAGCTGGGGAATCTGGATCTTGGCGCGGCGACTGCTTACCTGGAAGGTGCTTTTTCTACCCGTCAGGGGGGTAGCTATGGTTCCAGCACCACCGTCGATCTGCCCACCTTGACCTCGCTCACCCTGGCCGGCAATGTGAACCTGCGTGCCTTGACGGGATCGGGCAGCCTGGCAACGGGTGGCAAGGCGCTCACCCTGTACACTTCTGGCAGCGCCACCTTCAACGGCACGATCTCTGATGCGGGTGGTTCAGTCCATATTGCGGGCGATGGCACGCAGGTCCTGGGCGGTGCCAACACTTACACCGGCGGTTCCACTGTGGCGGCAGGGGCTACCCTTGTCCTGACAAATGATGCCGGTGCGGGTAGCAAAACCATTGCCGTTACCTCCGGAGGCAGCCTGGCCTTGTCGGGGGGCATCACGGTGGCCAACAACATCTTTGTAGGCGGCGCGGGTGTGGGTGGTGCGGGTGCCATTCGCAATCTGGAGGGTGCCAACACTCTTGCCGGCAATATCGGGTTTTCCACAACTACCACCTTCGACACGGCAGCGGGCAGCCAGCTCACCGCACAGGGGGTCATTTCCGGCAGCAAACTCTCGGGCCTCACGCACACAGGCAACGGTACCCTGGTATTGGCCGGGACCAATACCTATGGGTCCAACACCATCGTCAGTTCAGGCACCGTGGTGCTGACCGCCGCCAAAGCTGCTTCCACCGTACCCATCCTGGTCGCTGACGGGGCCACGCTTTGGCTCGACGGGTCTGCGGGAGGCATGACTATTGCCAACCAGATCCAGATGGAGGGCACCGGTACCGATGGTTCAGGCGCACTCATCAGCTCGGGTGGTAACAATACCGTGTCGGGTGGCATCATCCTCAACTCCACCGCTGGCATTGCTGCCACCGCTCCCAACACACTCACCCTCTCGGGGGTTTTGAGTGATGGCGGAACGGGACGCGGAGTCACCATTCTGGGCTCTGGAACTGTCATCCTCACCAATGCCAACACCTGCACCGGCATCACCACCATCAGTTCAGGCACGCTGCAACTGGGTAACGGCGGTACCACCGGATCCATTGCGGCGACGGAAATTGTCAACGATAGTGCCCTGGTCTTCAACCGCAGCAATGCCACCACCTTGTCGACATTGTTGTCCGGGGAGGGCACCCTGACGGTGCAGCAGGGATCCGTCACTCTCAGCTCCGACAACACCGCCAGTGGGCCGGTGTTTATCGCCAGCGGTGCCACGCTGCAACTAGGTACCGGAGGTGGCAGCGGTTCCCTGGCATCCGATTCCATCAGCGACAATGGAAGCCTGGTTTACAACCGTTCTGGCCTGGTCACGCCAGCGGCTGTGGTCAGTGGCAGCGGCAGCGTCTCCTACCAGGGCACAGCCACCTACACCGTGGCCAATGCCAACAGTTACTCTGGCGCCACAAGCATTCTGGCTGGCAGCACTCTGGTGATTTCCAACCCGGATGCCATGGGTAGTGGCACCGCCAGCGTGGCTTCGGGGGCGGGCCTGGCCCTTGATGGCTCCGCATCCAGCCTGGCAGTCGGCAATGCGCTTACCCTGTCTGGCAGCGGCCCTGGCGGCGAGGGAGCCCTGCAAAATCGTGGCGGCATCAACACTGTCATGGGTGGCATCGCACTGGCTACCGGCAGCATCATCGCCACCGCCCCAGGATCCACCCTCACCCTGAGTGGTGTGATCAGTGATGGTGGATCAACACGCGGCATCACCCATATTGGCTACGGCGCCGGCGTGGGTGCCGGCACCCTCTGGCTTTCTGCCAACAACACATTCGCAGGCACCCTCAACAACGTCGCGGGGACGGTGACGCTTGGCACCAGCACCGCCGCGGGCACCGGCCCGATTGTTGTGGCCAACGGCACCACCCTGGCCCTGAATGGCCAGGGTGCCAGCCTAAGCATTGCCAACACGATCGATATCTCTGGCAGTGGCGTTGCCGGGGCCGGGGCCATTCAGAACCAGTTGGGCAGCCACACCCTGTCAGGTGCCATCACCCTCAAATCGGGCGTCTTGATCGCCCCTGGCACCTCGCTGACCACCACATCACCGATCAGTGATGGTGGCAAGGTCCTGGGCCTGACCCTGGCCGGTGGGGGCACAATGGTTACCACCGCCGCCAACACTTACACAGGCACCACCAATATCCAGGCCGGTAACACTCTGCAGATTGGCAACGGCACAAACAGCGGCTCCCTGGCATCCGGGGCTGTCGCCAACAGTGGCGCGCTGGTCTTCCAGCGGAACGATGGCACGGGCGCCGCTTTCAGTTTCACACCGCTGATCAGTGGCACCGGCACAGTGACCGTCACCCAGGGTGCGGTACGCCTGGTCAACGACAACCCCTTCACAGGCACTACCACGGTTGCGACCGGGGCCACCTTGTTCCTGGGGAACAACGGCCCAACCGGTTCGGTTGGCTCCTCGATTATCGCTGTGGCCGGTGCCCTGAACTTCAATCGCAATGATGCAGCACTCACTCCCTTTATTGAGGCGGCCAGCATCACTGGCAACGGGTCTATCGTTGTCAGCACAGGTGCCGTGGCCTTGACAGCCGACAGCACCTTCAACGGTTCTGTCAGTGTCGTTGCGGGCGCAACGCTGCAACTGGGCACCGGCGGCGCCAGTGGATCGTTCCTGGCGAACACCGTCAACAACAATGGCACCTTGTCCTTTTATCGCTCGGGCAGCCAGACCATCGGTACCACCGTCAGTGGCACCGGCAAGGTGCAGTTTCTGGGGGGTGGCGACTACACCCTGAACCAAACCAATACTTATTCCGGTGGCACAACCATCGGTACCCTCCAGGGCACCCGGGTCTCTCTGGCCAGCAGCAAGGCCGCCGGCACCGGGTCCATCATCGTTCTGGATCAAAGCACGCTGGCACTGACTGGCAACGGCCTCGTGGTCCCCAACAGCATCAGTCTGGCTGGCAGTGGAGTGGGCGGCAATGGCGCACTGCTCAATACTCTGGGTGACAATACGCTGTCGGGTCCCATCACCCTGACAGCGGGCAGCATTGTCGCTGCGGCATCCGGTACCACCTTGCTCGCCAGCGCTGCAATCGGGGATGGTGGCGCCGTGTATGGTTTGACAATAGCTGGATCTGGAACTTTTTCCACCAGCGCAACCAACACCTATTCAGGAACTACCCAGATCCTCACTGGCGCAACTCTCCGGGTTGGCAACGGTGCGGCCACCGGCTCCATTGCATCCAGTGCTATCGTCGTTAATGGCACGCTGGCATTCAATCGTAGTGATGCCACCAGCATCAATGCCTTGATCAGTGGTGCGGGAACCATGCGCGTCGACAGTGGCAAGGTCACCCTCATCGCCGACAACACCTTCACTGGCTCCGTTACAATTGCCAATCCCGCCACACTGATTGTCGGTAATGGTACCAAGGCGGGGGCCTTGCCGGCCACCACCCTGACCAACAATGGCCAACTGGTATACTCCCGCAACAACTACCTCGGCGTGACGGGCTCGATCAACGGATCGGGCTCTGTCACCTACCGCAGTGGCGGTCAATTTGGGATTTTTGCCGTGAATGGCTACACCGGTGGCACCCAGGTTGAAGGTGCAAGCAGAATCCGTGTGGCCAGCAGCTCCGCTCTGGGCACCGGCCTGGCAACCCTGACCAATACTTCTGCCATGGAACTGGATGGCAGCCTGGGAAACCTCATTCTGGGCAATCCGTTTCAGCTCGATAGCACCGGCACAGTGATCGAGAATCAGGTGGGCAATAACCAGATCACTGGACGGGTCACCCTGGGCGGCAACACCGTTATCAACCGATACAGCGGCACCAGCCTGGCAATCTCGGGTGGCCTGGCTGAAAGTGGTGGAGTTCCACGGGACCTCAAA
>QWOS01000087.1 GCA_003669555.1 Planctomycetota bacterium
CACCACCGGGTTTTCCGTCGGGGAACCCGGCAATGCCGCCGCCGGTGCCGCTACCACCTGGCAGCCCACCCATGCCGCCGGTTCCGCCGGGAAGGATGCCGGGGAAGCCAGGACCCGGGCCATTGCCGCCAGGGGATGCGCCTGGCAAACCGCCATTCGGATTGCCGCCAGCGAGTCCGGGAATGCTGCTGCTTCCGCCGGGGAAACCGGGAATGCCGCGGCTGTTCGCGCTGAAACCGTTGGGATTTTCGTTTCCGGAATACATGCCGCGAACCCCGGATCCGGGATTTTTTCCACCTGGACCAGCGGGGAAGCCAGGAATTCCGCCCGTGCCAATGGCCCCTGGCTGGCCGGGAATTCCACCGGGGTTTCCGGCAAAACGGCCTGGCGCGCCGGGATTACCGGTAGCGGTATTGGCCGCGAGAGTCTTGCCCGGTCCAGCAGGAGAATTTCCGTCCGCCAGTTGTCGCTCCTGGGGGAAATCCAGGTCCCATTCCTGGTCGATCAACTCATAGCCAAAGTCAAGTGCCGCCCCTTTCACCGCCACCTGGAACTTGTAATAATTCTCGATGCCGTCGGGACGCACCAAAAGCATCAGGAAGGGGCGCGGGTGCGCGACCAGTCCGGCGTTCACATACAGGGTGTTCTGCGCCCGCGCCCGGTCCTCGATCTGTAGCAGCAGGCGGGTCTTTTCCGAGGCAGGATCGACAGTCAGGCGATCCGGGTGAAAAATCAGCCCCTGGCTGGAGCATTCCACATAGAGAGGGCGCTTGTCCTCGCCCCGCTTGCCTTTATAGGGGATAATGGAGAAAGTCTGCGTTTTTCTGTCTTTATGGTCTTCAGCCTGTTTCAGGGCTTTTTCCAGGCCAGACAACTCCGTGGCAAGCCGCTCCAGCCGGACCCGCTCTGAATCCCGCTGGGCCTCCACGGCCCGTTTCGCGTCTCCCACCAGGCGCTTGCGGTCCTGGCGTTCGCGTTCGCGCTGCAGGGCGGCCCGTTTCGTTCCGTCAAGCCGGGCATCAAGAGCCGCCAGGTCACGCCGACCCACTTCCAGTTGCCCGCTGATGGATTCGACACGCGCCCGCAGGTCTCCAGCCTTGCCTTTCTCGGCCAGTGCGGCGGTGGCGGCCGATTCGAGGGATGTAGCCAGCGATTTCGCCTGCCCTTCCAGTTCGCCAAGGGCCTTCTCGCCCCGCGCCCGGAGGGCTCGCTCCTGCTCCTGTTGCAGCGTGGCATCGGCATCCAAAGCCGCCTGGGCTTTCTTCCAGCGGTCTTCCTCGGCCCGGGCCTGAACCACCGCCTGTTGCATGTTGCGTTGCCGGGCCGCCCGTTTGGCCCGTTGGTCGAACACCATCAACAACATGATCAGCGACCCCATGGCGCACAAAAGCACCGCCAGAAAGGGGAAGGTGGAGACAGTCAGCTTCGCTTTGGCGCGTCGCATGGAACCCCGGTCAGATCAATTACGGGAAAAAACGCCTGGATTCTCGTGTCAGGCGGCCTGACTGGTACCACCCTCACCAGCGGTGCCCAGGCGCGGCTGGGCACTTCGCCCCCGCGCGGCCTGGCCGGCCAGCAGGTGTACAGCGGCGGTGAGCGTGTGCAGGGTTTCCTGCAGTGCCTCGCTACCGGCCACCGTTTCAAGGGCTTCGCGGGACTGCTGCTGCAGGCTGCGCAGGGTGTGGGCCTCGCGCACCAGGTGATCGAGCGCTTCCATGGGCTGGGCCAGGCGCTCACCGAGACGATTCTCTATGCCGGCGAGCGAGGCGGACTGGGCCGCCGAGGTTGCCGCAAGTTGCGATGCCATGCCACTGATCGACTGCCGCCATTCCTCACGATGGATGGCGCTTTGCTGCTCCAGCGATTCCACCCGGCGTGTGAAAGCCTCGAGGTGCGCTCCCAAGGCCCTTTCCAGGCCCCGGCCCAAACCATCGGCCAGGTTTTGCCCCATACCCATCAGCGCCTGACCCGATCGCTCCACGGCCTGTCCCCACTGGGTCGCCTGCTGATCGTTTTGTTTTTGCGCGCTTTCAGTGAGCCGCCGCACCACCGCATCGATGCCTTCGGCCAGTTTGCCGGCGGGGTCGGACCCGTGTCGGGTGAAGCGATGGGCCAAAGCGTCTTCGGCCTGGGAATCCACCTCGCTGAGCAACCCGGACTCGGAGCGCTCAAGGTTCGAGGCGGCAAACATCAGCACCATGGTCAGTGCCAACGCCAGGGCGGTAGAGTCGAATGCCAGGGCCAGGCCATCGGTCACACTCGAGAGGGATTCCTCCAGCACCTCGGGAGTGACGCCGGCAATGGCATCGGTGATACCCAGCACGGTACCCAGGAACCCCAGGATGGGGATGGCCCAGGTGATAAAGCGGCTGATCGAATAACTGCCCTCCAGCGTCATGGCATCGGAATCACCCAACTGCCGTAGCTGGTCATCCAGTTCCTGAGCCGATTGCCGGCGCGCGACGAAATCCATCGCTGCCAGCAAGCGCCTGCCCCAGAAGCTTTCGCGCCAGGCCATCGGCTGCGATTTCAGACTGCGCAGCAGTTCCGGGGCGGTGGCAGGATCGGTGGAGCCAGGTGCCTGGGCCGGTAACGGCAGACGGGTGAGAGCAGCGCGTTCCAGGCGCAGGCCCCACATACGGCCAATGAACGCACCCAAACCCAGGCAAAAGAGCGCCAGCTCCACCAACTCGATGGGGTGGCTAAGGTAGCGGCGGAGCAGTTCACCACCCACCGGGCTGAATCTGGCACCCACATACAGCAAACCAAAGAGGGGCACACCGGCCATGAAGGCGGCTTTGGTGGGCTGCAGGGTCCAGGCCGACCCGCGCGGGCGCAACGGGCTGGCACCGGGGATGGACTGTTGTGAAAGAGACTGTCCGCTCATGCTTGCTACTCCAGCGATCTTCATCCAGGCCTCGGTCAGGACGGTGGCGGGCGAAGAATCGGGTTGCAATCCGACCTTCCACGCATCGTCCATGCGAGGGCCGGAACAATACTCAAATCCCCTACAAACGCCAGATCAGGTTGCCTTGGTAAAATAGATACGACTGGAAAGCTTTGGCTGAATTGGCAAGGAAAAGGCAAAGATTGCCAAATCTGAATAAGTCTTAAGGTTATGGCCGGACAAGCGGGCGACACATTGTTACTATGAAAAGGGTGATCACACAGGGTTTTGGCAAACTTGCCAAATAAACGAGGTGCAAGGATGGTGCCCGCCGGGCCTCATGGGATGGCTCTTGGCTCCAGCTGGCTTAGGTGCCTGCTGCTGGGAGTGGGCTTGGTATCTGTTGTTGTTGGCTGTGGTGTGGATGATTATCTGCAGACCTCGCAAAAAACATGGGCCAGAATCAAGCAATTTGATGAGGACGAGAAACGCCTGGCCGGTGCTGCGCTGATTCCATCGATGGAACGGACCACCGACAGGGGAGTCATCAAGGGTCCGCTGCTGGAGCTTTTTTTCCGCCCACCCGCCGGATTCACCACCGCACCAGCCACCCTGCCTCCCCCCCCCGGGACCAACCTCACGGTGTTGCAATACTCACCCGCCACCGCGATTCAGGGGCCCATTTCCAGCCTGTGGCTCGTGATTGCCAAAGGGCGAAATTTGGCGGTGACAAAGACGGAACTCCCGAAGGTCCGCAACTTCAACCGGCCGGAGGGAATCTGGGAAAAGAAGGAGTTGACCTCCGCGAGCTTGCGCGGCACGGTGGCTGTGGAATGGCTGAAGCCGCCCAGCAAGCCCACCGCCGCACCCAGTCCGCAGCCAGTGCCCGCCGCCCCCAAGACGGGAGGGGGCAAAGCCAAGGCGCCCACACCGCCGCCGCCACCACCGTCTGCAACCGCCCTCGCCTTCCTCATCGGTTATGCCTCGCCTGTGGAGCCAGCCACCCTGGCGCTGGTTTACCAGCCGGTACCCGGACAGGAGGCTGCCGCCCAGGAGCTGGCAATGCGCAGTGCCGCCACCCTCCGCACCCTGGCCGCAGCCGCATCAGAAAGCGTCCGGCTGAAACGACGGGGCCCGGCAGCCAAGGGGGGCGCGCCGCCCGGTGCCCCTGGCACCCCCGTGGCCCCCGGAGGCACCCCATGACCCAGGTCCCCGGCCTGCCCGATCATGCCAGTACAGGGGCCTCCTTGCGTCTGGCCCACTTTTCCGATGTGCATGTTTGTCTCGAAAAATACCCTTTCCGGGTGCGCGATGTCTTCAGCAAGCGCACCGCGGGATGGGTGAACCTGCGTCTGCTGGGCAGGGCCTGGCGGTTTCGCCACGCTGACAATGCCTTGCGCGCCCTGGCCCACGACCTGGATGAGCGCCAGCCCGAACACCGTATTTTTTCGGGTGATGCCAGTTGCCTGGGCTTTGATGAGGAGTTTGTGACCGCCGCCGACCTGCTGGGGGCCAAGGCCAACCGCGCCCCCGGCATCGCTGTGCCAGGCAACCACGACCACTTGCTGCGCCGCACCGTGCAGAGTGGCATGTTCGAACAACGGTTCGGGTCCTGGCAAGAGGGTATACGACTCGATAAGGCCATCTATCCCTTTGCTCAGCGGGTCGGCCCCCTGTGGCTGGTCGCTGTCAATTCCAGTCGGCCCAACCTGCTGCCCTGGGATGCCACCGGTTCGGTCGGGCAAGATCAACTCGATCGCCTCGCCCGGCTGCTCGACCAACTCGACGGGGGTATGCGCGTGCTGGTCACCCACTATCCTGTGCGCCTCGACAACGGCAAACCCGAGTGGCGTTCGCGTCGGCTTCGCGATCTGGAAAAGCTGGTGGGTGTCGCCGAGCAGGGAGGCGTGGTGCTGTGGATGCACGGCCATCGTCACCGCGCCTATCATCACGAGGCAGGTGACGGACTTCCCTTTGCCGTCATCTGTGCTGGAAGCGCCACCCAGACGGGGCGCTGGTCGTATGGTGAATACACCATCGAGGGAAATATGCTGCACGCTCAACGACGCACCTTCCAGCCCCAGCAAGGCTGCTTTGTACCCAGCGACACTTTCACCCTCCGTCTGGCCAGCGGTCTGACCGCCGCAACAGCCGGGGCCTGAACCTTTTTTGAGCAAGCGGGGTCTGCATTCATGCGGCAGCCAACCCACGATCCGCTCACCCTGCCCGCGGTGCGATCACCTATGCCACGGCCCCTTGTCCGGGGAGCCGCAACCATCGCCCTGATTTGCACAATCGCAGGTGGTTTTTGGGGAAAACCAGGCCCTGCTCAGGTTACCACCCTGCTGGTGATCGATCTGAGCCAATCAATGCGGGCGGGCAACCCGCCCCGTTGGGTCCTGGCCCGCGACAAAGCCCTGGCTGGACTTGACAACGCGGCGGAATCCATCGGCCTCATCACTTGCGCCGCCCGGTCACGGTTGGCCGCAGCTCCCGCCAGCCGGGCTGACCGGGGGCGTTTGCGCGATTGCCTGGACCAGTTGCGGGTTGAGGCCGCCCATCCCGATCTTGCCCCACTGCCTGGCGCCGTTTCAGGCACACGGCTGGGAACCGGCCTGGCGATGGCCCGGCGGGTTCTGGAAGGTCTTTCCGGTCCACGGCGTGTGGTGCTGATCAGTGATGGCGACGATCCAAAGCACGATTCCGATGTCATACTCGAGGCGGTGGCATTGGCTTCTGCGAAAATCGACCTGGTGGTGGTTCCCGTGGGTGATCCCATGCGGGAGGCTGCCATCCCCCTGGAAACCGATCTGGGAATCGACCTTCTGGAATGGCAAGGCGCGCCGGTACGCACCAGAGCACAGCCTCAGTGGCTGGCAACCATTGCCGAGGCGGGTGGCGGCGTGCTGGTGGATCGTATCCCTCCAGCTCCTGGCCCGGCTACTGATTGGGGAACCTTTTTGCTGGCATACGCCCTGGTCGCATGGATTTGGTATCTGGCCTATCCCGTCCCGGTTTTCTTGCTGCTTTTTCCCCTAAAGCTGGCCGTTTTCCCCATAATTTTGGCATTATACGGCTGCCAGCAAGGCAGTGACCGAGTAGAGGCGGCCGACCAGGCCATGGATAGCGCCAGGGCCTTGCTCCACCAGGCAGCCAACCTGGGCCTGGACGATCCCCAACGGGCCCTGGTGGCCCGTCAGGCCGAATCCTGGGCACGGGCTGCCGCCACCTCCAGCAGGCCTCCCAAAGAGGCCCGCTTGCTGCTCATACAAGCCCATCTGCTGCACGGCAATTGCCTCCCCATGGATCGCCCCGCCCTGCTGGCGGCACTCGAACTGGCCCTGGAAGAATCAGATCCGGCGTTCCTGAATCAGATCCGCTGGAGCCTGGCACAATGTCCCCCACCGGGGCGACGCGATACCCCTCAAAAAAGCCCTGGCCCGGCAGAACAAAGCACAGCCGCATCAGAGGGGCTGGGAGATCCGGGTGGATCAGCCCCCGACTCACCCCGACGCGATAGTGGCGAGGTGGCCAGTGGGCAAGGTACGGAAAACACCCCCGGACTCATGCCCGGCACAGGCCGGCTACCCGTGTTGCTCGACACCCGTCAGCCGCAGCAGCTATCCGAAGCCGAAGCCCTGGAATTGTTGCGGGCCGCCCTTGCCCGACAAAGGCGCGAAGCGGTCCGCTGGAACCGCGATGGCTGGAACCGGCGCGCTGTGGAGGTGCCCGACTGGTGAGTCTGCTGGCCCTGATGCTGGTCTGCCAACAAGCCGACGGTAACCGCCCACAGGCTGTCGTTGCTGGTGATTTCAGCCTGCTGGTGTGGGTGGACAAGGCAACGGTGCAAATCGGCGAGACCATTCTGATCACCGCCCGGGTCAAAGCCACCGGAGTGGCCCAGGGAAATCGGCTCACCGGCTCCGCCGCACGCCGTCCGGTTTTTCCCACCCCTTTTTTTGTCACCCCGCCCGATGCGTTGTTGTGGCAGGTGGACAGGCCAGCGGAACAAATGGATGAGGACCAGGGCTCGCTGACGCGCTGGTGGCTGGTGGCCTTGCGGCCCGGCCTGTGGCGGCTACCCGATATCGCCTGCCACTATCAGCGTGACGATCTGCCTTTCCCCTCTGCCCGGGCCATGTTCCGTCTTCAGGCAGTGGAACCGGTGCGGGTGGCGGGTGCCCCGCCAACAGGAAATGGCGACTGGCTGGGTGAGGCGATCCGCGAGAGGCAAACGCGCGCCCTTGCGTTTGGCTGGCAGGCATGGGCCGCCCTGAACCGGTTGCTATGGATAGGACCTGGTGTGGCCTGTCTGGTACTGGCCATATGGGGCGGGCCCCGCTGGCCGTCTGGTGGCGAGGCCCAGCGGGCTCACTGGCGGGCCTGGTTGACCGCTGGTGGTTTGCCGCCAGGTCGTCACACCAGTGAGGGTGTGGGTCATTTCCTGGCCGGGCGTGGCTGGTCGATCCGCCGGGTGGCTGAACTCGGCGCCCTGTGGGAAAACCCCATGGATGTGCCAACCCTCCCCAACCCTGTGGCCCGAACCAGACTGGTTTGGCTGGTGGCGGGATCGCTGGGCCTGGCTGGCGGTCTGCTTTTGATCCATTGGCGCTTGCCTCTCACCCCACCCGGGTTGACAGACCCGGCAATTGCAGCAGGTGATGCAGCCTGGACCCAGGGACAACCCGGACTGGCCATTACTCAATATCAAAGTGCCGCCACCAGCGATCCATTGACAGCAGCACTGCGTCTTGGGTGGGCGAGCCGGTCATTGGCCCACCCGGACGAGTTGCCAAACCTGGTTAAACCCACCGCCTGGTTGCTGATGGGTTTGGCCTGGGGTGCCCTCCATACGGCAGGGTGGCTTGGCTGCGGACTGCGCCGGACCTGGCCGGGGGCTATGGCCATGGCCCTCGTTCCCTGGGCTGCCATGGCACTCTGGCCAGGCCCAGCACCATCCGGGCAGGGCTTCACCCTGGTGGCCAGTCAGGCGCGGTCGGGTGATGGTCCCGATTTCCCGAACCTGGCAGAACTGCCGGCCGGGCAAAGAGTGCAGATCCTTCGCAATAGGCCCGGATGGGTGGCGGTGAACTTGCCTGGTGTTGGGGAAGGCTGGTTGCCTGAGCAAGAAGTGGCGGGCTGGGGAAGGGAATGAACCGGCCGCAATGAACCAATCACAGCCACCGGCGGGTGATTTTTCAATCCCTCGGAACAACCACGGGAAACAAGGGGTTGGCACTGTTCTGTTGCGCCAGCACAGCCTGGGCCTTTGCCAGGATCACCGGCTCACGAGTGGCAATATTGCTGGCTTCCGACGGATCGTTTTCGAGGTCATACAGCTCCCAGGGACCGGGATTTTTTGTCTTCAGCCCGGTGCGCACGAGCTTGTACCGCCCCAGATTGACTGCAACCTGTCCGCCATATTCAGGGAATACATAAACCATAGGCTTGCGCGGCTCGATGGCAGGCCCGCCTGTCAGGCCACGCCACAGGCTCTGCCCATCGAGGCCACCGGGAACTTTCAGCCCGGCCACCTCACACAGGGTGGGGAACCAATCCGCGAAATAGCCAGGCATCAGGTTGGTGGAACCCGCAGGCACCTTGCCCGGCAGGCGGACCAGCGTCGGCACCCGCACACCACCTTCATAAACACTGCCCTTGTGTCCCCGCAGGTTGGCGGTGCTGTTGAAAAATGCGGGATCGGCACCCCCGACCGAGGACGGTCCGGTGGCTGGCTGCGGATGTGTGGGTCCGTTGTCACTCGAAAAAACCACCAGGGTATTGCTGGCCAGACCCAGGGTATCAAGCCGGTCAAGCACCTGGCCCACCTGGTCGTCGAGGTGGCTGATCATGGCAGCATAGGCGGCCCGGGGCCTGGGATGTGGCAGGTAACCGCGTTCACCTCGATAGGGAGTGGAGTCCCACTCTGCCGGAAAGCGCTCCACCCAGGCCCTGGGTGGGTGCATGGCCACATGCGGTTCAATGAAAGGCAGATACAGAAAAAAGGGTTTCGACCGGTTGGCGTCCAGAAAGCCAAGGGCCTCGCGCAGGATTCGGTCAGGTGCGTAGATCTCGCCCTGATAGTCCTCCAGCCGTACCTCGCCCTCAGGCTGTCGCTTATGCCCGGGAACCGGCTGGGGATTGATAACCACCTGCCTGTCGTTATCCCACAGGGAGCGGGGGAAATAGCTATGCGCTACCGCTTGGCAGTTGTACCCGAAGAAGCGGTCGAAGCCCTGCCTGGCAGGGTCACCGCTGCTGCCGACCGGGCCCAGCCCCCATTTGCCGAATCCACCGGTGGTGTAGCCACCCTGGCGCAACACCGTCGCCAGCGTCAATGCCTGGCCTGAGATGGGATGCTGACCTTCGCTGAATTGCGGAAAACTGAGGCTGGCCTGGCGGTTACCACGAATCTCCGCGTGCCCCAGATGTTTTCCGGTCAGCAATACGCAGCGTGATGGGGCGCAAACAGGGGCTCCTGAGCCATGACGGGTCAGCTTCATCCCCTGTCGCGCCAGACGGTCAATATTTGGAGTGGGTATTTTTTTCTGGCCAAAGGCTCCCACCTCGCCGTAACCCAGATCATCGGCCAGGATGAAGACCAGATTGGGCTTCTTCTCCGCTTCCGGACCAGCCATGAGCAGGCATGTCAACAGGCTGCAAGTCAGGGCGTGCATGTCGTTCTCCCATCAAAAAAGCGGCCCCACCAGAACGATGGAGCCGCTGAGCTTCTTGAAAAACCGCCGGCATCAGGGTATGTCGACAATCTCGCCGCCGTTAGCCGAAACCATCGCAGCGACGATGCCGGGCAGGGTGCTTGCACTCAGGAAGGCAACGGAACCATCACCCCGGGCAACATTGGCACCGCCCGAATGGAAACCGTAAATACCCCCGCCACGGGTGTTGCCGATATTGGTCTGGTTGATGATGTTGCAGGTGCTGGCCCGCTGCTGGGTGGCAACCACAATCTCGCACAGCCTGTAATTGGTGTTGTAGTCGGCCCAGGCGCCATTCAAAGTCCAGCCGGGTGCGGCACCAGGCGGAGTATTGGGCATGACCGCCAGGCCTTTCTGATACACCTGCTGACGCCCCGCATTCTCCACGAGCAGAATGGTATTGGTGGTACCATCCGTGGTATCGGCCAGGGTGGGTTTCGAACCCATCGGGCCCTTGCCCTTGGAGCCCAGCATGCCACAATCTGGCGTGACCGGGCTGTTGGGTGCGCAGGCTGTACGGAAAGTGCTTTCGATACCGTAAATGTGATTATAATCGGTGGCTCCCATGGTCATGGGCCCCTTGTTGGGAACCCCTCCCTGCATGAAATAAGCGATGTAGTCCGTATCGTGCACCGGGGCCGAGGGGCAAAGCAGCGTCTTGATGCGAGTACCCGCACCCAGTGAGGGACCATAGGGAGGAGGCAGGTTGGTGGGATCGGCCACAGAAAAATCCGTCCGGAGCAGCTTCACCGCATTGCCTTGCTCAATGTAGTCAAGAATCATGGTCAGGTGATTATGCCCCTGGACTTGCGGCCCCAGGGCGTTGGCAGGATTAGGGTTTGCCAGAAAATCGAAACCCCAGCTAGGGAAACTGGATTGGGCGCTGTGATAATTGTGGAAGGCTAGGGCAAGCTGCTTCATATTGTTGGAACAACTCATGCGGTTGGCCGCCTCACGCACCTTCTGCACGGCTGGCACCAGCAGACCCACCAATACCGCGATGATGGCAATCACCACCAGCAATTCAATCAGCGTGAAAGCCGGTCTTTTTTTGTTCCGATTCATAGGCAATTTCTCCTAAAACCGCTGTGGATCCCGATGGGAATAATAAATCAGAAAGGCCTTGCCGGAGTACCTGTGAAAACCGGCAAACCCTTATTTGCAGATTGTACATGAACCCAATTGGAAATGTGAAATACTTGCCCAATCTGGCATTTCGCATTCAGAAATGGACTGCCGGCCGCCCTTGGCAAGCCCCGGCAAGCTCATGCACCCGGCCAGGTCACTGGCGATTCCAGGGCCTCTTGCAAGAGCTTTTGAAATTCCCTCCAGGGGATTTCCTCGAAGCCCAGCGAAAGCGTATGGCTATTCGCAACCTGTGCGTCAAACAGCGTATAGCCCGCGGTGGCCAACCGGGCTGTCAGCCAGGCCAGCCCTGCCTTGCTGGCCTGGCTCACCCGGGAGAACATGCTCTCACCCGCGAAAAGCCCACCCAGGGTCACGCCATACAGGCCACCCACCAGTTCGGCACCCTGCCACACTTCCACGCTATGCGCCAGACCCCGACCATGCAGGTTGGCATAGCCAGCCAGCTTTTCGTCGTTGATCCACGACCCCTCAGCGCGATCCGCGCAACCAAGCATCACCCCCTGAAAGGATTGGTCGGTGGTGAAACGGAAAGGAAGCCGCCCAGCCCGGTGCAGATTCCGGTTGCCACAGCCAGGCTTCAGTCGCAAGACGCACCGGGGCGCATAGGCATGCCATACAGGCCCCGCCGGCGAATCTTCCCAAGGAAAAATGCCACGCCTGTAGGCCGCCTCCAGGGTGGGTGCGTCCATGAGCCCCCCAATAGCCACCCGCCCGTCACGCGAATGGGCCACCATGGGGTTCAGGAAGGAAAAATCCGGTTTTGGTGAGGGCACGCGAGCCAAGGGAACCCCTGTCAGCGTGAGTTGATCAGGGTGCCACGCTCTTTACCTTGCTTGATCATGATCGCACCCGGATAGGCATCCTTGGCGTTGTTGATGATCACATAACCCAGGCCATTTTTGGCAAACATGCCTTCCAGCACCTCGGAAACCGGCTTGTCGCTAGCCTTGAATGTGAGTTTGCCATTTTGGCTCACACCACCCTTCGAATCGATGCGAATCACCAGACCCTTGACCTGGTCTTTCAGTTCCTGCACCGCATCCTTCAGGATGGTGTCATCGAAATCGACGGAGATTTTGGTTTTCAGGAGTTCCCTGGTTTTTTTGGCCGCGGGTATGACCTTGGTATCGGTCTCCTGCGCCATCGTGGAAGTCCATGACAAAAAAGCACCCAGAATAGCCATGCCAGCCAAAACAGTCATGCGCTTCATTTTCACCAAACCCCCTCAAGCAGCTTGCTTTGGATGCCTTTAGCCGGGCTGTTAGGCCTCAGCCTGCCAATTGCCCCATTCTAAGCTGAGAATCACACGGTATCCAGAGGCTACGACTTGAGTATCCGGCTAAGCTGAGAATCGCACGGTATTCAGAGGCTACGACTTGAGTATCCGGCCTCCGGGGCGATCAAGTTGACTCGGCTTTGCCCGGCGGGGTACAAGATTGCCATGTTTGCACCGGGGTAAGGCCGCAAGGACGCTGTTTTTCCATCGCGGTGCGCGCGGCTTTTCCGGGGACGGAGCCCCTTGGTCATCGCTCATTCCACATGCAAAAGCCCGCCTTCGGGCGCGCTCTGGACACACACCTGGGAGCATCTGCTCTCTGGCAAGTCGCGTGGCCTTTCGGCATCGCTGACCCGTGGCGCATTGTGGGTTGCCAGCGGCTTGTATGGTGCTGGCTGGTGGGTGCGTAGCCAATTCAGCAAAAAACCGGTCAGACTCAATCGCCCGGTCATCAGTGTGGGGAATCTCACGGTGGGGGGCACCGGCAAAACCCCGGCAGTGGCCTGGATCGCCCGCTGGTTGCGTGATCGGGACATCCAGGTGGCACTGCTCAGCCGTGGTTATGGCGGTGTCGACGGCGGTCAGAACGATGAGGCCCTGCTGCTGGGTGAACTGTTGCCCGATGTGCCCCACCTCCAGAGCCCCGACCGGGCCAACCTGGGGCGGGTGGCTATCGAAGAACTTGAGGCGGAACTGCTCCTGCTGGATGATGGATTCCAGCACACCCGCCTGGCCCGGGATCTGGACCTGGTGCTGATCGACGCAACCTGTCCATTCGGGCATGGTCACTTGCTGCCACGCGGTCTTCTCCGTGAGCCGGTCAGTGGCTTGCGCAGGGCCCATGCTGTGCTGTTGACCCGGGCAGACCAGGTCCATCCGGATCAGTTGGCTTCTTTGCGGGCCCTGCTGAAGCGCACTTTCCCCGACCTGCCGCAAATTATCACCCGGCATAATCCGGTCGGCCTGGTCCGTGAGGGCACCGATGAACTGATCCCCCTGCAAGAGCTGGCCGGCAAGCCGGTGGCCGCTTTTTCAGGTGTGGGCCGGCCTGAGGCCTTTCATCGCACGCTGGAGCAACTTGGCGCACGGCTGATTGACCAGCGTGTTTATCCAGACCACTTCGCCTATGACCGCGAGGCGGTGCGCGACCTGCGCCTCTGGGGCTCAAGCCTGCCAGAGGACACCGTGATGGCCTGCACCCGTAAAGACCTGGTCAAGCTGCGGCTGGCCGAGCTGGGTGGCCGCCCCTTGTACGCACCCCATGTCGAGCTGGAGATTCTGGAGGGTGTGACTATCCTCGAAGAAATGCTCGAAAAGCAGGCAAACGCCGGTCGGGCCTCGGCCGAGCATGATGCGGCAGAAGTGATCACCTGGCCGGTGGTAGCTGAAAATGACGGGCCACTCTTTGGCCCATTGGCAAACATATCAGGAGAGCAGGATGAGCCAGGCGAGGCATGACAACCGGACAGGTTACCCGGCGCCCATGGACCTTTCCGGCCTGCGCACCTATGCGCTGGCAGATCGGCCTTCGAAGGTATTTGCCAACGACCTGGGCAAGCCACCGGCTGCAGGTGTGACCGTCGCCGACTGGCTTGATTCACTCCCCAGACAACTGGCGGCCAACACGCTCCGCAGGGTGCGTGACGAGCTGGTGCGCGCCAGCACACAGGGGCGGCAAGTGGTGGTGGCCATTGGCGGGCATGTGATCAAGACCGGGTGCGCGCCCTATCTGATCAACTGGCTGCAACAGGGCGTTGTTACCGCTGTGGCCATGAACGGCGCCGCCGCCATCCATGATTTCGAGCTGGCCGCCTGTGGCCACACCAGTGAGGATGTGGGGGCTGTCCTGCATCAGGGCAATTTTGGCATGGCCCGCGAGACAGCCGATGCCATGGCTGAGGCCACCCGCCTTGGTTCGACCGTGGGATTCGGCCAGGCTCTGGGGGAACACCTCGACAAACTCGACCGGGCCGGCAAACTGACCAACCCCGAGGCCAGCCTGGTGCTGGCCGCGCACCGGGCGGGGGCTTCGTGCACCATCCATGTGGCGATGGGCACCGATGTGGTACACATGCACCCCCAGGTTTCCGGAGCCGCATTGGGCGAGGCATCCATGGTGGATTTCCGCCGCCTGTGCACGGTGGTGAGCCGCCTGGCCCATGGGGTGTGGTTCAACCTGGGGAGCGCGGTCATCATGCCTGAGGTGTTTCTCAAGGCAGTCTCCGTGGCTCGCAATCTGGGTCATGACATTTCCGGCCTGGTGGCGATCAACTTCGACAAGGAATCCAAATACCGCACCGCGACCAATGTGTTGTCACGGCCGGCGGCTTTGGGTTTGGAGATGACCGGCAACCATGAGATTCTGCTGCCCCTGTTGCATGCAGCGGTGGCTCAGGGGTTGGCAGGGCGAGCCGTGAATGCCACAGGGCAGGCTGCTTGAACAGTGTCTGGATTGGCGTTTGCAGGCTGGCGGAGGCTTTTCAATGACAGTGGAAACCAGGGCACATGGGGCCGATCTGGCCGAGCTGATGGGGCGCCTCGGCGAGCCCGAGGTGCTCGTGCTGGGTGACCTGATGCTCGACCGCTATATCTGGGGCGATGCGGAGCGCATCAGCCAGGAGGCCCCGGTGATGCTGCTGCGGGCCGACCGTCGCGAAGAGCGTCTGGGCGGGGCCAGCAGCGTGTCGATGATGCTGGCCAAACTGGGCGCCCGGGTGCGCCTGGCCGGTGTGGTGGGCGCGGATGAGGACGCCCGCCGCGTGCGTGCCCTCCTGGACAGTCTTGGGGTGGATCACGAGGCTGTGCTGGAAGATTCCACACGCCCCACCACAGTGAAAGAGCGTTACATTGGCAGGGCGCAGCAGAAGCACCCCCAGCAAATGATCCGTGTGGATTACGAGACCAGAACCCCCCTTGAGCCCGGGGTGGAAAAGCGTCTTTCCTCGGCTCTGGAGGCGGCCCTCGAAAAAATCGACATCGTGCTGGTGAGCGATTATGACAAAGGTGTTTGCACCCCCGCATTGCTGGCGCGCCTGACCCAGCATTGCCGTGCGCGCGGCATCCGTATTCTTGCCGACCCCATACGCGGACGGGATTATCGCAAATACCACGGCATGTCAGCCATGACCCCCAACCGGCTCGAGGCCGGCCTGGCCACCGGACGCACGCTCGACAGCGTGGCGGAAGCACACGCAGCGGCCATCCAGTTGCGCGACACGCTTGATCTGGAGGCTGGCATCATCACTCTCGACAGCGAGGGGATGGCCCTGGCGCCGCATTCGGGCGATTGCCTGCTTTTCCCGGTTCGGCCCCGACAGGTTTACGATATCACCGGCGCGGGTGACATGGTGCTGGCCGTGCTGGGGCTGGCCCTGGCTGCCGGTGCCGACTACCCGCGCGCCATTCGCCTGGCCAATGTGGCGGGTGGCCTGGAAGTGGAAAAGATAGGCGTGGCCCCAGTCAGCCGGCAGGAGATCCTGCAGGACCTGGCGCGGGCGAATGTTGGTGGCCGTCCGGCCAAACTGGTTTCCCTGGGTGAATTGCTGGCCCATCTGGAGACCAGACGCGCGGGGGGCGCCCGGGTCTCCTTCACCAATGGTTGCTTCGACCTGCTGCATGCGGGCCATGTGCAATACCTGGCGGAAGCCAGGGCGCAGGGCGACCTGCTGGTGGTAGGTCTCAACAGCGACGCCAGTGTCTCCCGCCTGAAGGGGCCCAGCCGACCGGTCAACCCCCAGGAAGCGCGTGGCGCCGTGCTGGCGGGGCTTGAGGCTGTGGATTTTGTGGTGGTGTTTGATGAACCCACGCCGCTTGAGCTGGTAAGGGCAGTACGGCCCCAGGTTCTCGTGAAGGGGGCAGACTACCGCCGCGAGACCGTGGTAGGGGCCGACCTGGTTGAATCCTGGGGTGGTCGGGTCCATCTGGCCGAGCTGAAGGCTGGCTATTCTTCAACGCGTCTGATCACCCGCATGGAGGCCGCTTGAGCAACATCCAGCAGGGCACACCCTCAGGCAAACCCTCGATCGCCATTTTCCTCCCCGGCTGGGTGGGGGACGCAGTCATGGCCACTCCTGCCTTGTTGGCCCTTCGGGCCGCCTATCCTGGTCACGATCTGGTGGGAATTGGCAAGCTGGGACCGCTGGCGGTCCTGGAAGGATTGGATCTTTTTGATCATATTCTCCTTGGTGCTGGCGGCGGCATGGACCGAGGCACCCTGCGGGTTGCCCGCGCCTTGCGCCACCTGAAGCCTGCCAAGGCCGTGTTGTTTTCGAACAGCTTCCGCACCTCCCTGGCAGCCTGGCTGGGCGGGTGCCAGCATCGTGTGGGCCTGGCCATGCATGGCCGGGGCCTCTTGCTCTCCGAGGCGCTCAGGCCGACAACCGGCACCGATGGCAAAAGGGCCATATTCCCGGCCATGCTCGAATACAACCGCATCGCCCTGGCAGCCGGATCGGCTGAACCGGGCCTAATCCCCCGGCTGGCTACCCTGCCAGCGGATGAGAACGCCGCCACCCAGGTATGGAAGCGGGCGGGATTTGGAACCGGCCCGGTGGCCATCCTCAACCCGGGCGCCGCTTTTGGACAAGCCAAATTCTGGCCACGCGAAAGCTTTGCCGGGCTGGCTCGTCAACTGGCCAACGAAGGCATGGGGGTGCTGCTACTAAGTGGGCCCGCCGAGGCGCAACTGGGGCAGGCCATCAGCAGCGACGCCGATCATCCCAGGGTCCACGCCCTGGCGCACTCCGCCGGACCCGAGCCCAGCCTGGGGCTGAGCAAGGCCTGTGTGCGCCGGAGTGCCCTGCTGGTGACCACCGACAGTGGCCCGCGTCATTTCGCCCATGCTTTTGGTGTGCCGGTGGTCACCCTGTTTGGGCCCACGCATATTGGCTGGACCGAAACCTGGCATCCGCGTTCGGTCCATCTGCAGAAGAAACTCGACTGCGGCCCCTGCCAAAAACGCGCCTGCCCGCTGGGACATCATCGCTGCATGCGTGAACTCTCAGTCCAGGATGTGCTGGAAGCCTGCCACAACCTGCTGAACGGATTCACATCACTTCCCTTGGCGAGGACCGGATAATGGCTATGCCGGTGATTGCCTTTTTGCTGCTGGGAGCGGTCTTTGCAGGAGCGCTATTCTGGTTTATCGCCAACCGTTCTCTGGGGCGCGGTATCCGCGGTCCGCGTGTGGTGATCCACCCCGCCTGGCGCTGGCGCCTGAGCCAGTGGGGTATGACCGAAGCCGATGCCATCACCGCCCTCGGTGGGGTGCATGTCACCGGCCACCGCGACCGCCATGTGCTGCGAACCCATCTCGGCCCGGCCGATGGTATTTGCGCCTTCCTCAAAATTGAAAGTCGTGTGCGGCTCGGGCAACGGTGGAAGGCCTGGCGTGATGGCCTGGGATTCTCTTCCCTTTCCCAGCGTGAGGCCCGATTGCTTCATTGTCTGGAGCGCGAGAATCTGCCCGGCCCCGGCTGGATTGCCTTTGGTAAAGACAGTGCTGGCAAGCATTTTCTGATGGTGGCCGAAAAGCTGGCCGCCACGGAGATGGGACTCTTTTTGGTGGAGGAGCGCAACGGATGGCGCCGCCGTCGGGCTGCCATCAAGCTGGGACGGGCTCTTGCCCGCTTGCATGCGGCGGGCTTCAGTCATCCCGATCTCTATGCCAAGCATATTCTGGTAGATCTCGATACGGGTGAACCCACTTTGCTGGACTGGCAGCGCACCAGACGGGTGGTGGGTCTGGGGCGTAAGGCGCGTCTGCGCGATCTGGCGGCACTGCATGCCACGGTTTCCGAAGGGCATTCCAGCTTCCGTGAAAGGCAACTGCTGCTGCGAGCCTATTTGCGTGAGGCGCGTCGGCGGGCCGGCTGCCTGTGGGGTGGTTTCGGCATGGTTTGTCGGGAATCGTACGACCCGGGTGAATTCACCCGTGAGGAGCGGCGCTGGTTGATGCGACCCGATCTGGAAGCCCAGGCAGGTGAATGGATCACCACACAGGGAACCCGTCTGCTGCGCCGTCGCCATATCCGTGAAAAATGTTCGGGATCCGTGGTGGGTTTGGGGCTGGACTGGATACCCCTCGACGGTGAGGACATGCTGGTCACCTCCTCCTGGCCACCGAGTGTGAGCCGCTCGGGCGAACCGCAGCGATGCCGCCTCGATCAGGCTGTCAGCCAGGCAAGCCATCAGCAGGGCGCCTTCATCAGCGAGGTCGAACTCGGTGGCGGTCGCCTGGGAACTGTTTGCGGCCGGGTGGCGCGAACCTGGGGCCTCGAGGGCACCCTGTGGCGGTCAACCCAGCGGCATGAGGCCAGCCTTTACAACCAGTTGCGCCGCCATGCCGTGCCAGGACCACAGGTTCTGGCTGTGGGACGCAGCACCCTGGCCCCTGGCCGCATCACCTCCTATGTGATGCTGGAACTGGGGGCCAAGGCATCACCCCTGCGGCAATGGCTGACCGGATCGGCAACTGACAAGAAGCGGGTTCTCCGGGTGCTGGCTGAGACCGGGCGGGTGCTGGCGCGCCTGCATGGTGCAGGGTGCCGGCTCGCGGCAAATGGCACCGGCCTGGCGGTTCGCCTGGAGGGATTACCCCGCCCGCGGGCACCTTTGGCATCCACCACGCTGCGCGAGGTGGTGTTGCTGCCAGGAGGCGTGCGCCGTGCCTGGGTAAGCTGGCTGGGACGCCAGGGCGAAGTGTCCCGCCTGTGCCGGGAAATCGAGCGGACAGGTATTGGTCGGGACGGGCTGGCGGTTCTGCGCCTTGCCTACTCAGAAGAGCTGGCCCATTCGCGGCGCGCTGGAATTTTTTCAAGCAATAAAAGCTCTGGAACTACTGAAATACATCCCCTGGTGATGTCAGGCGCCGGGTACTCGGGAGGTAGCATGATGGAAATGGATGAACAAGGTGGACCCCCACCGCGCTACAGAGCCTTGCCCAGCTATGGGAAAGGCTGGCTGCAGGCCTGGAGGCAGGGCCGGGTGCAGGGTGTGGAGCGGGCCGACTGGGCCCGGCTGGCAGGGCCCGGCTGGGTGGACCGCATCATGGATGCCAATCTCACCGACCGGTTCCATGCCAAACAGGGGCGCAGTATTGCCCGTTGGACTCTGCCCGATACCACCACAGGCCGCGATCTGGTGGTTTATGTGAAGCGACACCATAAGCTTCCGTGGCTGCATGGACTATTGGCCTGGCTGACCCCAGGTGGCAAGTGGTCTCCAGCATTGCAGGAATGGCAGCACCTGGAATGGGCCAGGCGCCAAGGTGTGCCAGTGCCTGAAGCCGTGGCCGCCGCCGAGTTCCATGGCCCCGGAACCCGCCTTTCCAGTTGCCTGGTGGTCGAGGAACTGACTGGTATGCTCCCTCTGCACGAGGCCATCCCCATGGCCGCCAGCCAGATGGGAGAAAGTGGATTCCGTGACATGAAGCGGGGCCTGGCGCGGGAAATGGCCCGCTTGTCACGCTTGCTGCACGACCGGTTCTGCTTCCACAAGGATCTTTACCTCTGCCATTTCTACATCAACGAACGCGATATCCAGAACCCTCCCGCCGACTGGCGCGGCCGGGTGGTGATGATCGACTTGCATCGTTTGGCGAGGCACCGCTTCACCGGCTGGATCTGGCAAGTGAAGGACTTGGCGCAACTCCTATATTCATCGGAGGTTACGGGTGTGACTCCCCGGGATCGCCTGGAATTTTGGCGGGCCTACCGCACTCTGGGAGCGCCCCAGTGGTCTTTGGGGGTGGTGGGCAAGCTGGTGCGCGCCAAACACCGTCGCTATAGCGAGCACAACCGGAAGTTGAAACTCCGCCACGGCCAGACCGCCCATCCCGGCCAGCCTGGTGCGGGTGGGCAAAAAAAGGACCAGGCGGCTTGAGGGCCGCAAATCTCACTGCACCAAACCGGTGCGGCTGACCGATACAAGATGATTAAGGGGAGCTGGACCGGCAAATCCGGGGGCAGGTCCAACCCAATCAGCGCAGGGAATCAGGCATGGACATCGCTTTCTGCTACGAAAGTGTGCTGCCCGAAAGGGGTGGATGCGAGATGTATATCGCGTCCCTGGCCCGTCGTCTTTCCCAGGACGGCCACAGCTTGCACCTGTATGCCTCCCGGTGGGATGAGGCCAAGCTGCCCAAGGGCATGCATTTCCACCGCGTCGCGGTTTCCTCCTGGCCCAGGTCGCTGCGCCCATGGCGTTTTGGCGGTGAGGTGCTGCGGGCCCTGCGCGGCTCCAGTCATGATGCCACCATCGGTTTCGACAAAACCTGGGGCCTTGATATCCTCTACCCGCAAGGCGGGCTATACGCCGCCAGCGCCGAGCAGAACTTGCAGAAAGAACCCACCGAGAGTCGTCGCACCTTCATGCGCCTGGTGAAAAAATTTGACCTGGCCCACCAAAGTTTCCTGGCTCTGGAACGACGCCAGTATCTGGGCAACCATTTGGGAAATCGTGGTTCTCTGGTGGTGGCCATCAGCGAGATGGTCCGTGGCCACTTCAAGCGGTTTTATGGTATTGCCGGCGAAGATTTGCGAGTGGTGCGCATTGCCACCAATCCGGATCGCTTCAGCGAACAGGACAGGCCTTTGCGCCGCCATCAGGTGCGCGAGAAGCATGGCATCCAGCCCAGCGAAGTCGTGGCCCTGTTCTGCGGCATGAACTACCGGCTCAAGGGTCTTGTGCCGCTCCTCCACGCGGTGAGCCTGCTACCCCGCGAGCAGCCTTTCCGTTTGCTGGCCACGGGCGCCGATGACACCCGCGAGATGCGCGCCATCGCTCACAAGCTGGGTATTGAAAACAAGGTGGTCTTTGCCGGTTACTGCCCGGACATGCGCGATGGTTACTTTGCCGCCGACCTGTTTGTGCATCCCACCTTCTATGATCCGTGCTCGCATGTGGTACCCGAGGCAATGAGTTGCGGGCTGCCCGTGATCACCACCCGCTACAACGGCGCCAGCGAATTGATGAGTCCCCCACGCGAAGGCTTTCTGATCGACGATCCACACAATCACCAGGCAATGGCAAAAGCCATCAGCCACTTCTTCGATGCCTCCAAAAGACAAGCTTGCGGCCAGGCGGGACGCAAGACGGCCGCCCAGTGGACCTTCGAGCACCATTACCGGCAGATGCTGGATGTGTTTAGCGAGGCCCGCCAGCGCAAGCAAGCAGCCTAACCCTAAAAAAACCCTTTCCTGTCAGGGACAGTGGTGTTGGAAACCCGGAATTGGCGGCGCGTTTATTGCGCCCGGGAAAATGCAAATCCGGCGCTGGCGGGGGTGAACTCCACACCAGTCGCCAGCTCCCGAACCCACGCGGTAATGCGAACCCTGGTAGCCTTTGGGGGAATTCCCGTCACCTCGACCGAGGCGACATAAGGGCTTTGCGCGTCGCTTCAACAGCCATCGTCGAAGGTCACATGCCTGGACTCACCCACACGGGTGCCAGCACTGTCAAGGAATTCGACCTCACCCTCGGGCCAGGCCTGGCCCATACCGAGGGAAAAAGGAACCAGCTCGGGGCGGGACGATAATCCCCGATGCCGGAAGAGGTTCAGACTGACAAAAAAGGACTCGCTGGCTGAGATTTCCGAGTCGCTGAACAGAACGGCTTCCACCCGGTCCCCCGCCTTCAGGAAGGGCTCGGAACCGCATCCCGCAGCCAGCAGGCAATAACCTGCCAGCAAGCGGAACCCGGGAAGCCAGGCAAAAAATCGTTTCATGACAGCTCTCCCAAAATCATGCCGGGCCTGTCAGTTGTCGAGATTGACTTCACCCTCGTCAGGGCTGGCCAGGTAATACCACCCCTCATCGGTGATACCCGAGGAGAGGGACCGCACGCTGCCATCTCCCATGGCCACATTGATGGAACTGCCGTAACCCTGCTCCTTGAATGGATGGGAATTGTCGACAGCAGGCCCAAACTCAGGCTTGCGATGACAGCGGCAACGCCACGGCTTGCTGGAGGGGGGGTAAGGGTAGGCAGTGCTGGCGGCCACCGGATTAGGGTTGTTCACCCAGATGGCCCGGGCCCAGTAAGGGGCGTTGATCAGGTGCGTTTGCAGGGTGGCCCAGGGCACGCCACTATCGAGGGCGTCCCAAACCCACTGCTTCCCCTTCAGGGGTACCGGGTCAGAGGCGACGCCTGGTTGCACTCCATAACCCCAGAGCAGTGTGCCCGAACGGGGCAGACCCGATGGACGGCGGCAGGAGGCATAATGCTCGGCAATGATCAGGGTGTTGGAGGTACCATCGAGCAGGGTGGTGTTCAGCGGCGTGGCCCGGTCGCCAAAGACCATCCAGTTGGCCGCATAGCTCGTCATGCCCCATGTCGTGCCGCCGGTGGCCCATGCTGGCACAGGGTTACCTGTGGGCAGGGTGGCAGTGTTGCTGCCATACCAGGCCTCCATGGCATTTGTGAGCTCAAATTGCCCGGTCTTGTAGGTTGTATCGCTCGGTGCCTGCAGCACCTTGAGTTTGGCGGAACGCGAGGCGTTGACACCCTGCTTGAAAAGTCCCTCCTGCTCGAGTTGGGGAAGGATGTTGTACCAGAAAGAACCAGCTTCGCTGGAGGCATACTGGCCAAACATCATGGGCATCTTCCCGAAGGAAGCATCGGCATTGGCCACGGCCAGGCCGATCTGCTTCAGGTTGTTCTTCGATTCCGCCGCCGCCGCCGCGCTGCGCACTTTCTGCACGGCCGGCACCAGCAAGCCCACCAGCACAGCAATGATGGCGATCACCACCAGCAGTTCGATCAGGGTGAATCCCGCCCGACGACGGGCCGAAAGCGATTGGACAAATGGCATGATTGAGCCTTTCATGGAAAAATTTGAATCGGTTTGTTGCGCACCTGGAAAGCCTGTGGGCCAACCGTTGGTGATCTGGCAATTTGTGGAGACATGGCGTGGGGAGGGATCAGGTGCCAAGGCCATAGGCCCTGACATAGTCATTCACGCAAGCTAAGAAGCGGACACGCCGTTCAGTGGGCGTGCACTCAGGTAAACCCAGGTCGGTCGACCTGGGGCAGAACAGTCCAGCAGTTGAGAACCTGCGACAAGTTCTGAATCCCCGAAAACGGAACCGGCCGGGAAATCACCCCGCCCGATGTGACCTGGCCACTTTGGCCAACAGTGCCAATTTGGCTTGCGCCATCGTTTGGCTGGCCAACGGACTGGTGGAGAAAGTGGCGAAACCACAATCAGGTGTGAGAAGTAACCTCTCAGCACCAAACCAGGCAATCGCCTGCTCCACCCGTCTATTTAGCATAGCCTCATCTTCCAGCGCGTCAAGTTTGGGGTTCACCAGACCAAGGCCCAGCCGCATCCACCCCGGCAGGTCGCGCAACACCTCCATCTCGCCGGCCCGGGGAGTGGCCAGTTCCAGAAACAGGGTTCCTACCGGCGCCTGCGACAGGGTGGGCAGCAGCGGACGATAGTCACCAGCCAGGGCCACAGTCTCGTCTTTACTCCAGTTTCCCCGGCACACATGCAACGCCAGTCGGTCACGGGGCAGCCCAGCGGTGACTTCTCGCCAGAGATCCAGGGCCACGGCCAGTTCAGTGGCTGGATCCTTGCGGGCAGACAGGGCACCACACATGAAGCTGCGGCCACCCCGGGCCTGGCCAAAGACTACTTCGGTGAGAACCGGCTCATCGAGTTGCACCAGCGCGGCCCCCTCGGCCAGCAAGTGGCAAATCTCGTCCCGCAGCACCTGCACCACCTCGGCGGCCAGGGCCTCACGGGACGGGTGATGTTTTTCCGCCAGGCAATCGAGAAAAAGCGTGCGGCTGAGCAGATAGGGACCGGGCAGCGCCACCTTGACCGGCAGCCGGGTGCAGGCCTGGGCCCGCCGCAATTCTTCCACCGCCAGCACGCGGTCGCGCACCAGCGGAGCCAGGGCAACCGGGTGACGGGTGCCAGGCGGCACATCGAGGGCTTCGAGTTCACGCTGAAACTTGGCAGGATCCTCCACCAGGGGCACCAGATCAGTCACCGGCACCAGCCGGCACGAACCCAGCCGCGAGCCGACAAAAGCCGCGTAATTCTCGCGAGCCTGCTCCCCATCGGTCACCAGATCCACTTCCGCCCGCTCCTGGCAAGCCACCGCCAGGCGGGTGGCGTCCATCACCGCCTCCTCGAAGCATTCGCCCCCGGGCCGCCCCTCCAGCTTGCAGGCTTGCAGGTACAGCAGCCAGCCGGGCCGTGGCCAGCTGCCAATACCCACCACTGCCAGGGGAGGAATCGGGGCAACGGGACAGATTGATCCCGGCACCGGCAAGCGGGGCCCGGGACGCACCCGCAAATGGGCCAACGGATCGCCACTAAGCCCCGGCGCGGCAATTCTGCCCGGATGGTAAGGCCCCTTGCTGACCAGAAAGCTGGCCCCATCTGGCAACTTCACCTGCGAGATCAGGGTGTTGCCAGTCAGCCTCGACCAACTAGGCAGATCCTCCGCTACCGATTTCTCGCGTGAGACTATCTCGAGCAGCCCCCCGATATCCAGAGGATTCAGGTGCTGACGGATTAGCAGCAAAAGCCCGCTGCCGCAATCCAGATCCCCACCGTCAAAACGGCTGTGCGGTGGATGCGGATGGGAGATCACCCAGGGCTGTTCCGGCGACATCGCAACATCTCCCCGCCAGCTTGGCATCGGAAAACCGGGTCAGTAGCCCACACTCGAAACGCCACCAGCCATGAATTCCACCAGTTTGGCGCCACCTGCCACCACAGAACCCTCGATCAGCTTCGCTTCATCCAGCGCCCGCTTCTTGAAGCAAGGCGAACAGACCAGGATTTTGCCACCACCCTGGGTGAATTGCCGCATCAGGTCTGCCAGGGGGGCAAAACCGGTTTCGTGAATCCGCTCCGCCTCGCCCTGCACGGCCAGACGCACCCCTTCCACGCTGAGGAAAACGACGGTGTCGCGATCGCTGCCCAAGGCCGCATTGGCCACCACGAAAGCCACGGTGGCCCGATCGTGATTGTCATGGGAACAGGTGAGGGTGACCACAAATCGATTGGCTGGCAAGGACATGCGTTGCTGCTCCATGGGGTAGGTAACCAACAGTCTGGATCAGGAAATCTATTAAATAGGACAAAAAATAACACCGGAGTTTGTTCCCAAGCCATCAATTATTATAACCGCATGTTCGCCAGGCGGTTTGAAACAGCGGGCAGCACCATGGCTGTGTCTGGTCTACCAGGAAGGCCGGCATTATCACCATCGCCAGCACTACCGACAGTTTTTTTGCCATGGCTGTGATGGTGCCCGAATGGCAGCCCTGGACTTTCACGGTATTGAAGGTCCCGTTCTCAATATCGCGTTGGGCACACCCACCGCGCATGCTTTTTTCAACTGTGGCCGGTGTCAGTACGGAACCGATTACTCAGATTTTTCCGATCCGTTGGTTTTTTAACACTCGCACCGGGCAGAATTTACTGATATGACATACCGATGCCGACTGGCGCAGCGATGGCTGAAACTATCCTGTTATTTTTTTTATCTTAATACTCTTTTTATATTTACATCCGCAAATAACTTGTCATTCTCGAAACCATATCTCGGTGCTTCATTTTCATCTATTTATGAGAATTGCCTCCCGAAGGCGTACTTTTTTCTGGATCACGGTTTAAGCACAAGCATTTTATTTCTGGTTTTCTTGGGGTAGCCGTCTGGATCATCATGTCTCTATTCTGCAAGTGGACGGATTAATGGGGTATCTCAAAAGTAATGTACTGCTGGTTTGTGGAGCTGCCCTATGGGAATGTCCGCCAGCTTGTTGAAAATGCCTTGGGCATCCATGGTACACGCAGGTCGTCTTGTTCCTTCACGACGATTGATTGCCGGTATCCTTGACCGTTGTGCCAAACACCCTACATCCTCTCTCGTACAATCCTTTCGTCGAAAAGTCCATTTTGCGGTTTTTATCGGTAAAATTGCGCATGCTGACAAAGGATCGTGCTACTGGCCGAAAGCCTATTGCCACCAAACCCCAAATAGTTGTCGCCAGATCCAAAACTTAACCCGGATTGACTGCATGTCTCACTATTTTGCTCGTTGGTTTCGAGCCGGCGTGGCTTTTCTTATTGCGGCGTCCTCCGCATCGGCGCAGGACAATGATGGAGTTCCCCTGGAAAAGTACGCGTCATCTGAGCAATTTCCAGTGACCAAACCAGGGGTCGGCCGATACTGTCTCAACCACCATTTGGGGTAGTGTCCACGCACAAGGCGCCTGCCCTGTTTTTGGGGGCCGGCATAGCCGCACCACCTCAGGGCATGGACCTCCTTTCCCACGAAGTTCTATCATGGCAACTGGAATGTCCCGTTATCTGGCTGAATGATCAGCGCGGTTCAGGGGATTTGGCCATCTTGTCGCGCAAAAAATCACTCAGGCTCTTCGCGGACGAAACAAATTCCGCGGGAATCATCAAAACTGTGGTGCTGTTGTTTTCGGCACCAACCTCGGCAATCATCTGAAATCGGCGCAGCTCCAAAGCCGCCGGGTTTTCTGCCATCCTCCTCGCTGCCAACGCCAGCATCTCGGAGGCCTCCATTTCGGCTTCCGCCTTGATAATGCGCGCCCGCTTTTCCCGGACGGCCTCTGCCTGCATCGCCATCACCTCCTGCATGGCTTCAGGCAATTCAACATCCTTCATTTCAAACCGTTCCACTTCCACGCCCCAGGGAATCGTGGAGGCACCAATGCCTTGCAGCAAGAGCCCGTTGATCTTGTCGCGCTCCTGCAACACCTCATCGAGGTCATGCTTCCCAATGATGTTGCGCAGGCTAGTCAACGCCAGTTGGTAAACGGCGCTTGGGGCATCGGCAACCGTTATCACCGACTTGGAGGGGTCCACAATCCGGTACCAGAGGACCGCATTTACTTTGACTGTCACACTATCGCGGGTGATGGTTTCCTGTTGCTCGGCGGATACGGTCCGCGTGCGGATATCGATGGTCACCGACCGTTCGATCCCGAGGGGAATAATCCAGAACAAGCCCGGCCCGCGCAGCCCTTGAAACCGCCCAAGGCGAAACAGCACTCCCCGTTGGTACTCCTGGGCTATGCGCAGCCCGGAGAACAGAATGGCTATCACCAATACCAAGGCCAGGGCCACCCAGTTCAATCCATCAAAAATATCCATTGGGTGCTTCCTTCAAAGTGGACCATGCTCAGAATCAATCCATTATACACTCTATCACTACTCCGCGCGCCGGCGGATCCAGTAGCAAGGATGACTCATCCCCTCCAGACGATGGCCAGTCAGGGCGCACCAGGCGGGAATATCCTGGGGGGCGGAGGCATCCGAAGCGGTGAGCAACAGTACCTGACCGGGAGACATTTGGCGCATGCGCCCGCGTAAGGGCAACAACAGGTCGCCACAGCCCAAATCGCCGGCATTCCACTCATCTTGAACTTCAGGTGGCACAAAATACACACCCCCAGGCGAGACCTGTTCCGTCGTTTCCGGCACGCTGACCGGCTGGGGAACCGCGGGTGCCGATTGGGCCAGAATTTCCCAGGCCCGGCGATAACAGTCGCGCCTGCGGATGTAACCGGCCACAATGCCGGCCAATTCCAGGGAAGTTCGCCCCAGCGACCTGGCCAGGCAGGGGGTGCAACGGGGGGGTACTTCCCCCGCAATGGCGCGGCTTTCCAGCAGGCGAAGCCGGCAGAGGCAGGCCCCGCAACCAGCGCAAGACAACCCCAGTCTGGAATCGACCCAGGCAAGCAGCTTTTCAGGGTTTTCCGGCTCCGCCTCGTCCACGCCTTGCTACCTGCCTACGGGATCAATAATTCATCTGCATCACATCCAGATGTGGATGCATTGTCCGTGAAAGTTTGTACATGAAATGTATAGTCTTTAACGGATGTCATGGCCCAACACCAGCCTGCAGGGACCCACTCCAATGCCCTCACCCCTTCCCACGGCCATGGATTCGCGCCAGCCACTTGTGCTGATCAACGGCGAAACCGCCCGATTCGAATGCACCTTCGGCAGGGGCTGCGATGGCATCTGCTGCAGCAACGGCACCCCGCCGGTCGATGCGGAAAAACAGCAGCGGATCAATGATATCATGCCCGAGCTGCTGCCCTTGCTGCGACCCGGGGCCCGGGCCATGATCGAAAACACCGGCTACCTCGACCGGAATGGCGAGCCCGACGAAAACCCGACCATCCGGGTGGAAGACGACTGGTGTGTCTTCTTCAACAAGGGCTGCGTGCTGCACACGGTGGGCCAGGCCCGGGGTGATGCGGCCTGGGCCAAACCGGCGGCCTGCTTCCTGTTTCCATTGGAAAAGAATGAAAATGGCGAATGGTATGTGCGGCAGCATGGCTATGACGGCGAGGAATGGGACCTTTTCTGTCTGGCTGGCAAGCCGGAAACACCTTTGGCGGTGAGCACGCTGGCTCTGGAAATAGACCTGGCCACCCGCATCGAGGCGGCCGAGGCTGCTGAAACCGATCAGCCTGGCTAACCCTCCCAGGGGTGACGCAAGGGCTCCTGGAGGCACCAAAACCGACATACGGGCAGCGTATTTTGGAAAAAATGGAGAAATCCATCAACCAGTTGGCTTGAAAGCCTTATTTTCGCTTGACATGGTTCCCCACTCACTTAGCATCAGCTTGTTGGGTCAAATCATGCCTTGCAGCCAAGACCGCCTTCGTGGGGTCTGTGGGGGACTATATTATGTCAGGACAACCTCGAAAGCGTCGCCTGGAAGTGGAAGATGCCGGTGATGTAACGGTTGTGAACTTTGTCGACAAGAAAATTCTTGAAGAACAAAGCATTCAGGCCATCGGTGACCAGCTTTTTGAGCTGGTCGACTCCGAAGGGCGCAAGAAAATGGTGCTGAATTTTACCAATGTTGAATATCTTTCGAGTGCCGCCCTCGGCAAGATCATCGCCCTGAACAACCGGGTCAAAAAAGCGGGTGGCAAGCTTGCCCTTTGCAAGATCCGTCCTGATATCAAAGAAGTTTTCACCATCACCAAGCTCGACAAGATCATCAAGATTGTCGATGACGAACAGGCAGCCATCCAGGCTGTGAGCTGACTGTTACCATCTGCCAGCCGTGGGTGCCGTTTCCCCACCCGCGTGCTGTTTATGAGATAGCAAATGATATTTTGGCGCTGCGTGTGTTTTGGGCAGGGCTTTTTGAAGTTTAAGGTCAGGTGAACCAGAAACTGCGGGCAGTATGCTGCCCGCCACCTCATGCGGTGACATTTGAGTGAGGCAGCCCCCAAATCGGTGGAGGTGGGCAAGGACGAAGTGATCATTTCCAGCACCCCGGAAATAGCCCGGAAGCTGCAAGATCGCATCGAGTCTTTGCTCGAATCCACTCTGGCGAACGAAAAAGACCGCTTCTGCGTGCGTCTTGCGCTGGAGGAGGCCGTTGTCAACGCTATCAAGCATGGCAACCAGATGGACCCCCTCAAGCAGGTTACCATCCGCTATGGCATGTGGCGCGACCAGGTCGAGATCCACATCACCGACGAGGGGCCCGGGTTCGACCCCGACGACCTCCCAGATCCCACCGACATCGAAAATCTCGAAAGACCCTGCGGCCGTGGTGTGATGCTCATCCGCCATTACATGCACGAGGTTGAGTTTTTTGCCCCCGGCAATTCGATGCTGATGCGCCGCTTTTTCCAACAAGCCTCTTGATTACGATGATTCGCCCATGACAACGCCGATGATGCGGCAGTACCGGGAGGCCAAGGAAAGTCATCCGGGCATGATTCTGCTATTCCGCATGGGTGACTTCTACGAGCTCTTCGAAGAAGACGCCGTCCAGGCGGCCGGACTGCTACAGCTCACCCTCACGAGCCGCGATGGCAACAAGGCCATGGCGGGCTTTCCTCACATGCACCTTGAGACCTACCTGCGCCGCCTGCTGGTTGCTGGCTTGCGCGTGGCGGTCTGCGACCAGGTGGAGGAAGCCTCGCAGGCCAAGGGGCTGGTCCGACGCGAAGTGACCCGGGTGGTCACCCCCGGCACCCTCACCGAGGAAGATCTCCTTGAACCCCGCTCTAGCAACCGGCTGCTGGCCCTGGCCCCCGCCGGAAGTGGCAAAGGCGGTGCGGGCCGGCTGGGCCTTGCCTGGGTGGAAGTGGCCCAGGGCACCATCCGGCTGGCCGAGTTCGACCGCGCTGGCGCCCGCGACATGGTGGCACTGCTTGACCCTGCCGAGATCCTGGTGCCTGACACCACCGCCGGCCGGGCCGAGGCCTTGGCTCTGGGCCTGCGCGACGACAAGCTCACGCGCCGGGCTGACTGGCAATTTGAGCACGCCGCAGCCCGCCAGACCCTGCACGACCGCTTTGGGGTGGGCACCGTGGCAGGCTTCGGCCTGGACGAGGATTGCCCCGGCGTGACAGCCGCCGGCGCCCTGGTGACCTATTTGCGCGAAACCATGCCCGCCGGCCAGGCCCATCTGGAGCTGTGCCAGCATGACTCAGGTGATCTGGTCCGCCTCGACGAGGCAGGTGCCCGCGGGCTGGAGCTGGTGCGCGCCGGCATCCGCGAGGGCCGCGAGGGGTCGCTATGGGAAGCGGTGGACCGTACCCAGACCGCCATGGGCAGCCGCCTGACCCGCGACTGGCTGCTGGCCCCACTGGCCCGTCGTGAAGCGGTTTTGGCCCGCCATGAGGCGGTAGGTGCCCTGCTGGGTGACGATGGCGCCCGCACCGAGTTGCGCCGTCAACTGAAGGAAATTGGCGATCTGGCCCGGGTGGCGGGCCGGGCGGGTTCGCTGCGCGCCGGGCCCAGGGATTTGGCGGCGGTGCGCCGGGCTCTGGCTCTGGCTCCCGGCGTGCTCGATCATCTGGCGGGAGGCACCCTGGAGGCCCCCCTGGCCCAGGTGGCTTCGCGCATCGACCCCTGCCCCGATCTGGCCGATCTCCTCAACCGGGGTCTGGCCGATGACCCACCCAACCTGCCGGGTGACGGGCTGTGCATCCGCCCCGGCTTTGATGCCGAGATCGACGAACTGCGAGCGGCGCGGGAAGGTGGCAAGGAATGGCTGGCCCGCTACCAGGCCGCCGAAGTCACCCGCACCGGAATCTCCAGCCTGAAGGTGGGCTACAACCAGGTCTTCGGCTACTTTATCGAAATCACCCATGCCAACACCGGCAAGGTTCCAGCCGATTATCACCGCCGTCAGACTCTCAAAAATGCCGAACGCTACATCACACCCGAGCTGAAAAACCACGAGGAAAAGGTGCTGGGCGCCGAAGACCGGATCCGCTCCCGCGAGATGGAGCTGTTCGGGGTGTTACGGCAAACAGCTCTCGATCACGCCGGCAGGCTACGGGCCACCGCCGTGGCGCTTGCCGAACTCGACGCCCTGGCAGGTTTCGCCGAGCTGGCCCGCGAACGCGGCTGCGTCAGACCGGAGTTGCTACCCGACGACGCGCCCCCGTACCTGCAAGTCGTCGACGGCCGGCATCCCGTTCTGGAGGGCTTGCTCCCCAGTGGCACCCTGGTGCCCAACGACCTGCGACTGGGGCCGGATGATGGCATATTGCTGCTCATCACCGGGCCCAACATGGGCGGCAAAAGCGTGTACCTGCGCCAGGCCGGACTGATGGTGGTCCTGGCCCAGGCCGGGGCCTTTGTGCCGGCCCGCTCTTGCCGCATGTCGCTGGTCGATCGTGTCTTCACCCGGATCGGTGCGGGCGACGACCTGAACCGGGCCCGCAGCACCTTCATGGCCGAAATGATCGAGACGGCTTCCATCCTCAACGGTGCCACCACCCGTTCTCTGGTGCTGCTCGACGAAGTGGGCCGGGGCACCAGCACTTACGATGGCGTCAGCCTGGCCTGGGCCATCTGTGAAGATTTGCATGACCGGGTCGGCTGCCGTACCCTTTGCGCCACGCACTACCACGAGCTGACCCAGTTGGCGGAAAGGCTCACCCGGGCCCGGGCCATGCGGGTCGAGGTACGCGAAACCGCCCGGGAGGTCCTGTTCCTGTACCGGATGCAGCCGGGCAGCACGGACAAAAGTTATGGCATCCATGTAGCGGCCCGGGCGGGGGTGCCCCAACCCGTGGTCAGCCGGGCCCGGGCTTTGCTGGAGGAACTGGAACGGGCTTACCGGACCACCCCTCAGGCCGAGAGCGTACCCGCCACAGCGATCCGCCGGCCCCGGCTGGTGCAATCGAGCCTGTTTGCCAACAGCGAAGACCCAGTGCTCGAGGAGTTGCGGGCGCTCGAGCTTTCCAGAATCTCACCCGCCGAAGCTCTGGACCTGCTGGCCCGCTGGCGACGGGAACTAGGCTCGGCATGACCCCCTCCAAGGCGTTTTTTCTTTTTAATAACCCCGTATCTGGCCAGGCTGTGGTAACGGCATGAGGCCCGGTCAGCATTTCTTTCTGCCCGCTGGCCCCCCCGTCCTGAAAAAATTTCAAATTTTTCCAATTATGGTGGCCCCTTCAACGCACCGGGCTCGCATTACCTGACAGGGCTTTCTGGCAGACAGGTGGCGAGTGAGAGCAGATGAATATTGCTACCATTGCGGCAAGGCAATTTTCATCCCTTGTGAACCATCCATCCGTCATGCCTAAAACCAACACGGTTGATAGCGACACCAGGCTGCAATCCCTGATCGAACAGTCGCTGAACGGAGACCCCGCCACTCATGCCGCCTTGCTGCAACATGCCTGCGACCGCCTGTTGCGTCTCACACGCAAGATGTTCCACGGCTATCCCCAGTTGCGGCGCTGGGAGCAGACGGACGATGTCTTTCAGAATGCCATGCTGCGCCTGCACCGGGCGCTCCCGGTCGTTCGCCCCGAATCGGCCAGACACTTTTTCAACATGGCGGCCCAGCAGGTTCGCTGGGAGCTGCTGGATCTGGTCAAACATCACTTCGGCCCCGAATGCAACGGTGCCAGACATCATACCGATGGCCTCCCACCTGATGAAAAAGGGGGTGTGCTGCACGAGAAAGCCGCGGAGCCTGATGATTTATCATCCTGGGCTGAATTCCACAGGCTGGTGGAAAAACTGCCGTTGGAGGAACAGGAGGTGGTGAATCTGTTGTACTACCAGGGTTTGACCCAAAATGAGGCCGCCCGCCTGCTGGAAATTTCTGGCCGCACGCTCAAGCGCCGGTGGCAAAGTGCCCGTATCAAACTGTATGAATCCTTCCATAACGGCGACCTGGGCAGGGTATGGAATGCGTGACGACAAAAAACCAGCCAAATTAACCCCTTCCGAGGATGCTTTTCTGGCGGATACCTTGCTGGATGTTGAGGAAATGATGGAGCGGGGCGAAGACCCCTCACCCTTGCTGCTATGTCGCGATTTCCCTCACCTGCTCAGCGAAATGGCCCATCGCCTGCGCGCCCTGCGGGCCACCCGATGGCTCAGCCAGCCGGTGGTTCCCGACCCCGTACCAGCAGCCTCACCGGATGAACAACTGGCCGGCCGGGTTCTCTCCGGCCGCTACAGGCTGGAACACCTCCTGGCCGAGGGTGGCTTTGCCCGGGTTTGGCGGGCAACAGATCTGAAATTGAACCGGCAAGTGGCGTTGAAGGTCTCAAAAATGGACAGGCCAGGCCATGCGGAGTCGCTTATGGCCGAGGCCAGAAGAGTGGCCGCCCTGAAGCATCCCGGCATTGTACCGGTGCACGATGTGGGTCAGGAAGGGAATATCTGGTACATTGTTTCCGAACTGATCGAAGGGGGCAGTCTCGACCGCTTGATTTCCGCCAGACCCTTTCCCGTCCTCCGGGTGCTGAACTGGGTGATCGAAGTGGCTGAGGCACTCGATTACGCCCACCGCATGGCGGTGGTGCACTGCGATATCAAGCCGGGAAACATCCTGATCGATCACCATGGCAGGGCACTGCTGGGGGATTTTGGCATCGCCCGGCCCCTCGGCAACCAATCGGGCGGGGGGACAGATCGCAGCCTTTATGGCACCATGCGTTACATGGCCCCCGAGCAGTTGGCGGGGCAAATGGCCACGCCTCAATCAGATATCCATGCCCTGGGAATGGTACTGCACGAATTGCTGGTGGGAAAAAACCCCCGGGCGATTCCGCAGGATACCACCCCACCAGTCACTCAGCCGACAATCCCGGGGAGAGACGGCCCCCTGTATGCCGACCTTCCCAACCCGTTGCGAGCGATATGCGCCCAGGCATTAAACCCGGACTCATCCAAACGCCATGCCTCCGCAGCTGTACTGGCTCAGGATTTGCGCCAGGCAATCAAAAGCAGACTCCGCTCAGGGCTGACGGCGGGGCTGATGGCTGTTGGGGCGCTACTGGCTCTGGGAGCTTTTTCTTTCATCTTGTCCGGCAAGAATCAGAATCCCGGGGAACCTGGCTCTGGTGACCGTAAAGCGACTGAAGCCACCTGGCTGGCAGAAACCCGAAAATTGCCGGCCGAATCGCAGGTCCGGGCGGTGATTGAAGCGCTCAAAGCGCGCAATCCAGGATTTGACGGAGCCGTTGAAGGCACCATCGACCACGGGACCTTGTGGCAGATCAAGATATGCACCGACAAGGTCCATGACATCACCCCGTTACAGGCCCTTGACACCCTGACCCATGTGGAGTTATGCGGAACCTTTGGCATCATTGCCAACGGCATGCTCAAGGATATAAAACCCCTCCGGGACCTGAAATTAAAAACCCTGATTTGCAAATACAATACCGGGCTGAAAGATCTGACCCCCCTCAAGGGTATGCCACTGGAAACCCTCGATTTGTGGCGCACCGGGGTGGATGACCTGGAGGCTATCCGGGGATTCCCCTTAAGGATACTGGGTATTAGTTTTTGTGAAGTCCACACCCTGGAACCATTGCGCGGAATGGGTTTGTTTTCCTTGTTTTGCAATCATTGCCCGATTTCCGATCTGGGCCCGCTGATTGGCATGCCCCTGGAAGACCTGCGCTGCCATGACACCCGGATAAGCAGTCTGGAAACAGTTCGTGGCATGAACTTGTATGCCTTGGAGTGTCAGCGGACCCAGGTTTCATCCCTGGAGCCACTCCGGGGCATGAACCACCTAAAAGTTCTCAATTGCTTCCTTTGCCCAGTCACCGACATCAGCCCACTGGCTGAGTGCAGCAACTTGAAAATCCTCTACACCTCGCATGAATTCAAACGGGACAATGCGGCCTTCAAATGGCCTTCAGGGTTGCCGCAATGGAACGACAACTCGATCGCCAACAACAACAATCGGTGAAGAAGCTGAAATCACGGCCTGGGCCTTCCGGGGGAAAACAATGCCGAAAATAATGCAACAGTATCTGTTTGGCAGAATTGGATCTTCTGTTTGATCCTTTCATTTTTTCATGTCACGCACCGTTTTTCTGCTGGTCGATCCGATAATCCCCAACCTGGCGATCTGTCCGAAAAACCCCGAATGGGCAAGTTGCCTGGTGTCCCTTTTCTATTGAGCAGAAAGGATTGGTTTTTTACAACAGCTGCACGCCCGTGACTACCCCTGGAAACATGGAACCAACCCTTGTCATGGATGACCTCGCACGCTTCTGCTGCCAGTATCCGGATTGTCTGGACTACGGCAAACGCGGCTACGGCAACCTCACCGTGTGCGGATACTACGGTACCCAGAAGCGCCGCCTGCTCTATTGCAAGTCCTGCAAGGCCCGGTTTTCCGAGCGAAAAGGCACTCCCCTGTTCGACTCCCACTTGCACGAGCCGGGACACTTGCGCACTCAACAAACCAGGAATGGCTGATGTTATTCGAATCTTACTATGGCACCCCTGAATTTAGCGAAGCAAGAATGCTCGGGAAATCGCTGTATTTGCCCCACAACCCGCTTTTATCGCCTTCTATTGTGCGTAATTTATTATGCCGCGCAACAGGAAAGGCATGGGTTAATCGCCCGGTAATTGCATCGTAACCAGTCACCCGGGCCCTGGCGGGGCCCGGATTACCCACCCGAAGCCTCAAGACAACCACCACCAATCAGATGATTTCGGCCATGGGCTTCCAGTCGTCCACCAGATAGTGCGGCCGGCCGGTGAAGTCTGGCAGTGTCACCGCGTGCGGGTCGATGCCGAAGTGGTGGTAGAGGGTGGCGTGAACCTCGCCAAAGTGAACGGGGCGCTTGGCGATCGCCGCGCCCGTGCGGTCGGTGGCGCCGATCACCTGGCCAGTCCGGAACCCACCCCCCGCCATCAGACCGCCCCCCACCTGTGGCCAGTGATCACGCCCAGCATCTTTGTTGATCTGCGGCGTGCGACCAAACTCGCCCCAGGCGACAACCGCCACATCCTTGTCCATGCCCCGGTCATGCAGGTCCGAGATCAGCGCATGCATGCCATGGTCAAACCACGGGAAGTGGGTATTCTTGCACTCGCTGAAGTTGCTGCTGTGGAAATCCCACCGCCCGAAGTTCAGGGTGACCACCCGCGCCCCGGCCTCGACCAGCCGGCGGGCCATCAGGAAATGTTCCAGGTTCCTCGGCGCACCATCACCGTAGTTCTTGGGATCGCCCTTGCCATACCGGTCACGGACGGCCTGCGGCTCCTTCGATAGATCAAGCGCCTCAACCATTCTGCTGGAGGTCAGGATTTCAAGCGATTGGCGCCTGAGAGCATCCAGCCCATCCAGCTTGCCACGGGTCTCGAGATCGCTGCGAATAAGATCGAAATCCTTGAGAAGCCCTGTCCGGTCCGAGAGGTGCACCGCATTGATTGCATTCGGTGTCATGTTCTTGCGGATCGGCCCTGATGGGCGAAACGCTCCCTGGGAAACCCCCAGGAAACCGGGATGCCCGGGCGAACCGTACGGTGGGTGCCCCGCATCAGGAGCAAGGCCGAAGAACGGGGGCACCGCCCGGTTGGATGACCCTAGCACCCTGGAGATGGTTGAACCGATGGAAGGCCAGCCACCCGGCGGCTGTTTCTGCACTGTGCGGCCGGTGTAACAGATAAAGGAATCGTGGTCGCCACTCGGCGAGCCGTAGACCGACCTGAGCGGAATGAGCTTGTCCATGATCGAGGCCAGCTTCGGCAGATGCTCGCAGATTTGAATGCCAGGGACATTCGAGCTGATCGGCTTGAACTCGCCACGGATCTCCGCCGGGGCGTTCATTTTCAGATCGTACATGTCTTGATGGGGTGGCGCACCAACCATGTACACCATGATAACGGCCTTGTGGGACCGGCTGATCCCGGCCCCCTGTTCGGCCTTCAGAAGACCCGGCAGGGACAGCCCCCCCAAACCGAGAGCACCTACCTTCAGGAACTCGCGACGCGAGGCGTGACCGGCATGGTTGTTCGGTTTTCCGAAGACACTGAGCATGTCGGTTTCCTTCAGGCAACCGGAATGACCGGCTGGAGTTTAGCATGGATCAGGATGCATATGCCTGACACTCGGCAAGTCGGCGGGCTACCAAAATATATACTCCAGCTTCTCCTGAAAAGCAAGCAAACCCGGCCCCGGGGCCTTTTCAGATCTCTCCCCAGGTGGGCCAATCGCCTCCAGTTTTTTTCCTTTCCCAATTGATTCGGTGGGGGCAGTTGCCAAACCATGGGCCCGGCTGATAGTATGGTGGGAGCCAGTGGGGCCCGGTGGGGCTTTCTGGGAGGCCGAGGAGTGGCCTCGATGTGCTGGCCCGGAGCGGCCTGCTCGAGGTTGCCATCGTGCTTTTGACCGGAACGCACTGCCGCACTCTGGACGACAAAAAGCGTCTCACCCTACCCAAAAAGGTTCGGGAGATGCTTGGAGAGCCCACAGCGTTGTATATGGCGCCTGGCTTGGATCGTTGCCTGTGGGTGCATACCGAGGCTGAACTGGAGAGGTTGGCTGCCCGGCTCGACGAACGGCCTGCCACTGATACCGAAGCCCGATTGTTCCGGCGACTGTACTTTGGGCAAACGGAGCTGGTTGAGCTGGATAAGGCGGGGCGAATTCTGATACCTGAGCGGCTGGCGCAAGGTGCGGGACTTGGCCACGAAGTGGTGCTGCTGGGGGTGCGGGACCACCTGGAGATCTGGGATGCGGCTCACTGGGAGGACTATCGCGCCCTCCACGAGCCACGGTTCGACGCGGTGGCCCAGGCCGCTTTTGAGACAAGGGGAAGTCAGGCCAGGGTCTGATTTTCCCACACGATAACGCGTGCGGTTCTGGGGGAAGCAGCCCCTGGTTCCAGGGGGAGTTGGCGGGTTTCCCAGCCTTCGCCATCTTCCACACGCGTTCCCGACAGCCCTCCGGCGCGCCCAGTCGCCCGGAGGGCTGTCTTTTTCTTTCGAGCGCATGCGAGTAGCATCCGCGCGCCCACGGGTGGCGATCCCAATTTTTTGGGTGGGCCCCGGGCTGGAGAGCGCATGGCAAACGCATCAAATGATCCGGTTCCCCCGGATGAAATCGGTCTGGATACGGATTTTTCCGATCTGGGCGACGAATCCCCGGTTGAGCCGGGGCAGGAGCGCCGTCATGTGCCGGTGTTGCCTGAAGAGGTCCTGCAGGCCCTCGATCCGCAACCGGGCCAGATCCTGGTGGATTTGACGCTGGGAGGGGGCGGCCACGCCCGGCTTCTGGCGGAAAAAGTGGGCCCCCTGGGCAAGATCTATGCCTTTGATTGTGACCCCAACCAGGTGGAACGGGCTCGGGAACGCCTGCGGGGGCTACCGGTGGAGTGTTTTCACGCCCGGTATGACCAGGCAGGGGAGATTCTTAGGCGATTGGGGGTGAAAGCCCACGGCATTCTGGCGGATTTGGGGATTTGCTCCGAGCAGCTGGACGATCCCGCCCGCGGATTGGCATTTCGCCACGAGGGCCCTCTGGATATGCGTCTGGATCCAAGTCGGGGGGAACCGGCGTGGAAGTTGCTGAACCGCTTGAGTGAAGGCGACCTGATCAGCGCGCTGTTTCGCCTGGGCGAGGAGAAACAGGCCAAACGGATTGTCAGGAAAATCGCCCAGGAGAGACGCAAGGCCATGGAGGACGGTGGGGAGGGACCGCGCTGGACAACCAGCCTGTTCGCCGATCTGGTGCGAAGCTGCCTGCCACCGCGCGGGGTGACCGGCAGGACCGATCCGGCCACCCGGTCCTTCCAGGCGATGCGGATCCTGGTGAATGACGAATTGGCGGTGCTGGAAGACATGTTGCGTCAGTTGCCCGGCTGGCTGGTACCTGGAGGCGCGGCGGCTGTGATCAGCTTCCACTCTCTGGAAGACCGCCTGACCAAACGGACTTTCGCGGAGGCTGGGATCTGGGAAAGAATCTCCCG
>QWOS01000018.1 GCA_003669555.1 Planctomycetota bacterium
AGCGAGGGTTCCAGGATCCGGCCAGTCTGGGTATCTGCCAGGCGGAAGCGGTGGTGGCTGGTGGGATCGGCCCCCCAGAGCGTGTCGTTCAGGAGGCAGATCGAATACACGGGGCACAAGCGCGTGTAGGGTTCACTCTCTGATAGTTGCCCGGCGTAGAGTTCACAAGCATAAAAAGCCAGCCGCTGCGCCAACCCCGCGGTGGCAGACACTTGCATCTCGATATGGAAAATGGCCCCCTGGGTGTCTGTGGCCTTCACATCCAGAATGGAAGGCTTGTCTTCGGCAAACTCCTTGTAATTGAAAGGATTCTTAATTGTCACTAAGGTGATTGGGTGCGCCAGCTCGAGAATCGCGTTCAACAAGCTGATCAAAGCCTGGGAATTGGCCGGATCCCCGAAGGTTTTCTTGAAGGCAAAGTCAACCGTGGGGCAGATGCCAAGGACCATGGATGCTCCCCTCGCCTCACTGCGATCAGGCAACAAACTCCCATCTTAACACCATCCGGCCGCTGAAGGTATTCCCGGGGCGGACTTCTCCACGAAAAAGGGCCACCTGTTTAAGAATTATGCTGCTTGTTCATAGGCGACGGGGGTTATATACCCCAATGATGAATGAAGTATTTTATTGTTATAGAAGACTTCGACATATTCAAACAGGCTGGGCGCGCTGAATGCCCCCATTTTTGAGAACTACATCACCAAAATACGGGCCAGAGAAATTCGTTCAGGCGACCTGCTCATCATGGATAACCTATCATCGCACAAAACGGCGATTGTCCGGAATGCCACAGAGGAAAATGGTATCGACTACCAATATCTACCCCCTACAGCCCTGATCTTGGCCCCATCGAAAATGCGTTCTCGAAAAGTGAAAAAGGTATGCGGAATTTGGCGAAACGCATATTCACCATTCTCTGGCGAGGTTTCGGAGCCGGCTTGAAATTCGTCACCCAATCCGATGCCATGAATTACTTTACGGCTTGCGAATATATTAACCCATAATAATGAAGTATGCTCTAATACTGTATCTGAGGTGCTTTACCGGGGAACAGTCACAGTCTTTCGCCGTTGTCGATTAATGTCTCCAAGAGGAGTCTCCATAACCTTTTTCATGAGAGGTATTTTGAATCCTTTGAAGATTCGTCACAGCAAATATCCCAAATAAAAGAGCGTTGTAGATCGATTTGGTTGCCTGAAAAACCAATATCCCGACACCCACAGCAATAATTAGCGAACTCCATGCGGAAATGACCTCTCCAAGCCTGGGCAGATAACCATGAAGAATTTCCCGGGTAATCTGCCCCCCATCCAAAGGGAAAATTGGCAGCAAGTTAAACACGGGCCAAACTATATTGATTAACATCATTTGGCGTATAAATATATCCGAAATTATCCAGCCTGTGCCTTCCTCAGGGAACAGGAAAAACAAAATACATGCCAATAGCAACTGAATACATGGTCCTGCGAGATAAACCAGGACCCGTTGCCACATAAACTGGCAACGGGTCGCACCCACCGCGAGCCCGCCCATCCCGCTCAGCAAAATTCTGCATCCAGCAGCCCCGAAAAAACTGCCCATCCAGACATGTCCCAACTCGTGCAACAGAATTGAACCAAAGCATGCCAGCACCCAGGTGACTATGGGCCAAGGCTGGGGCTTTTCCTGAAAATAACTACTCGCCAGCAAGAGAGTTATAAGCCAAAAAAAAGGCTGGACAATGACCGGGGTCCGGCCAACATGAAAACTGATTTGGCCCGGTTGATTTGTAGTTTCCGCAAACATCTTCACCATCCAGAGTACCGTTTATTCAATCAGTCTAGCATAGTCTGTTAACATCGCCCCGGATATTTGGTCGGAAATCCGCCCGATATTCGACACGCTGGAGACGGTGGTTCAACTGATGCGTCGCACCACGACCAGGACCAGGCTAAAGGTAACGGTCAACATCATTCGCCGCACCTACGACATCGGCCGCCAAGCTGCACAAGAATTCAAAGCCAATATGACCATCTTGTTTGACGATCTGGCCCCCGAATGGAATGATCGGGTAGTACCCTAAAAGTTCCGACACTAATTCATTCGCCGATCCTTACATCGGTTTTTGCAGATCCATGAGAATATCATGCACCCTCCCTGGCAAAGAACGCTGCCGCTTTTTTTAAATTATCACGCTCCATCAACAATCGCTTGTTCTCGGCCCGCAACCGGTGCAGCTCCTCCTCAACAAGAGAACGGTTGCCATTTCCGGGAAAAGCATGGACTCCTTCGGATTCAATCTCCTTTTTCCAACGAACTATCAGATTGGAACCAATGCCAAGGCGTCGTCCAGCCTCACTGGCTAAAATACCCTGCTGGGACAATAGCTTGATAGCCTCGGCTTTTTATTCCCGGGTGTAAATTCGTCTTGGCTTCGACATCTTGGACCTCCATGGCTGATTCTACCGCTTTTATCTGGGTATGTACCATTCTTGAAGAGGTCCAGAGGCCACTTGCGGGCAAACTACTGCCAATCAGATAAGCCGTTTGACCAGTAAACTGTTGCCCCCCTGTTTTCGGGCGTAGCATTGCACACGGGGATGCTCAGGGTCCAGGGCCGGGCGTAAACGGCCAAGACTTCCTCCATGGCAGCCGCGAAATCCGCGTCCGTTTCGGGCGGGATCACCTGGTACTGGATCTTCCGGTTCGTGATTTCGTTTTTTTGAGCGTGCGCCGGACTGTCTCGTAACTGATTGTGTCCACAATCCCCAACTCGACGACCCGCCTGGCCAAAAGCCGGAGGGTCCAGTTCGAGTAACCCTTCGGCGGCGGCTCAAGCCGTAGCGCGATGACCTTTGCCTCCTGCTTGCTGTCCAGCAAATTGGGGCGGGGCGGTTTTTTCCGCTCCTGCCCATTCAGGGTCACCGCGAATCCCTCTGTGACGAACCGCTCCCGGATGTTCTCCACGGTCTTCGTCCGGCAACCGTAGGCATCGGCAATCTCGGCATCCGTCCAGCAGGGCCCATCCGCGTCCGCCATCAGCAACACCTGCGCCCGCCGCACTTTGCTGGATGTCCCCATCTGCTTCTTGATGTACTCCTCCAGCAAACCTCGCTCCCCGACACTCAATCGCACAATGTATTTCTTCCGCATCGCAACAACCCTGCTTGCCTGGCACCATCCTCCCAGATACTGCAGATGCAGACTATCCTGATTCCTTGGCATGACTGGGCGCCAGCTGGGGGTTCCCTGATCCCGTCCGACCTCATCCCGCACCTGGCAGTATCCACAACTTGCGGGTAGCTTGCCTATTCGGCTCTATTGCCGGGGCCTGATGGTTAAACCGGTTGGCCCTGGGAAAGGGTGGCCCGTACCACGCGGGGGTGGCCGCCGCCGTCTTTCAGCACCGCCTCCACCCGCCAGCCTAGCCGGGTGAGAAGATGCCGGGCCGGTGCCTCCTGACCCGCGCCAATTTCCAGCAGCAGACGACCATCCGCCGCCAGCAGGGTTGTCGCCTGGATAGTCAGGCTTTCAATCACCCGCAATCCATCCGGCCCGCCATCGAGGGCCAGGCGCGGTTCATGGTCACGCACCCCCACCTCCAGCCCAGCCAGGTCAGCGGTGGGAATGTAGGGGGGATTCGAGACAATCAGGTCAGGTCGAAGGTCGGAGACAGGTTCCAGCAGGTTACCCAGGCGAAACTCGACACGAGACTCCAGCCCCAACCGTGAAGCGTTGCTACTGGCGATAGCCAACGCCTGGGGGCAGATGTCCACAGCCACCAGGCGGGCTTTGGGCAGCCGGCTAGCCAGGGCCAAAGCCACGCATCCCGTCCCTGTGCCAATATCAACGATCAGCAGGTTCGGCCTGCCTTTGGCCAGGCGAATAGCCTCATCCACCAGCGATTCCGTGTCTGGCCGTGGGATCAGCACCGCCGGCGAAACGGCGAAATCCAGAGAATAGAATTCTTTCTTCCCCACAACATGCGCTGTGGGAGCCCCTTCGAGCCGACGTCGCACCATGTCGCGGAAGCGGCCCCGCTCAGCGTCATTTGCCTGCTGGTCATGGCGCACATACAAGTCGATCCGCTTGCACCCGAGGGCAGCCGCCAGCAGGATTTCTGATTCCAGGCGCGGGTTTTCCAAACCCTTTGCAGCGAAATGGCTTGCTGTCCAGTCGAGAAGGCGCGCCACCGTCCACTGTGCCGGGTCACCACTCATGACGGAGTCTTTCCACCCAGGCCAGCTTGCTTCAGCCTCGCCTGGCGGTCATGCGCCTGCAACGCGGTGAAGATCTCGTCCAGTTTACCCACCATCACAAAGTCGAGATTGTGCAGGGTGAGGCCAATCCGGTGGTCGGTGACCCGGTTTTGCGGAAAGTTGTAGGTGCGGATACGCTCGTTGCGATCGCCGGAGCCGATGAGGTTGCGCCTCATTTCCGAGCGTTCGGCATGGGCTTTCTGGCGCTGTAATTCATACAGCCGGGTGCGAAGTATCCGGAGGGCGCGGTCATAATTCTTGTGCTGGCTACGCTCGTCCTGGCATTTCACTTCCAGACCGGTGGGGGTGTGCCAGATGCGCACGGCACTCTCGGTCTTGTTCACATGCTGACCGCCCGCACCACCCGCGCGCATCCGCTCCCAGATGATGTCCTCATCGCGGATCTCCACCTGAACCTCGTCGGGTTCGGGAAGGACCGCCACCGTCGCCGCCGAGGTATGAATGCGGCCCTGCGATTCGGTTTTGGGGACACGCTGCACCCTGTGTCCACCACTTTCGTGGCGCATGCATTCCCAGACCTGATCCCCTGACAAAGCAAAGACCGCCTCTTTAAATCCCCCCATCTCACCCGGACTGATGGAAATTTCTTCCACCTGCCAGCCCCTGACGCGGGCGTGCATGCAGTACATGCGAAAAAGATCGCCTGCAAAGATGGCGGCCTCGTCCCCGCCGGTACCGGCGCGGATTTCAATGATGCAGCGGTCGAAGTCTTCTTCGCCGGCCAGGAGCAAATCTTCGAGCTTGTGGATCAATTCGTCTTGCACTGGCCGGAGGGAAGCAAGTTCCTCGCGGGCCAACTCCAGGAAGTCGGGATCATCGCCCAGCAGCATCAACTCAGCTTCAGCAATGGATTTCTCCACAGCCAGAAGCTGCAAATAGGGGACCACGCGTTTGGATAACGAGCCGTGCTCACGCGACAGCTGGCTGAAGCGTTTCCGGTCCGCTACCACAGATGGATCTGCCAGCAGCGACTCTACCTCCTCGAGGCGGAGCCTTGAATTCAGAAAAGCTTCACGCATGGGTTGGACCGGGGAGTGCCACGGGCAGCCTCAGGCGAAAAGCCTTGCCAGAAGAGGGTTGTATAGCTAAAGAAGTCGCCAGCTTACTCGGCAACTTCTGGCTGCTTGCCAGCCCATTTGCCATACTTCTTTTGGAAGCGCTCGACCCGGCCGGTGGTGTCGATAAACTTCATTTTCCCCGTGAAGAACGGGTGACAGGAGGAGCAGATTTCCACAGTGATCGTCTTGCGGGTACTGCGGGTAGTGAACTTGCCGCCACAACCACAGCTCACCGTGGCTTCGACATACTCAGGGTGAATGGTCTTCTTCATGATTCTTCCGATTCCCTGGGGAAACAACTCGCAGCAAAGAAGCTACAATCATTCTGATGGAAGCCTGACTGAAGCGGAAGTCCGGGGCAATTGGGCGCACCGGAAAACGCAGCAATCATATTAGCACAATCGGCCTTTCCCGCAAGCCGGGAACAGCTTTCCCGATATTGACAACTGATTGGCAAGATTGCCATGGCTTGGAGTTGACACGGCACAACTGTATTCTAGACTATGGTTAAGCATCAGAACTAAAGAGTTGTGTTTTCCGAACTTATTTAATTATTTCCCGGGTTTTAAATCAGTGGTCCGGAACTTCAAGGCCTGAACCACACTGACCCCAGTTATTTGATATCCGTCCATCGATCGCCCAGGCATTGTGCCTGGATGGGCTTTGATGGTAATCCCAGTTGAAAGGCTACCGCAGACCAGATGCGGATCCTCCGTGAACCTCAGATCTACTTGCTAGGCAGGCAGACATCCGATCAGGCTGAAGTGGACCGTTTTTTGACGGATCATGGTGTTGCCTGGCAATCCGATACCGAGGTTGCTGGTGAGCACCTGGTGGAGGTTGCCGGCCGTGTTTGTTACATGAGTTTTGCCAAGCCAAGGCCCGGTGGCAACCAAGCCTATATCCAGCATATCCTGGAAGTAGGTCACGGTTCTGTCTTGGAGCATGCGGTCTGGAATTTTCTCATCACTGGCGTTAGCCGGTCTTTCACTCATGAGCTGGTTCGTCATCGGGCGGGGATGGGTTATTCGCAACTGAGCCAGCGCTATGTGGACGAGTCGGTGGCCGAATATGTCGAACCAGACTGCATCGCCGATCATCCTGGGGCCCATGCCGTCTGGGTGGAAACTGTCCGGGTGGCACACGAGGGCTACGAGAAGCTGGTGGATCTGCTTGCCGAGAAGTTTGCTGACGAACCGGATCGCACACTCAGGCGCAAGAAAGCCCGCCAGGCGGCGCGTAGCGTGCTACCCAATGCCACCGAGACGAAGATTTTTGTGACTGCCAATGCCCGTTCGCTGCGACATTTTTTAGAGATGCGCGGCAGCCGTCATGCGGAGGAGGAGATCCGCAAGGTGGCAGTGGCCATGCTGCATATTCTCCAGCGCGAGGCGCCCAACCTGTTTGGCGACTACGCTTTGATTGACCTGCCGGATGGTACCCAGGAAATTGAAACCCGTTTTCGCAAAGTGTAGTCTGCGGGTTCAATGGGTGCGTTTGGCTGGATGCTGTGTTTTCTGGTTTTTTCTGTCGTGGCCACCCCGAGGGGAGCCCGACCTTTGGCAAGGCGAATTCCGCAAACATCGCCTTGCGCTTACATCTCTATTTTCTGGATGGTTCATGGTTGAATCATCACGCCAGTTTTTTTTGTCTTAGTGGAACGAGCATGAATCCCAATTCAGGTCAAAGCGGCAGGAAACCAAAAACCGGAGGCCCCGAACAGGGAGGCCGCGCCCGCTACAAAGGCGGTGTGGGAATGCCTCACCCCAACAATAACCAGCCGCGTCGCAAGCCCCAGCGCAGCGGCGGTCCCCGCCCCGCCAACCAGCCCCGTTATTCGGATCAGGGGCTTCCTGGCACCATGCCGCCAGCCGATTCCTACTCCGAACCCGCCATCACCGGCGATATGGAGGCAGCGCAGTCGACCTGGCTTGAAGTTGACGGCGTGCTGGAAATGGCTCCCCGTGGGCATGGCTTCCTTCGCTCGCTGGAGCGGGGTCTCAAACCCCAGTCAACTGACCCCTTTGTGACAGCTCAACTCATCCAGAAATGGGGCCTGCGCGAGGGTATCCACCTGCGAGGCGTGGTGCAGCCGGTGCGTGGCCAAGGTCCCCGTCTTGCCCGCATCGACCAGATCGAGAATGCCGCCGCCGAGTTGTACAAGCCGCGCTCTTTCGAAACCCTCACCGCTGTCGATCCCAAGGTGGCTATCAAGCTGGAAACCGGCCAGGAGCCTCTTTCCACCCGCGTGATGGATCTTCTCACCCCCCTGGGAATGGGACAGCGCGCCCTCATCGTGGCGCCGCCACGCACTGGCAAGACCATCCTGTTGCAGCAACTGGCCAAGGCGGTTAGTCAGAATCATCCCGAAATGCACCTCATGGTGCTGCTGGTGGATGAGCGCCCCGAAGAAGTGACGGAAGTGCGCCGCACCATCCGCGGCGAGATTTATGCCAGTTCCAGCGACCTGGATGCTGCCAACCATGTCCGCCTGGCGGAACTGGTGGTGGAACGCGCCAAGCGTCTGGCGGAGCAGGGCAAACAGGTTTTCCTCCTGCTCGATAGCCTGACCCGGCTGGCGAGAGCTTATAACAAGAATGTGGGCAACAGCGGCCGGACCATGTCTGGCGGTGTGGATATCCGCGCACTGGAAGTACCCAAGCGCCTGTTTGGTTGCGCCCGCGCCTTTGATGAGGGTGGTAGTGTCACGGTCGTGGGCACCGCACTCATTGAAACCGGTTCGCGCATGGACGAGGTGATCTTTCAGGAGCTGAAGGGCACCGGCAACATGGAAATGGTGCTGGACCGCAAGCTGGCGGATCGTCGCATCTTCCCCGCCATGGACATCAGTCTTTCGGGTACACGGAAAGAGGAGCTTCTTCTCTCCCCCGAAATGTTGCCACGGATTCACGCACTCCGACGAGTGCTGGTCGATATGAAGCCTGTCGAGGCCATGGAAAAACTGCTCAGCCGCCTCGCCAAGACCAAGACCAATACCGAGTTCCTTGAGATGATCAAGGTAAAATAACGCGCCGGGTTTTGTCAGTCACCCGGCCATGCCAACCACACCCAGGGCACCCCCAGGTGATTGCGGCATCTGTTTGCCAGATATCACCACCCACCCCGACCAGTCTTATTGAACCTGATAAATCGAATGCGGATCCAGTTCGTGGCGAATTTCATCCACGGGCTCAGTGCGGCCGGGGCCCTTGTAAAGCCGGTCGGGAAAATTGTAAACGATTCCCGGGCCATCAGCGCTGTTTTTGTAGGCGTGGATCACGCGCGGCGGGATGATCACCAGCATCGGCCGTGCCACACCCACCATCTCCACCTGTTTCACGCCATGGGTGGCTGAACCCGGGCGCATATCCCATAGCGTCAGCTCAAAGTTGCCGGGGCCCATGAAACAAAAGCAGTCCGACTGGTCCACATGCTCATGCGGGCCGCGCACCACGCCCGGGTTGGTCATCGAGGCATAGGCCATGGTCACCTGGAAGCCTTCCGGCAACTCATCCTGGCGAAACAGTTCGCCTAGCCAGCCACGGTCGTCGCCAAAGCGCTTGAGTGGTTTCCAGAACAAATCGCTGATAATGCCTTCGGTGAATCGCATGGCGAGCCTCAATGAGATGAATAAAGCGCCGGCACGGTGGCATGGATCATGGCGGCCGGGCCTTCCGGTACCCACATGGCCTGGCGAAGCGCAGCAGGTAGCACCAGGGTGTCTCCCATGCCAAGGGGAATAACGGATCCCCGGTACTCCAGCCGGGCTTTGCCGGCCACTTGCATCAGTGCCCCCAAAGTGCCCGGGCTGGTTAATCCGACTGGCGTGTCGCCCGAACAGAGATCGATATGGAACTCCGGGCACCGCACCAGAATATGCCGGCAAGAATCACCCGGCCCCGGCGGGAATGCAGCAGTCCGCACCGGGCTGACCGGGCCCTGGGCCCAGTCAATGGCAGCCAGTGACTGCTCCAGATGGAGGTCGCGACTCTTGCCATGGGCATCTTTGCGGTTCCAGTCGAAGAGCCGGAAGGTCGCGTCGCTGGATTCCTGGATCTCCGCCATCAGCACTCCGCCACCCACCGCATGGACGGTGCCCGCTGGCAGATGCACACAGTCGCCGGGTTGGGGTTCAAAGCTGGCCAGGCAATCGGCCACGGTACCGTCGAGGGAGGCCTGGCGCAGTTGCTCGTGAGTGACTCCCGGATTCAGACCGGCCCAAACCTTGCTGCCTGGCCTGGCGGCGATGACAAACCATGCCTCGTTTTTGGACCCCTCACCAGGCCAGAGTGTTTTCACTTTTTCTGCGTCGGGATGCACCTGGACCGAAAGCCAGTCGTGGCAGTCAAGCCATTTGATCAGCCAGGGAAACGGGGTGTCAGGGCTGGCCCCCTTACCGAGCATGTCGGTTGGGTACCGCCGGGTGAGGTCCGCCAGGGTGCGCCCTGAATCGTGATGAAAACTGTGCTGCCTGGGATGAGTGCTCACCTCCCAGGATTCCCCATACGACTGGGCATCTGGCAAAGGCTTGCCCAACAGGTCTGCGAGCAATCTGCCGCCCCAGACCATGGCCCGTGGGGATGGTTCCAGGCGCAGGGCCATGTCCAGACTGGCAAAGTTGGCGGATTGCATGACGGTCTCACGAACAATCCGTTTCATCAGGCTGCGGCCACCAGTTGGCCACCCGGGCTGGATTCACCGCATGACTGCGCTTGCCGCGCCCACGCCTGATACTCGCAGATTACCTGCTCCGCCGGCCCCAGCCTGCGGATGGTGCCATGTTCCAGCCAGAGCACCCTATCGCAAATCTTCATGGAGGTCTCCAGGTCATGGCTAACCATAATCATGATCTGCGCCTTGGCCATCATTTCCCGCATCCGGTTGTGGGCCTTGGCCTGGAAGGCGAGGTCGCCTGCCGAGAGCACCTCATCCACCAGCAGCACCTCGGGATCGATGGCGGTGGCGATACTGAAAGCCAGCCTGACCAGCATGCCCGTACTGTAAAAGCGCACCGGCATGTTCAAAAACTCACCCAGTTCGCTGAACTCGGCGATTTCAGCCAGTTTTCGGCGCACGCTGGTGGGTGTCTCACCCTGCAGATAGCAGCGGAAACGGATGTTTTCCCAGCCGTTCGCCTCCTGCTCGAAACCCAGGGCAATGTCGAACAACGAGGAGATGCGCCCCTGCACGACCCGACTGCCCTCGCTGGGCCGGTAGATGCCGGCCAACACCTTGAGGAGCGTGCTTTTTCCAGCGCCGTTATGGCCAATGATGCCGATCCGTTCCCCTTTGGTCACCTGCAGCCCGATGCCGTGAAGTGCGCGCACCTGCATCGGCGGCCTGGTGAAGTTGCGGAAAATCCGCCCCACCAGAAATTCCTTCAGGGTGATGTGATTGTCGTGCCGAACCGTGAAGGTAAGCCCCAGATCTGTCAATTCCACCCGCGCCATGGATCCCCCTCTGTTCCCGCCAATCCAGAGCCATTGGATCAAAGGTAGAAAATGAGTCTGGGTTCGCGCAACCGCAACGCCAGGCCTGCCACTGTCAAAAAAGAAAGTGCCACGGCCAGAGCCGAGCCAAAAACCAGCGGCGTGGGCAGGGTGTGGTCGAGCAACGGGGTGCGGACCAGCTCAAGAAAGGGTGCCAGGGGGTTCAGATAGACCACCCACCCCAAACCTTTTTCCTGGAGCAGTTTGGCCGGATACCATACCGGGGTGAGATACATCAGCACCTGCATGCCCACTTCCGTCAGGTGTTTCACATCGCGAAAGTGGACGGTCATCAGGCCGAGAATGCAGGCCAGCGACCACCCAAAAACCAGGAAAAGGCCCAGGGTGGGCACCAGGCTTAGCAAGGGCATCAGACCTGGCCAACCTGTACCCCACAAGGCAAGAAAAACAGCAAGAGCCGCAGAGATAATAAAGTGAAAGCAATTGCCCAGTACAACACGCAGCGGATAAATAGCCAGAGGAGCAGGATGCTGCCTTATATAAACCTCAGACTGATGAAAGCAATTACTCCCCAATATCATCGATTGGGAAAGGAAATTCCAAACCGCTAAACCGGTCATTACATACGGTGCGAAAATGTACACATCCTGCTGGAACAGGGTGGCGAAAACCGTGCAGAAAATGATGGTCATGAAAACCGGGTTGAGCAGCGACCAGCCCATGCCCAGCGCCGAACCCCTATAGCGCGAGCGCAAGTCCATACGGACCAAAGACATCCAGAAATAGCGCCCTTGCCAAACTTCCTGGAGGTAGGCTCGCAAGCCCGGGTCACCTGAGGCGGAAATCATGCTGACAATGCCCGAGGGGAAGACGGAACGCAGGGTGGCCTGGCTGCGGGGGTCCTGGACTCCCGCACTGATTCTGGCCGGATTACCCATAATAAATCAATCCCGGGTGGCTGGGTAAGGCACGAGCAATGGCAGCTGGAAAAGCCTGGCCAAAAAAAGAAGGTTTGTCATGCGCATACAACCGCAAACGGGTGAAATCCTGCCCGGCAGGGCCTGTCTGGTTGGGATAATACCGTTGGGACGGATTAGACGCATCATTCCATCCTTCCAGCTTGACCTGACCACTTGCTTCCATGGTATTTGGAGTCAAGGTTATAGGAACAACGCAAGCATCGCGAAGCGGATCGTTCCAGGTACGATCGACATGGTCCGGTGGTTTGCTGTGATTCAGACGCACGGCCCGAGGATTCTGGCATGAAAAAGTATCAGATGTTGGCAGCCGGAGTGGGCTTCCTTGGCATGGCGGCAGCCGTGCTGGGTGTTCGTGTGTGGGGTGACTCCCGCAAGCAGAAACGGGATGACCGCCCTTCGGTGGTCGCTCTCTCGCCTCTCCAGGAGAGACAGGCCGATGAACTGGGGGCCTCCCGCTTCACCAGCCAACCGGGTGTTGGCTACAGAACGGTGGGGGGTGAAGGTCTTTTCGGTATCCAGGTGAAGCTGGATTTGCCGGTGACCAAACTACCTCGTGATCTGGCCATTCTGGTCGACAACTCAGCCAGTCAGGCTGTGGGCTCGCTGGCAGGCGCTGTTGAAATCACCCGCGCCCTCCTTAGCCAGGCCGCCCCGGAAGATCGCATCAGTCTCTGGATGGCGAGCAACGAACCGGTGCAACTGACCCGGGGGCTGGTCTCTCCCGAAGCCGCCAAAGAGGCTTTGGCCTTGCTGGAGAAGGAATACCCTTCGGGTGCTACGAACCTGCCCAAGGCCATCCGTTCAGCTGCCGCGCTGTTTGGCGGAGAAGTGGGTCGCAGCCGTTCTGTGGTATTGCTGGGTGATGGCCTGAGTCTGGCCAACCCGCTGGAAACCGAAGACCGTGTCCAGTTGGGCAGTGAGCTGGTTGACAAGCGGGTGGTGTTCCATGCCGTGCCCATGGGGCCCCGCATGGATCCTCTCAACCTGCATGGTCTGGCCAGTGCTTCGGGTGGTCGCTGCATTCGTGTGGCCCAGGGTGATGCCCCGGCCACTTTGGCCGAGCGGATCCGTTCCGCCGCCGATAGCCCGGTCTATTACCCCACCGCCATCAAGCTGGGCGACGGGGTGCTCGAAGCCTTTCCCAGCCGTTTACCGCCACTGCGCTCCGATACCCCAACCCTGGTGGTTGGACGCCTGAGCCCCGGAACCAAAGCGGTTTCCCTCCAGTTCGAGGGCCAGGTTGCCGGTCTTGCGCGGGCGCTGACCCATACCCAGGAAATCCCTGGTTTCGATGTTGAGAACTTTTTCCTGACCCAGATGCTGCGCGACTGGCGAGGTAATCCCGATCGTCCCGCGCTGGTTCAGGCGGACAGGGCCCTGGTGCTGGCTTCCACCCAGTCGCACCTCGATCGTGAAGAATGTCTGGCACGCGCCAACTGGGCGCTGAGCACTGGCAAGGCCGAAACAGCGGTACGCCTGTACGATCAGGCCTCGCGAATCGACCCCACCAACATGGAAGCCCGTCGTGGCTTCGACCTGGCCCGTAAAGTGAACGATGGCAAGCTGCCCCACTCGGTGCTGCTGAGGGATCTTGGCCAGATCAATGCCCAGATCGAGCAACCGGACGGCAAGCCCGCCCAGCCAGGCGCTCCCGCTCCGACAGACCGGGTGAAGCTGCCAGGCGCTGACGGCATTGTGGGCGCTGATATCGACCAGGTCCGCAAGCTTAGTGATGTTTATCTGCAAAAGCGTGAGGCCGATGTGAAGCGCTCTCTCGCCGAGGCGAACCGCGCCGCGACGGTCGATGAGGTGAACGCTGGCAAAGAGAACCTGAAACAGGAACTGCTTTCGCTGGAAAACGATGGCAGTATCTCGGCGGCTCGGAAGCAGCCTCTGATTGGCCAGGTCCAGTCGCGCTTGCAGGAATTGGAAAAGCGGGGCCGCGTTTTTGATCGTGATGAACGCGAACGGCAGATGGTTCAGGTGAGCCTCGAAGAGCGCCGCAAAGAGGAGCGGTCGGTTGCCGCCCAGCAGGATCGCATCAAGGAACGCATGCGCCAGTATGCTGCGCTGATGAACCAGGCCCGCGAAGAGCTGGCCCAGGCCCAGGCGCAGAAGATCCGCCAGGATCTGGTGAATCAGGGTGAGGCGGTTCCCCCCGCAGTGACCGCCGCTTACACCATCGCCCAGCGCAGCTACTACTACCGCCAGCTCCGTGACCTGGTGCGTCAGCGCGAGGAGAAGTGGTTGGCGGTGCTGTACGAGGTGGAGCGCAGTCATATCCCGTTCCCCGACGAACCGCCGGTGATCTATCCCGACGAAAACAGCCCGGTGATGAAAAACCGCTACAAAGATTGGGCGGACCTGTCGAAGAAGCGCATCGACCGCTACGACACCCAGGGCTTCGGGTCGAATGTTCCCGAAGCGTCCATGAAGATTCGTGATTCGATGAGCCGAACCATCGATTACCCCGGTGTGCAGGACAACACCGCCAAGGTCCATGAAGAGCTCGATCGTCTGGGCAAGGAATTCGGCATTTCGTTCGAGTTCAATGATGCTGCTTTCAAGATCGCGGGTATCGAGAAAGCTGGCGAATCCGAGCTGAAAGACCCTATCCCCAAGATGCGGGCCACCCTCGGCAGCGTGGTGAAGAAAGTCATCAGCCGTATCCAGAGCAACTCGGCCGATGGCAACGCTGTGTATGTGGTCCGCCGTGACCATATCGAAATCACCACCAGCCAGTTCCAGTTGCTCGACAAGGTGGCCCGGGCCTACCCGGTGGCGGATATCGTCTACGGGGCACCCAACTCCTTCGCCCAAAGTTCAGTGGTGCAGCAATCCACCCTGTTCGGCTTCGGCGGTTCTTACGGTATGGCCAACACCATGGCCCAGAACACCCAGTTCGGCGGTATCGGGGCCGGTGGCGGTCTGGGCGCCGCAGGCTTTGGTGGCGGCGGCGGCGGCGGCGGTGTAGCCGGCGGCCTGGGTGGTGCTATGGGTGGGCAGCAGATTGGCGGCCAGTTGGGCATGGGTGCTGTGGGCAATATGGGCCAGCAAGGCCAGCAGGGCCAGTTCGGCACCAACGGTGCGCAGGGCTCGCTTGGCCAGTTTGGCAACCAGGGTGCGCAATTCGGTTTGCAGGGTGGCAATTACGCCGATGTGCTGGTGGCAACCATCCGTCAGCTGGTGGGTCGCCCCTCAGACTGGGCAGCACCGATTGTCCTGCCTGGCAGTCAGCCGGCTGACCCCCTGACTGCTGTGGATCCCAACGCCGGCGACCAGCAGGAGCGTAACCAGATCGGTTACTTCCAGCCGGCCAACGCCTTGGTGATCAAGGGAACCTCCTTCATCCACACCGAGTTGTACAGCAACTTTGTTGCCCCGACTGGTGGTGCAGCCCCGATCGGCGGTATGGTGGCCAAGCCAGGCAACCGTGGTGGAGCCCTCGCCGCACTGGACAAGCCGGTGAAGGACAAAAAAGATATTGATCCCCGCAAGATTTGGCAGGAGGCACTTGCCAAGGGTGTGGATGATCCCGGCATCATCATCGCCGTGTCCGACTTCCTGGCTGCCAACCAGATGTGGGATCATGCCGCTGAGTTTCTGAAAGCCGACCTGCGCAAGGGGTTGGTGGTGAAGGCCTGGGTCTATGACGCCCTGGCCCTGGCCCTGAAAGAAACCGGCGCTGCCCCTGAAGAGATCGAGCGGGCCGAAGTTGCCGCCGCAGACCTGGAACCCCTGGACTCCGAGGGTTACCTGAAAGCCTCGCGGGGCATGGCGAGCCTGAAGCGTTATGACCGCGCTCTGGCCTTCTGCAAGCAAGCCGCCCAGTTGGCTCCCAACTCGCCGCAGGCCTTCGAGCAGGCTCTGGGTTATGCCGAGACCGTCAACGATTCTGGCGCCATGGCCTGGGCCGCTGGCAACCTCCTCAAACAGGAATGGCCCGAGGGTGGTAGCCAACTGCAATCCAAGGCACGCCGTTCCCTCGATGCTATGGCAAACCGCCTGACCAAACAGTCCAAGCCCGAGGAGCGCCAGAAACTGATCGAGCGCGCCGGAGAACTGGGTCGCCGCGACCTGATTGTGCAGCTTGCCTGGACTGGTGACACTGACCTGGATCTGGTGGTGAAAGAGCCCACAGGTAGTACCTGCTCGTCACTGGCCCGTCAAACACCCAACGGTGGCACCCTGGTGGGTGACCGTGCGGGCGACACTCCCATTGAGCGCTATGTGGTGGCTGAGGGCATGTCTGGCACCTACGAGATCACGGTTCGCTCCATCTGGGGCGCCCCCCTGAACGGACGCGCCCAGGTGAAGGTGATTTATCATCAGGGTTCGGCGGAGCAGCGCGAGGAGATCCACACCCTGGAGCTCAAGTCGAACTCCAAGCTGAAGGTCAACCTCGGCGATGGTCGTCGCAGGGAGCTGGCCATGGTGCTTCCTCCCCGCGCCGCCAAGGCAACGGTGACAACCAAGACGGAAGATGTCTTCCACAGCCTGCGACGGATGACCGAACCGGTCCTTCCTTCCAGTGGCGGCATCCGCGCGGGTGGGGCTGGCACTGCGCTGCAGGTGGAATCTGTGACTGCGCCTGTCTCGGTGCGCGCCCCCTCGGAAGTGAAAAAGAGGCAGCATCAGAATCAGGTGCAAGCTTTCATTCAGAACACCCAGGATGTGACCACCCGCATGGCTATGGATGCTGATCGTGGCGGGTTGCGCGGGCCTGGCAGCAGCCTGATCGATGCCGGAAACTCAACAGGCCGTTGATCTTCTGGTGAAAACCCTGTGAAATGATAACGCCCGGCGGCATCAAACCGCTGGGCGTTTTGTTCGTGCAGACAGCCGGCACCGAGTCCCAAGGGGATTGGCGATGGCCAATTCAAACAAAAAGGCGGGCGATAAACCGGTTCCCCTGGGGTACCTGGTCCTTCGCCAGGGCAACAAACCCAACCAGCGGTTCCCTCTTCTGGTGGATCGGGTGCTTATGGGCCGAGCCACATCGGCAACCTTGCGCATTCCCTCGGCTGAGGTCAGTCGCAGCCATTGCCTGCTGGTTCTTCGCGGTGGCTACTGGCAGGTCGAAGATCTGGGCAGCAGTAACGGCACCTTTTTGAATGATAAAAAAGTCACCGGACTGGCCCACGCCGCCCCCGGCGACCGTATCCGCCTGGGACGCATCGAATTTCTGATTGAATATCAGCTTCAGGGCGACGCCGCCCGCCGACTCCGCCAGGGGCAGTTGCTTGAGTCCCTGGCAGGTCCAGGCGACAGCGCCGACATGGTAGAACTTGTCGATCTGGACGACATGAAAAGCACCTTGCCCCCATCCGACAACCGGGCCTCTTCGATCCATATCGAACCCGACCTGATGCTGAATCTGGACGATCTGGAAATGTCCCTGGGCTCCGCTTACTCCATCCAGCCCGATGAAGAACGGAACATGCCCCCCCCAAAACCCGCCCCCAGGGTTGTGAGTCCGTCCCCCATTCCGGAGCTTTCCTGGCAGGCCCCACCACCGCTGGAGGATTTGCGGTCCCTGCTCAGTCAGTTGGCGCCGCCGGGTGCCACACCGCAGGACCCTGGCCTGAATCGGCCGCCGCGCGGAAAGCCTTGATTTCCCATGCCAGCCTGGTGTATCCCCCCGACCCAGCCGGGACCCCAGCCGTTTTTCGGGGCTACCTGAGCGGATGTAGGGGTGGGCATGCGGTTGGTTTTTTCGAGAAAACTGCTGCTTTTCATGGCCTTGGCCTGCTTTTCGGTCACAGGTTGTGGAACCACCGGTACTTCGAATACCCCACGCACCGCCACTGAAATGCTACTCCTTTCCAACGCTGTGGATGAGGCTGTCGGCCAGATTGACCTGAGCTATATCGCTGGTAAGGAAGTCTACTTCGATACCCAGTACCTGGAGGGCGTCGTCGATAAAGGCTATGTGATTGGAACACTCCGCCAGCATTTATTGGCCTCGGGCGTCCATCTGATCGAGGCCAAGGACAAGGCAAACTATATTCTTGAGGTACGGTCGGGTGGGATTGGCACCGATTCTTCCAGTGTTCTGGTGGGCGTGCCCCAGATGACTATCCCCCAGGTGATGCCTATTCCGGGTATTCCCTCATCCATCCCGGAAATCCCGCTGGCCAAGCGTGGCAAACAAACCGGTTTGGCCAAATTGGCCATGTTTGTGTTTCACCGTGAAAGCGGCCAGATCGTTTGGCAATCGGGTATCCAGCAGTTCTCATCCACTGCCAAAGATGCCTGGGTATTCGGCATGGGCCCGTTCCGTTCGGGTACCATCCAGCGCGGCACTGCTTTGGCCGGCAATGTTTTACCGCTGACCGACTTCCAATGGGAAGAAGCCGAAACGAGCTCACGGGTAAAATTCACTGAGGCATTCGCCTGGAGCGACCCGGGCAAACCGGGCCGTAATGGCAAGGGAAAATCAGCGATCGAGACTGTTGCGGTCACGAAAACGCCACCTGCAGGTGGTGTCATTCCCGCCTCTGCCACCCTGCCAGCTGCGGCTGTGCCTCCAGCAGCCACGCCTGCACCGGCGGTACCTGCGCCAGCTGTGCCTGCAGCAGGTGCGCCCGCAACCACGCCAGGTGCCCCCCAATTGCTGCCAGCCTCCATACCGGCCGCCCCGGCGCTGATTCTTCCTACGGTGGGAGTCTTCCGCGGCCCGGGCAACTAGGGTCGTTTGGCAAAAATCCAGCATCCAAACGGCAAATGAAGCTGTCTAATGAAGTGACAGGATCCTATCTCGGACATCAGGGTAGTAACGCCACCTGGGGCGGGCCCTGATGCTGGAGGCACACACCGTGGGTAATAGTCAGGCAAACAGTGAAGATCCTGTCGCCCGGGTGGACCGGCTACGCCACGAAATCGAAAGGCACAACCACCTTTACTACACCCAGGCTGAGCCGGAAATCACTGACCGCGAGTATGACCGCCTCATGGCTGATCTGATGGAGCTGGAGCGCTGCCATCCGCACCTCGACCGCCTGGACAGCCCTAGCCACAAGGTGGGCGGCGCCCCAATCGATGGTTTTGTCACTGTGCCACATTCCGAGCCGATGCTGTCGATCGACAACACTTACAGCGCTGACGATGTCCGGGATTTTGACCGTCGTGTCCGTAAATGGGTGGATGGTGCTCCGGTCCGCTATTTCGTCGAGGCAAAGATTGATGGCGTGGCAATCGCCCTGCGCTACAAAAACGGCGTGCTCACCCAGGGCCTCACCCGTGGCGATGGTGACAAGGGTGACGATGTCACCGACAACCTGCGCACGGTCCGTGGCCTGCCTTTACGCCTGGTGGGTGACAAGGTGCCGGCGGAGCTGGAGGTCCGTGGCGAGGTGTACATGACCCGCGCGGATTTTACCCGGGTGAACACGGAGCGGGCAGCCGGCAATCTGGAGAACTACGCCAATCCCCGCAATCTCACCGCTGGCTCTCTCAAGCTGCTGGATCCCGGCCAATGCGCCAGGCGCAGGCTGCGGTTGTTTGTCTACGCCATCATGCGTGCCGATGAGCTGGGTGCCATAACCCACCATGAGGCTTTGCGGATGGCCAAAGGTTGGGGCTTGCCGGTCAATCCCCTGAGCGAAGAGTGCGAAGACATCGGCGCTGTCCTGGAGCTCATCCCCCGTTGGCAAGTCCTTCGGGCCGATCTTCCCTACGACATCGATGGGCTGGTTATCAAGGTGGACGACCTGGCCCGGCGCAAAGAGCTTGGGACCACCGCCAAGGCGCCCCGCTGGGTGGCTGCATACAAATTCGAGGCTGAGCAGGGAGTCACGCGGCTGCGGGAGATCACCATCCAGGTGGGCAAGACTGGGGCGCTGACCCCTGTCGCCAACCTCGATCCGGTGCAACTTGCCGGCACCACCGTCACCCGAGCCAGCCTGCACAACCAGGACTTCATCGCCGAAAAAGACATCCGCGTGGGCGATAGGGTGGTGGTGGAAAAAGCTGGCGAAATCATCCCCTACATTGTTCGCAGCGAGCCCGCCGAGCGCGATGGCACCGAACCAATTTATGTTTTCCCCACCCATTGTCCGGTGTGCGGCGAGGCGGTGACACGCGAGCCAGAAGGTGCTGTCACGCGCTGCCTGAACAAGGACTGCCTTGGCGTGCTCCGCCGCCGATTGCGCGCCTTTGCGGCCAAGAACGCCATGGATATCGATGGCCTTGGCGCTGAGACGGTGGACCTGCTGGTGGATGGGGGGTTGCTGCGTGGTCTGGCCGACATCTACCGCCTGAGCCGCGATCAGGTGCTGCCGCTGGAGCGCATGGGGGAGCTGTCGGTTTCCAATCTGCTGGCTGGCATCGAGGCGAGCCGACTGCGGGGCATGTCCAGACTATTGGCTGGTTTGGGCATCCGCCATGTTGGTGACTCGGTGGCTGATCTTCTCGCGGCCCGCTTTGCCAGTGTGGCCGAGCTGCGGGCCGCCACGGAGGACACTATCGCCTCCATTGCCGGGATCGGGCCCGAACGGGCTGGCAGCATCCGGTCATGGTTTGATGACCCGGTGAACGGAACTCTGGTGGATGAGTTGGCGGGTTTGGGCCTGAATATGGATGCCCCTCCCCGCCCGGCGGGGAACGAACAACTGCTCGCGGGAAAAACGCTGGTGGTGACCGGAACACTCAGCCGGTTCGATCGGGCCGAGGTAGAACGGTTGATCCGTGAGCTGGGAGGAAAGGCCTCTGGCAGTGTCAGCAAAAAAACCGCCTACCTGGTGGCGGGCGAAAACGCCGGCAGCAAACTCGACAAGGCGCGGGAACTGGGTGTGACCATTCTGGACGAGGAAAGTTTCGCGCGGTTGATCGGCAGATAGTGCCGCCGTCCTGGAAACAGGACGACCCAGAATGGATGTCCCCGCATGGTGGCCCACGCAAAGGAGACTATGGGTACATGGCCCCATTACCACATATCAGGCTGAATCGAATCCATTCGCCCCCCCGCGGCCCGCTGAATTAGCACCTCCCAGAGAAGCGCAAACAGATGTCAGGCTACTTCCTTCAGGCTGAGAACATCCAGCCATTGTTCATCCTTGATGGTTATTTTCGCAAGGCTGGACAATTCAGAGCATTCGAGAGCGATGCCCACATGGACCTTGAATTGGCCGGGAGTGACTGTCCCGGCGAGCAGAATCCAGGGCGATTGCTTGCCTTTTTTCTCAGGCACAATCATATTGGAAAAAAATGTGTACGGAAAACCTGATGAGCTGAACTGTCTGTTCCAGACTTCAAGGAGCGGATAATCACAGTCGACCAGGTTCCCCATGCCGGGCTTGATGTAATCGGCAATGGTTTCAGCCATGTCGATATGCAATTCGCCACTATCGTTACCAGCCGGCGAAATCACAAAGGCCCGTATGCGGCAGGGGATACCCTTGACGCAAAGGATGATGCGACCTGGTTTGGAAATGCAGGGCCCCAACGCAGCGAGGTCAAGTTTGCCAACTTTACGGTCTACCTTGCGGGCCGTTTTTCCGGATTTCAATTTCTTTCGAACCAGGGCGCCCACGGAAAGCATCCACCGGCTGATGATCACCATGGCCAGGCAAATGAACAGCCACCAGCCACCCCGTTCCAGAAAATTACGGATTCTTTCAGGAAAAATAGCCGCTATTGGCTTGAGCTGATCATTCATTTTCTCCAGGTACGGATGAACCAACTCGTTGGCATTGGCCAGATATTCCATAGAAGATGCCATCACGGTCCGGGGGAGGCCCTGTACCCCTTCATCTGAAGGCGCTTCCATGGCATGGCCGGTCGCGTCAGGGTTGGGGGGAGCAACCGGGTCTGTATTGCCCGCGTGGGTTTGCAAAGTCTGGTGAAGCCCAGCCATATGGGCTTCCGCCGAGACTTTTTCCTTTGCCTGCCGCGAAGGCTGACGCTGGAATCGCGCAATTTGAGCTTCCAGTTGCTTGGTTTGTTCAGGAAATTGCCGCACCGCCAAATGAAACACAAACATCACGAGAAAATTCAGCGTGGCAAAAACAATCAGATTCATGATCCATTGCAATGCAAGAACCATGATGCCAATCCTGAATGGCACCGTCAAACCACCCACCGTGAACATGCCAGCAACACAAAAGGCAAAAATGTAAGGGGTTTTGCTGACCATCGGAATCGCATCAACCAACTGGTAGCGAACCGACAAGGGAAGGGCAAACCAGTTGGTGTAACCCATCGCCGCTATGGTCGGTCGCATCGGGCGTGGAAATGCTTCCTGGCTGAAATGGACCATCCCGTAACCAACAAAATCCCAAGCAAAAAAAGCTGCCAGGGTCGTTGCAGGCACCACAACCATCGCCTTGCGGAAGGTTGGCAGATCTTGCCCGCAAATACCGCAGGCGTTTCGCAGTATAAATGCCGATATAGGAATAAGAATTAATGCCGTGCAAGCTAGAAGAATCCAGCCCGAATGCGAAGCCAGGAATTCCATTTATGCCTCCTACACGATATCACAATTCCATCCATAGTAACAGGGCCTTGCAAGTGATGCTCACTTTGGTTGAAAAAAAGGCACAGGCGGTTTTCATGCTGGTTTTTCTCTTACTTTCAGGCGGACCGGGATTCCAAAAAAGCTTGGAACAAAGCCAATTCAAACAGTTCTGTTCTTCGGGAAACCCGCTCTAAAGCGCTCCAGACACTTTTTTCATTCGCTCGCCCGCCACGAAACAGGCCATTTCGCCCAGAACTTGCCCGCTTGCCAGCCAATAGGGTGAACCGGCCGCGCCGCCAAAATGCGCGGCATACCGGCTATGAAAGTCATAGCGGCCGGGAGCTGCACTTTCCGCAGGGGCGAGTGTGATATCGAAGATTTCCCGAGCCAGACGGGCTGTGGCCACAGGTTCGGTTGCCGCATGCACCAGGTTCAAACCAGCCTGGAGGCCGGTCTGAATATCGGCCCACAACCGGTTAAGCGGGTAGTACTGGAAGACCCCACCCGGATGAATTTTTTCCACCTGATTGTGATGCAGGAGGTCGAAAATGACATTCTTTTTCAGCCCGGGCCCAAACAACCCGGGCAACCGCAGGATCATACAGTCGCAGTGTCTTTGCGCCAATTCCTCAAGCAGGCGACGGTGCCTTCCGTATGCCGAGGCGGTGTCGCCGGAAGTGGGTGAATCCTCATCCACATCCACCGGTTTGGCGAAGACATCGATGGTGGAGACCAGCACCAGTTTTTTTGTTTTCAGATGCCGAAGCGCTTCGAATAGGGGCTCGAGCCGGGCCAGATCGCCGGGCGGATCCTGATTGGCCTTCCATTTTTCGGCTGGCGCGCCGGCACAAACCACCAGCTCGTACTCGCGCCTGGGTAGTTCGTGGATATCGGTGGAGCGAAAACGGTGATCGAAAGAAGTCTGAGACAACAGACTGCCTCCCACCAGACCCGACCAACCAATGAGCGCAGTAGCCATACCGCATGGGCTCCCGGAAATGTGACAGGCAGAGGGGAATCAGGCCGCCCTGACTTTGTCGGGCTGGATGAGCGAACCGCTGGGGCAGTCTATCTCATCGAGGATATCATGGATGTTGTCTATCTTGGCTCCCAGCACGCAGTGCAAACCAGACAGGCCGCAATCCCGACGCAACAGGATGGGCCGTCCATCGTCGCTATCGTTGGCGGGCAGGATGGTCTTCACCTCAAACAGCGATTTTTGATGGACCAGCTGGGCGGCAAGGCCCAGGTAGCGGAGGGCATCGAGTCGCATCGATTCGAATCGGCTGGCCGGTTCTCCCATCGCCCGCACGGCACGAGGCGAAAGGCTGGCCACTTCTGACTCATGCCAACCCGCATGAGGTGTATAGCGCACATGGCTGAAACTGTGCCAGGGTGTGGAAGGGAAGGGCATCAACGAGAAAAACGGTCCACACATCACGGTGACGCCTAGATGGGCCAGCTCTGGCGGTGGCTGCACCAAGGCTATTTCAGCCAACTCGTGCCGGAGCGGAATAAGTGGCAAGCCGCTGGCCCGCAACAGTCCATTGAGATCGCCATAGGTGCAGTTGTAGACATGATTGGCATCCACCCTTCCCGTTATGCCCTCATGCGTCACCTCCAGTGACAACCCGGCAGGACCGGCTTGAACCCCGGTGGCCTCGGCACCCGTCCAGACTTCCACGCCAGCACTTTTCAGCCTTCGCCAAACCAGATCGGCCAGCTTGCGCGCGTCGAATGCCGCTTCCTCTACCCGGAAGACACTTTCAATGAGCCCACGGTCAAACAGTCCGGAAACCCGGGAGGGGGCCTCAGCAACAGGGGCCCCGATGCGCCTGCAAAAATGCTCGAACTGCGCCCCGTTTACTTTGGAGAACTCACGACCAATGGCGTAATACTTTTCAAAGCCTGTGTGGACACACTCACCGAACTCGCCCAGGAAACGGCGGTAGTTTTCGCGGCTTCGCAGACCAGTCAGCAAGCTGCGTGGGTAGTGATACCCCTGATGGACCCGGGCCTGGTTGCGGTGGCTGGCCCGGTCGAGCAAGCGTTGCTCCCGCTCCACCAGCAACACGCTGAGTCCCCTGGCCGCCAGGTGGCAGGCGATCATCGAGCCAAAAAATCCACCGCCAACGATGGCCACATCACGGATCGTTGCCAGCTGCGCCGAAACCATATCTGCCAATCCCTGCTTCCACCCTGCCAGGCGGGAAAAACACCTTGTTTCTCATACCTCCTGGGTTAGGTCTGACACCACCCCGAATCGACAGACATACCAGCCTGGGGCGCCTGGGCAATCCAGGGCGACATGCAGGCCGCCTGGTCACCTGAGAAAGCCAGAACAAATTGTTTGCCCCCTGCCTGGCGCTCGTCAATCATGGTTCCTGGCCAAAAAAGGGGCGCCCCTTATCCCCGGTTTACCAGTTGCCATAGCCGCCGCTGGGGGGCACTGAGCGGGGTGGTGGCAACCTGCTGGGCATGGAGCCAGGCATGGGCATCATGGTCTGGCAGACATGGGACTGGCGTATCAGGCAATTCGAGCAGATACGCCGCCATGGCCACCTGATAGCGAGTTATAGAATGGCGGACAGTTCCCAGCAACAGGGAAGGTGCGGCAAGACCGAAAAGATCGTTCATCAAACCCGCCAGGGTGGCTTCACCAGTCGATCCCGCCAGGATTTCCCGGTGGGGAAATTCCCACAGACCAGCCCAGCGACTGGCACTGGCCGGCCTTCGGGCGAACAACCAGCGGTCGCCCTGGCGAACGACCAATGCCACCTCTTCCACCCGTGTCACGGCTGGGCGGGGTGATTTCCTGGGGATGGCCTCGGGTGATCCGGATGCTGCAGCGGCGCACCAGGGCCTGGCGGGGCAGACCAGGCAGCCCGGTTTCGTGGGGGTGCAGATCAGCGAACCCAGTTCCATCAGGGCCTGGTTGAAGGCCCCAGGATCATGCTGGGAGACCAGGGCCGCGGAGGCTTGCCAGAGCCATTTCCGCACCGGCCCACGGGCGGGGTCATCGTCCACACCCAGCAGGCGAGCCAAAACACGCTGGCTATTGGCTTCCACAATGGGGAGAGGCAGCCGATATGCTTGCGATAGCACAGCATTGCGGGTGTATTCACCCATGCCAGGCAACAGGGCAAGCACCGCCGGATCAGGTGGCAGGTTGTGGTAACCCATTTCCACCAGCCGGCCGGCAGCCTGATGCAGACCCCGCGCCCTGCGGTAGTATCCCAAACCTTCCCAGGCACGCAGCACGCGCTCCTCGGTTGCGGCAGCCAGATCAGTAATAGTGGGGAAAAGATCGATAAACGGCTGATAATAACCCACGACGGTTTTCACCTGGGTTTGCTGCAGCATGACTTCGCTGACCCAAATGCGATAGGCATCGGTGGTGTGCCGCCATGGCAGATCCCGGGCCGCCTTGGCAAACCAGCCCAATAGGGCCAGGCTAAAGGGTTCCTTCAGGGTGGCAGGGTCGTGCACCACACCGGGCAAACGGTTGGGCTGCATGGCTGGCTGTTTGATCACGGCAAGTACTTCACGACTTCCACAATCAGCGTGGACGCCTCATGTATCTGTCGAGCAATGACTTGGCACTATCCGAGCTGGCAACGGCCGGCACGGGCTTGGCGGGAGGGCCACCTGGCTGGACACCCTCCGGGTGGATACCCATGGCCTTTGCCTCTTCCGGACTCACCGCCAAGGTGGGTGATTCCAGAATATGGGCCTTGCTGTCGCTGATCGGATCATCACCCATCAGCAAGGCAGCAATGTCATCATCGAGGGCGGAGGGTTCCTGGTTTTTTGGCTCTGCAACGGGCTCTGGTTTGGCTATTGATTTAGAGGGTGTGGCCACTTTCCCATGCAGGGCAATAATTGCCTTGCTGAAAGGCGGAATGGGCGTGGGGCTGGCAACATTCGACAGCGGCTGAGATCCCGCAGGAGCTGCAGAAACAGCGGGAGTGGCCAGAATTTGCAATTCAAACTCCAGCGTGCCGACGCCGATGATATCGCCATGCTTGACCGGACATCTACCATCGACAGCCTGGCCATTCACCCGGGTGCCGTTGGTGCTTTTGAAATCCTCAAGAAAACACCCCTGCGGGGTGATCTGCAAAGCGCAATGTTTTTTGCTGATCAGGTCGCTGGCTGGGCGCAGTTGACAACCAGGCTCGCGCCCGATCACAAATTCACGCACTCCCACCGGAATAACCAAGCCCTGCTGCTTGCCAACATTTTTCACAACCAATTGAACTTTCATCCAGCCAGCTCTCCTTGGGAAATAACCGTTCATTCCAAGAGAAACCAAAGGCCCTGCCCGCAAACAGCCCATTTGTCCCAAAATAACGGCTCGTGAATTCGCACCATTCAGAACGGAAATATCGCTGGTCAAGACTTGCTGGCACATGAATTCATAAATTGTTCATCTATTGAGTTAATAGAATGGATGGACAACCAAATTGCAAGGATATAAACAGGAAAAATGAAAAATAAATCAACGCGCCGGGTTTTTCTGCGCAGTGGAGCCGCCGCCCTGGGGGTGTTGTCCCAGGCAAACTTTTCCCAGGCAATTGTCCCCGGTGCGGATCTGGTGCGAGTGGCAACTCCCCTCCCTGATTTAGCCCACTGGATTTCCCATGCCACGCGCCCTTGGGCGAGGCGAAACGGTCTGCGTGTGGAGGTCGCTCTGACTGCCCCAGGGAATGGGCCCGATCCCCTGGCTGGTGCCGATTTGTGGCTTATACCACCCCGCAGCCTGGCTGCTTTGGCAGGCCATGCCAGCCCGATACCTGCCGATATAATCAGCCGGTCCGAGTTGGCCTGGCCCGATTTCCTGCCAGTTTGGCGCGAGCGTCTTGGCCGCTGGCGTTCCGCCCAGGTCGCCGCCCCTTTGGCGGGTGATCTGTGGGTGCAACTTACCCGCTCAGATTGGCTGGCCGACGAACGCCTGAAAAACCTCCACAACCAGGCAACCGGCAGGCCATTGCGCGCCCCACGCTTTTGGGAAGAGTGGGTCGATTTGGGTCGGGCCCTGCATGGTGAATTACCCGGCCTGAAAGGCCAGCCCGTCCTCCCCCCCCTACCCGCCAAAATGCCTGATCAATTGCGTCTGTTGCGTCAGGTGGCGGCTGGCCATGCCGTGGAAAGGCTGGCGGCTGGCCAGCGCCTGCCCTCGGGCAGCAACTCTGAAAACAACCACTACGCTCTGGATTTTGATCTGCAGACGGGCCAGCCCCGCTGTGCTGGCAAAGCCTTTGTGCACGCTCTCGATTGGCTGACACGGCTCAAACCATATCAGCCGCCAGCCCAGGCTGATCAGCCATGGGATGCCTTTGCCCAGGGCAAGGCCATGGTTTGCCTGGCCCCGGCCACCCAAATAGGTTTCCTGCAGCGGGATTCGCTCCGGGACCGCTTCGATATCCACCCTTTACCCAGTGCTGACCGGGTATATCTGGACACTGGCACGCTCGTGGCCAGCCAGGGGAATTTTGTGCCTTTGGTGGGGTCGGAGGGGGCGCTGGCGCTGGCGCCCAGGGAAGCTGGCAAGGCAGCCTGGTTGTTGCTGGAGTTTTTACTCAGCCCTCGGGTGATGCTGGATCTGGTGCTTGACCCGCATGTGGGTGGCCCGGTGCGGGAACAGCACTTGCAGGCCGCGCCCTGGGATGGGATGCAACTGGATAACCGCCGCCTGACTCAGTGGCGCGAGACCCTGCGAGTGACCCTGTCTCCCGGCGAGACCGTCAACCCCGTGATTGCCCTGCGAACTCCCGACGCTCCAGGCCTGGATCTGGCGCTGGGCGAGCAGGTGGCTTTGGCTTTGACTGGCACGGGCAAGCCGGCGGCTTGTCTGGAACTGGCAGCGGTGGCATGGAAAAAACTGGGCCAGGCCAGACCCGATCGGCTGGCGGAAGTACGGGCTTCGATGGGTCTTTCCTAGGCCGGGTAGGCTCCGTTACGACAGGCACAGCCCCCTCAAGACCTGCCCGGCAGCCACCTCCCACGGGCAGGGTTTTGCAAGTGGCCAGGCCAGCCCCTCATACGGCAAGCGGCCACGAGGGAGACATTTCCAAAGGTCTGGAAGTTGCGGGTGATGAGGCAAGCCAGATCGGCGGAGTGTTGAGTGGGGATATTAACCAAGCCGGTTCAATTGGTAAACTTCCGGAGTTGCTCGATCCATGCAGACCGGGCGAGCACGACGAAATACTGCCTACCAGTTATGGGGATGACCTTCCCCTGCGCTCAATCATGAAGGCATCCACCTGGGCCCGGGTCGGCAACCCTCGTTGCGCGCCAAGATGCGCCGCTTTCAGGGCGGCGGTGGCGCTCGCACGCACCAAACGCTGCCCCAGAGGCAGCCCGGTTGCCAGATCGGCGGCGTAGCTGCCGTGAAAGGCGTCACCGCAGCCGGTGGTATCGACCACTTCGACCGCAAAAGCCGGTACATGCCTGACCCGATCCGCCAGGCGATCTTGGTAGTGACACCCCTGGGCACCACAGGTGACCACCACCACTTCCCTGTCACCGGCCCACAGTTTCCCCACGGCCCGGACCGGGTTAGTCTCGCCCGTGAGCCGGGTTGCGAAAGCGTGCGTGACAATCAGGTGATCGACCAGTGCCAGCAGTTTGTCAAAGCCAGGCCATTCATTTCTTTCCAGATCCGCCACCACCGGAATGCCTGCCGCTCTGGCGATCAGCGCGGCGCGGGTCATACCCTCGATGCCATAATGATCGACAAACAGTACCCTGGCAGCCGTTATCACCTCTTCGGGGGGCCAATCATCAGGGCAACCCACGGAGCCTGCCAGATCAAACAGGATGGTGCGCGTGTCGCCGGATTGATCCACCAGGATGGTACTGCGGATGGGGCTGGCCTGTCGGGAGGTGCGCGACCACGAGAGATCGACCCCCTCGTGGGTGAACAGTTCACGGAGGAAAGTTGAATCGGCATCGGTTCCGAGTGGGCCGGCATAAGCGCAGCGCGCGCCCTGGCGGGCCGCGGCGACCAAGGCATTGCCCGTCAGGCCGCCGCCCTGGCGGTCGCGGCTAATCAGCCTGGTTTTGGTATCGGGTGACGGAAAATGGGGCAAAACCAGCAGCTCGTCCACCGCCAGGCAACCCAGACCCAGCACATCGCAGTGAAAAGGCATGGCAAGACTCTGATCAGACCAGGATCTTCCGGATGGGGTCAGCCCCTTCCACACCCACCAGCTTCTGATCCAGACCGCCGTAGAAATAGCTGAGGTTGTTGGGATCAAGGCCCAGGCGATTGAGCACGGTGGCATGCAGGTTCTTCACATGGAAGCGATCTTCCACAGCGGCCGCCCCCAGTTCGTCAGTGGCACCCACGCTGGTGCCGCCCTTGATACCGCCACCCGCCATCCACATGGTAAAACCATAGGCATTGTGATCGCGGCCACTGCCCTGCGCATATTCCGCGGTAGGCTGACGACCAAACTCACCACCCCACACCACCAGTGTGCTATCGAGCAGGCCGCGACGCTTGAGGTCGGCCAGCAAGCCGGCAATGGGCAGATCGGTATTGCCAGCATGCTTGGAATGGTTGGAGACGATGTCCGAATGGGCGTCCCAGTTGTCGTCGTTGTGCGCGCCGCCAGAATAGATCTGGATGAAACGCACGCCACGCTCAACCAGCCGTCTGGCCAACAGGCATTTGCGGCCAAAATCTTCGGTGCGCGGCCGGTCGATACCGTACATGGCATGGGTTCGTGCATCTTCCTGGCTGAAATCAGCCACCTGGGGCGCGGTAGATTGCATGCGGTACGCCAGCTCGAAGCTCGACAGGCGGGCGGCCAGTTCAGAGTTGTCGACCCGGGACAGGTGATGGGCCTGGTTTTTTTCAGCCAGGCGGTCAAGCAAATGACGCTGGTTGGCAGGTGTCATGCCCGGCGCCAGCGACAGGTCGTTGATGGAGGGGGTGGTCGCGCGCAGAATGTTCCCCTGATAGGCGGCGGGCATATAGCCACTTGACCAGTTCTTGGCACCCGAGATGGGGCCACCCGTCTTGTCGAGCATGACCACAAAGCCGGGCATATTCTCGTTGACACTGCCCAGGCCGTAATTGACCCATGAGCCCAGCGCGGGATGGCCTGAGAGCAGCCGTCCCGAATTCATCATCAGCATGGCTGAACCATGGATGGGGCTCTCGGCATGGAAGCTGTGGATGAAAGCGATATCATCGGCTCGTTCCCGCAGGTTGGGAAAAACATCGGAAATCATTTTGCCGCACTGGCCACCGGGCTTGAACTGCCACTTGGGCCCAACCGCCCGGCCACCCGCCCGATGACCGCCACGCCCGAAGGTCTTCACCGGAATGGTCTTGCCATCGAGCGGATAAAGAGCGGGCTTATAGTCGAAAGTGTCCATGTGACTGGGACCGCCATACATGAACAAAAAAATCACCGACTTGGCCTTGGCCTCGCCCATAGGTTTTTTGGGTGCCAACGGGTTGCCCAGCGGGGTGCCATCCGCCGCCCGGGTGGCCTTGGCAAAGAACTGGTCACCCAACAGGCCGCTGAGGGCGATGGCCGGAAATCCAGCCCCGGTGTTCCAGAGAAAATCGCGGCGGGTGCGCCCGCAGAACTGACGGCTTTCGTCCATGGTTATTCTCTCCAACGGCCAAACCGGCCGGCCAGCGTGGTGTGTGAATCAGTCGAGGTAAATGAATTCGTTGGCTGCCAGGTCAGTCAGGCACAGTTGGCGCAAAGCCTCCCCGGGTGCCAGGCCACGGCGGACCAGCTCTCCGAGGTAGGCGATATCGGCATCCACTTCGGATGGCATGGGCTCACGCTGGGTGGTAAGCCATAGCGCCCGGCGCACCTGGGCCCGGGTGTCACCCGGGTGCTCGGATTCCAGCCGCCTGGCAAGAAAACCCGCCTGCTCATTGTTGAACTGACCATTGATCATGCCCAGGGCCTGACTGGGAACGGTGGTGGTGTGCCTCACCGGGCAACTGGTATCGGTATCGGCCTGATCGTGGTGGGCCAGCACCGGAAGTTGCAGCGACCGTTTCACATGCACATAAACACTACGGCGATTGGCCTGGTCGTCGGTGGAGGTGGGCCAGCCACTACCCGGTACCGATTGCCCAGCCAGAACTTCGCGTGGAATAGGTGGATAAACCGAGGGACCGTGCATTTCGGATTGCAACCGGCCACTGACCCGCAGGATGCTGTCACGCACCTCCTCAGCCGCGAGACGACGCATCGGATAACGCCAGTACAAGTGGTTGGAGGGATCCTTTGCCAATGCCTGGGGATTGACCTGGCTGCTCATGCGGTAGGCATTTGAATGGAGGATGACCCGGTGCAGCGACTTGGTATGCCAGCCTTGGCGAATCAGTTCGCCAGCCAGCCAGTCAAGCAGTTCAGGATGGGTGGGGGCTGTGCCAAATTTCCCGAAGTCGTTGCTGGACGAGACGATGCCCCGACCCATGTGGTGCTGCCACAGACGGTTGACCCACACCCGGGCGGTGAGGGGATTGTCAGGCGAGGCCACCCAGTCAGCCAGCACCTTGCGCCGGCCTGCGGAGCGACTTTGCGGGCCCACATCAGGGATCACCGGTGTGCCGCCCCCCAGAGCCACAGGAAAGCCAGCCGATACCTCGGGGCCCCTGGAATGCGGATTGCCGCGCACCAGCAGGTGGGTGGCAGGTGGCCGGGGGTTGCACTGATTGATGGCCAGGGCCAGTTCCTGACTGGGAGTGGGCAGCTTTTCCAAACGGTCTCGCTGCTGGCGCAGGTTGCGAAGCTCTTTGCCCTCCTCGGGCTTTTGGAAATCTTTGAGTTTCTTCACCACCAGGGGCCTGTCAAGACCCTCGCTGGCGCGCTGATCCTCGGCGGGCATACGCTTGATGATCGTGTCTTCCAGGGCAATAATCGCGGTGGCAAGAGCTTCTTTCTGCCGGTTGCGCTCTTCGAGCTCTTTTTCGTAGGCCATCCGCTTGGCCTTGGGAGTGACATCGCGCTGGCTGGTGGAAGACATCACATTGCGGTCGTTGGAAAAGCGGGGGATATCCGCAAAAAAAGCCAGCAGACGGTAGTAGTCAGACTGGGGAATCGGATCGATCTTGTGGTCGTGGCAGCGGGCGCAGTTCATGGTCATACCCAGAAAAGCCTGGGCGGTGGTGGCGACAATATCATCGTATTCGTCAAAGGTGGCCTGCAACCGGTCCGCCGGTTCATCATCCCAGATTCCCAGGCGGTAAAAGCCGGTGGCGGTAAGCGCATCACCATTATCAGGGTCGATCTCATCGCCCGCCAGTTGCTCTCGCACAAACTGGTTGTACGGCTTGTCAGCGTTGAACGAGCGGATGACATAATCGCGGTAGCGGAAGGCATTGGGCTTGGGGCCATCGCGTTCGTAACCATTGGTTTCAGCATAGCGGACCACATCAAGCCAATGGCGGCCCCAGCGTTCTCCATAAGCCGGGCTGGCCAGCAAGCGGTCAACCAGATGGGTGTAGGCATCAGGGGAGGTATCTTTCAGGTAGGCTTCGACCTGAGCTGGCGAAGGAGGCAGGCCAGTCAGGTCGTAGGTCACCCGTCGCAGCAGCACCCGTTTGTCAGCCTGAGGGTTCATGACTAGCCCAGCCTTGCCCAGCCTGATTTGCAGAAAGGCGTCGATCGGGTTACCCCCATCCGGAATAGACGAGGCCGGCGGTTTCACAGCCTTGACAGGCTGGTAGGCCCAGTAGGTTTTGGCATCTTCGAGCTTAGGCTTGACAGGCTCGGCTGGGTGGGCTACCGCCTTGATATCTGGCAATGGGGCTCCGGCACTGATCCAGTCACGGAGTATTTTTCGATCTGTATCAGACAGCTTGCCAGACGGCGGCATTTGCAGTTCGTCGTACTCAATAGCTTTCCACAGCAAGCCACTAGCGGGGTTTTTCACATCGATCACCGGCCCCGTTTCCCCACCCATAGCCAGCGATTTTTTGTCGGTGAGTCGCAGGCCGCCACGGATCTTCCCGGTTCCGTGGCATTTGAGACAGTTTTTTTCAATGATTTCAACCGCCTGTTTTTGCAGGCTGGCAGGAGTATCAGGCTGCTGAAACAGACACAAAAAAACAATATGAGCTAACATTGGATACCTTGAACCTCCAAGGCAGGAAATTTCAACCGCACAGGTCAGGCGGGGAGGTTGAATCGTCTTACCAAGTGTAGCTTTAAAAAGCTGGCTTGCACAGCGGGAGGGCCTCCAAAAGGTTATGAATCGATGAACCAGACACAAAGCATGGTGATGGCCAGACTATTTTGCCCAGGCTTCCATTTTTCTGGACCCATCTGCAAGATTGACTGATTTCGCAAACAGTGGACTGATCCGGAATGCCCGGATGAGCCGAACTAAAAAGAACGGTAAGTCACGGAATTTTTTCCGCCCAATCCGTCTAGCTTATCTAGGGACACTGGAAAATCTCGGGACTTTAGGTTAACATACGGCAACGACACTGCCGGCGCCTTGCGATATATCAATAGAGAGACAGATACATGGCTATCCCATTTTTGTCTGCCCTGGCAAAAACCCTGCAAAGGTGGCGTCGCCGGCCGCTGGAAACCAAGCCCAGGCTGGACCATAGGAATTTGGCACTTGAGTCCCTTGAAGAGCGTGTCAACCCAGCCAATTTCAATATCGACCTGGCCGGCTACAGCGGCACCCTCCAGGTCACCAGTATCAACACCGGATCCAGCGACCTGACCATCACGCAGGCCGGGACCGATATTTTGGCTTTTTCGAGTGCAACATCCATTTATGTGAATGGTAAAGACACCGGATCGGGTACCTACTCCCTGAACCTGACCGGCAAAAGCACTTTGCAAAAGATCAATGTCACCACATCCGCCGGTATCCAGGAATCCGTGCAGTTCAGCAACCTGTCCGCCAGCAATTTCACGGGAACCAACGCCCTGGAACTGGCCATTACCCCCAATGCCCCGAGCAATGACAACGACAGCTTGTGGCTTACCAATGTAACAACCGTGGTTCCCGGCATCACCTCCGGCGGGGCCATCACCCTCGACGGTAATTTCATCAACATCTCCGGTTCAACCATCACCGGCTCTGGCGGCCTTTCCCTGATCAGCCAGGGTGCAAGCAACTCCGCCACCACCCTGGCCAGCAAACCCTTGCTTCAGACTTATGGCGGGCCGATCCATCTGACAGGCACCGTGCACCTGGGCGACTCCACCACCCTGGCCAGCTATAGCTCCAGCTATTCCTCTGCAGGTTCGGGTGCCATCACCCTCGACGGTCCTGTTGACGAAAATTCCAAGTACACCCTGACCCTTTTCTCCGGACAGTCCGCCACCCGGGTAAAAGGTGCCCTCACGGTGGAGAATCTCAGCTTGCAAGACAACTCCAGCGCCTCAAGCGGGGATGTCAGCCTGGAAGGCAACCTGACAGTCAACAGCCTCACCACCTTCGCGCAAAACTACAAAGTCAGCGTGACTGGCGCGAGCAACCAGTCCGCCACCGCCGTGAATTTCCTCAACACCGGTGGCCTGACCCTGGGTGACAGCAGCAGCGACAAGTTCGCATCCACCTCCTCGTTCACCGCCACCGGGTCAGCCGTAACACTTTCTGGCACCCTCTTGGCTGCTGGCGTCATCACTCTGGGTGATCTGGCCCTGCTGGCAAACAGCACGGTCGATGCCTCCGGCGGCGCTGGCTACGCTGTTGCTTTGCCGATCGGTGTGGCTTTGAACGGCTTCAGCCTTGCCACCAAAACCGGCGTGAACCTTGCGACTACCGTGAATGGGACTGTCGATCTTTCTGCTACTTTCACGGCCACCTCGGACCTCATTTTTTCCAATGCCACCATGACCCTGAATGGCACCACCATCCTTGCCAGTGCGGGCGTGGTCACCCTTTCGGGCACCACCACCATCGCTGGAAATGGTTCCGACCTCACGCTGACGGGCGCCGATCTGAACCTGTCAGGCCTGGCCAGCAACGCCATTGCGGATGTTGCCACACTCACCGTTACCGCCACGGCCAACCGCACCCTGGGTGTGGGAACTGGTGCTGGCGGGCAGTTTCAACTGGACCAGGCCGAGCTGAACAGGCTCAATGCCTCTCTTCTGGTGATCGGCGATGGCACTTCCGGCATCCTGGTCGGTGATGCCGTTAGCAGCTCCGATACAGTCAGCCTGATAACCTCCACCCGTCTTGCCGGGAAAGGCTCCACTACTGTCATTGGCAGCAGCATCAATGTCACGGGTGATTTCATCATCGCTGACGCTGTAGAAGTCAGCGGCGGCTCCTACACGGTCAGTGCTACGGGCACCATCGACATCACCGGCGGCTCCGCGGGTATCTATGCCACCGCTGGCCAGTTTGGCAATAGCCTCATTCTCCAGGCTGCTGGAGCCGTATCGGCAGGCTCATCCGCCGGCTTTGGCAAGGGTGGCACCGCAGCCTATCTCGACAACCTCACCCTTTCTGGCTCTTCCGTAACTGTGGGAGCCACGAGCCAGATCAGCGGCAACCTCTCACTCACAACCAGTTCTAGCGCCGGCACCGCCAGCCTGCTGTCCTTCACCGCCGGGAACAACCTGACGATCAGCAACGCCAGCCCGCTCACCATTACAGGCACGCTGACCGCAACCCTGGGCAGCCTCACACAATCGGGTGGTGGCGATGTCTCGCTGGGTGGTGATCTGCATGCGGGCACGAAAGTACAATTCACCAATGGTGTGACCCTCACAGCCACCACCACCGTGGAAGCTCCCGTCATCCAGTTCACCGGGACGGTTGACGGAAATTCGGCACTCACCCTGCAAGGTACAACCACCAACAACCTTTCTGGTCTGGTGGGTAGCATCACCCCCCTGGCCAGCCTCACCTTTTCGGGCAAACCAGGCATCATCAACGCGGCCGGCGACATTGTCACAGATGGAAATATCGTGTCCATCGGCGGCACAGGGCCTGCCACATTCCAGAAAATCACCACGGCTGTAACCGGTGCGGTCAGCCTCGCCACCGCCTCCACCATCACCATCGGCGAGACCACCACCGCAGGTGGCACGGTAACCCTGGCGGCCGGTGGCGCCCTGTCCACGGGGGTCTTGTCCGCCGGCGCAGTCAGCTTGTCGTCTTCCTCCGGAACTGCTTTCGTGGTAGCCATCAATTCCACTGGAGCAGTGCTGGTCACTGGCGCGGGCGGCGTGACCCTGAATGGTTCCATCGCCGCTGGCGGTGATGTCACCCTGGGTGCGTTGGGGCAGGTTGTCACCGCCGCCGCCAATCTGCAGGTGGACTCCAGCGGCACCGCCGCCAGGATCACCAGCCCTGGCACCCTGCTTCTCAATTCGGGCGTCTCCATGGTTCTGGGAAATGGGGGTACTGAAATCATTTCGCTAGCCACCCTGACTGGTGCCCCCAGCGGCGCCGCCAGCAATCTCACCGTGAACACCAACGGATCCCTGGTGGTTTCTGGAACCCTTAGCCAGATCGGCGCGCTGATTCTCACCACTGGCACCACCGCCACCCTCCAGGCAGTCAGTGCCACCAGTGTCACACTCGATGGCGGTTCGGGCAGTCAGGCACTGGAGGGGATGCTCACGGCGGGTTCAGTCACCACATCGACCAACAGCTTCAACCTTGCGTTAATCGGCAACCTGAAGGTCACCGGAGCAACCAGCCTCTCCAACACAGGCCCGGTTACCCTGGGCAATAACGCCAGCGACTCCATGGCCTTTGAAGGTGGGCTGACCCGCTCGGGCGGGGACACCACTCTGGCAGGCAGCATTAGTTCCCTGCTGACCTCCGGTATTTCTCTTGAATCACTCACTGTTTCCGCCAGCTCGCTCATCAGCACGGCCTCGGGCAGCATTGCGCTCGGCGGCGCCAGTGGCACCACCGCCATTGCGGCGAAATCCACACTGACTGTCAGCAGCACCCTGGGCAAATTTTCCGTGGGTGGAACCATGGATGGCCCTGGTTCCCTGGTGGTGTCCACCGGCGGCGCGGTGAGCCTCACCAGCACCGTAGGCACAAGCTCTTCTTTATCCAGAATTGATATCCAGCAGGCGGGGGGTGCCACCTTTGACGCCACTGTCACCGCGGGTACCCTGTCACTGGGTTCAGCCGTTACCGGAGCTGTCACCTTTGCCGATACGCTGCAACTGACCAGTAGGCTGGACACCGGGGCTGGCTCATACAAGTTGTCGCTGCTGGGCAACGCCTCTGTGGCCGGCACTACTGTCATTGCCAGCACCGGAGTACTCATACTGGGGCAAGGCGGCTCCACCACCGCGACCTTTGCCGATGGTTTGACCGCAACCGCACCTTCGTCGGTGCTTGTCGCCGGTAATATCACCCTGACAACCTCGGGTGCCAGCCTCACTCTGGGAGATTCAAACACTCCTCTCACCATCACCGATAACACCAACCTGACCACCAATGCCGGCACTGTGACCCTGGGAGCCATCACCCTCATGAGCGGGGTCAGCCTTGGCGTCAGCTCCGGCACCGGGCCGATCAACCTCGGCCGGGTGGCCAACGATAGCAAAGCCGTCAGCGCCACCAGCCTGCAACTGACAGGCGGCAAGGTCACCGGTTCGGGTGCCATCAATATCGATTCATTCTCGATAGCCAGCAGCTCTGCCTTATTCTCCGATGTTATCGGTAATGCTGTCGCCCCCATCCTGACCGTGCTTGCCACCACTAGCGGCACCGTGGCTTTCACCGGCGCGACCACCACGCTTGCCAGCGGTTCCGCTTTCAACGCTGGTGGTTACAGTTTGCAATTCGACAGCACCCAAACCACTTTTCTGGGTGACGCCACCTTCACGAACACCGGCAGTCTGCGCCTGGGTGATAGCGCGGCTGACCAACTGGACTACCAGGGCTCACTCAGCGGAAAAACCAACGCCGGTATTGCCATATCCGGCATTCAGCGATTTTATCTGGCCGGTTCGGTGGGCGAACTGGGTAACGCCTCGGCTGGAACCATCACACTGGGGGCTGACACCCAGATCCTGCCGCAGGCCGGTGCCACCGGCATGACCATTATCCTGGCGGGGCCGCTTGCCCTGGCGGGCTATCACCTCACCGTAGGTTCTGGACTCGATACCACCATTGGCCTGGACACCCTCACAGGTGGCACAGGCGACCTCACTTTGGACACCACAAGCGCCATCACTGCCAGTGGCGCGGTGACGGGGCTGGATGCCCTGACCATCATCCAGAGCAATGGCGCCCTTTTTTCCGGTGCGGTCACTGCCGTTGATTTCACCGTGCTTGACAGCGGGTCCACCGGCACAATCGCGGTGCTGGGCGCGCTCACACTGTCGGGCAACCTGCTTGCAACCGGCACCGCCAACGCCTACGGCATGAGCCTACTGGGTAACACCGCAATCAGTGGGACCACAATCCTGGCCAACACCGGAGCGGTGGAGCTGGGTAATAACGCCAGCAGTGTCCTGCTCTTTGCAGGCGGCCTCACTGCCAACACCCCCTCCAAAATCAGTCTGGCGGGCAGCATCTCCACCAGCAATA
>QWOS01000003.1 GCA_003669555.1 Planctomycetota bacterium
AAGAACTGCTTGGGAAGGGTCCATGGGCCTTCCACACCAGGAATCATAAGCCGCCGGAAGAGACGGGTTGCCACGCTGACTCCAACCAAGGGCTTGATCCAGGGGCAAAAATTGTGAACCCCCCTCACTCAACACTTCCACGGTGAAGGAAAGCACATTGTCAGCAACGAGGTAATCCGATTCGGCAGCGCTAGTTGTATTAAAACCAGCCGTTCGCCATGTGCCTACTGCCGCACTCGACCCGAGCATGTAAGCCCCGATAGCCCGGCGCATCGGCACATCCACACTGGGGGATTGGGCCGTGGTTTGAATATTAAGCAGAGGTGGAACGGAGCCGGGAACGACACTGATGCGTTGGGCGAGGTCCGCAGCAAGGGGCACGGGTGCTGAGTAAGGTGATGCCGGTTCTTCCGGGAGCATCAACCAAGTGCGGCGGTAGAGTTTGTACAGTACAACTGTCGAAGGTGAGGGGGGTTGAAGCTCATCCTGCATGGCATATTCAGTAGAGCTTGGCCCAAGAAACCATGCCACTTCGGCATCAGGGCTGTTGTAGGTGTTGGTAGTTTCCTCAAATCGGGTATCTCCGCTACTGATACCACCGGAATTTTTCCAATTGGTAAAGGGTAAGAAAGGATTTGGGGTGAGTGCGCACGAGTGGAAACTGCCTTGGGTTTTGCCGGAGAGGAACGAGGTGAAAGCCATGACATGGTTTTCATTCGGGGTGCCGACCGGGAAATTATCTCCAGCACTTGAAGTGATTCCTCCTGTTTGAAAACTTTTTTGTTCCAGTCGGAAATAGCCGGACTTGGGGGGGCCTTCTTGCCAGAAGTTGGGATCCGACAGGCGCCTGCCCCTCTCGAAGTGGCGGGAACGGAGATCGGCGCGGATGCTTTGGGTGAGGAAGCGCAATTTTTCCGATAGCTCCGCCTTGGCCCTCTGGCTGCGGAAGGCTTCGCTGGCATCGCCAAACACCTGGGCGATGATCGACATGATGAACAAGACCAGAGCCAGAGCCACCATCAGTTCGATGATGGTGAAGGCCGGCCGGCGGTGCCGAGTTCCCAACGCAAAAGTCCTCATGGCCCGATCCCCCGATCAAACCAGTCGAAAAGATAGTCAACCCACACAGCTTTCGTAATTGGTTGGTCAGGATTTCGATCAAAAACAAGAGAAACCTGATTTAGGCCAGTGATCTCGGTTGACTGAACCTGATAAAACTTTTTCCAGACAGGATTCCCGTTGGAGTCTAAAGATTGGTCCATGATCCACGAATTCCTACCCAAGACCCGATCCGGACCTGATGAACTGGCTGAGCCGCCAGTACCCGGGTCTAACACAGTGATACCATCAAGATTGCTACTGAACATCGACAGGGGAACGAGTGCCGTATTCCCAAACTCAATCGGTCGCCCCGTGTAGATAAGCATGACGGTGTCGAGAGAATTGGAATCACCCAGAGCATTGCGGCGGTACAGGTAGGAGACTGAATAGCGGTTGCCTTTACGGAAACCAATTTCTGGCACCCCCCAAGGCTGAAACTGGATTTCATCCTGGCTTGTGAACCACTCAACCAATTTTTTCCATTGGATTGATGGAATTATTGATGATCCAAAAGTGGTAAAATTAACATATAGCTGTGCCCCACCGTAATCACCAATCGGATCAAAATGAACCACCCCACTAGGCAATAACCGAACTGCCGGAGTACGTAAATTAGCAGCGTTACTGAAATAATTCTGAACAGAGGACCGAAACCCTAGAATCGTCTCACTGCCATCGGCATTCGCCGCCATCAGGGCGGCGCGGTCGTTATCGATGCTGCGGACGATCTTGCGGGCCGCCAACGGGAAGAGGGTGAGGACTGACAGCAGGCCGATAGCCATGACAAAGATGGTGATCAGCACTTCAAGAAGTGTGAGGCCCGTGCGTCGGGAGAAGGCTGGTTGCACCGTCATAGCCAGGTCTCCTTGGATCAGGGGTTACGGTAACGGGTGGTGCCACTGAGGCAATCGACCAACACATCCGCAGTTTCATTAAGACTGCCCACAGTCAGAAAACCTTGGGTGAGTCTCAGGGTGATGCAGGTCGCTGGCGCATTGATCACCTGCCCGGTGGGAGAAAAACAGATGGTGAAGGGATTTGGGGGCACACGAAGAGGTGAATTACCACTGAGTGGCTCCACAGCGATGCGATCTCCCAATACCGAATCTTCCTGTAGCGGAATGCGCTCCACGCCACGGATGATTTTGAAGGGGTGGTTCGGTAGGCAATTAATAGCGATGGGAGAAAGCAGAGAGAGTGAAGCACTTCCGCCCGTTGCAATCCTGTGTGGCACATCACCGTCCAGAACCAAATAGTCCGTCGGTTTTATTTTCGAACAATAGAGCAATGAATTTGAAATCAGATCTTTACCGACACGATCGATCGTGATGGTTAGTGAATTGGAGTTGCTTACCGAAGCCACCCCGCTGAATTCCGCGAACGGTTGCTGCACATAGATGAAGCCATAGAGAGAGCCAGATTGATCCGGTATATACTGAACGCCGGTGATGGCGTTGTCGCGTCTGGCCCACAGTCTGGCGGTTAAAAGGCCGGAGCGCAGCTTGTCCACGGCCCGGGTGAGTTGTTCACGCTCGTTGAAACTGGGGTAACTGATGGCCACGAGGGCCAGCAGCATGGCAATGATGCCGGTGGCCACCAGCAGTTCCACCAAGGTGAAAGCCTGTCGGAGTAGGGGATTTTGTCGCATGATTTCGCCCTCCCCTTTCAGTTTTTCAAGGTCGCATTAGGGCTGGAAAGTCGAAAATCAACTTTAAGATTTGGATCATTTAGATCAATTAATATGCTGACCCCGATAGGATCTCCCCAGGCGTCGAGCACTGCATTCACTCCATTGATTAGTCCGAGGGCGCCTTTAGGGAGCTGATCGGTGTCAATTTTTGATTTTGGACCCTTATCCAGAATCATGCGCAGCAAGAAACTACTTTTCTTTTCGACCATTGTGGAGCTTTTATCATCAACCATGGTTGCCAGTTGGCCCGAGTTTGCAGCAATAAGGTTGTTGTAAGCTGGATACACAGATACGGTAATTGTTTCCCCATCGATATTTACGGGGGAACTCGGTCCTAAACTGTCAGGAAATGCCTGGCGGACTAGAAAATAGATCTCCTTCTTGGATTTGCCAGCCTTGCGTGCTGCATCGCTGATCTCCTGCAACTGCCGGCTCAGCCCCGACTTGATCACTTCCATGGTGGTCAGGGTGGTGGAAGTACGCTGGGCGCTCACCGCCTTGACTACCACGCCGGCAATCAGGGCACCGAGGATGCCAATGATCACCATCACCACCATCAACTCCACCAGGCTGAAGGCCTGGCGGCGGGTGATCGACTGCTTCTCAGGTGCGGGCAATAAACGCATGATGCACCTCACTCAATCCATTGGTTTACCGAGAAGATCTTCCGCAAAGTTGGCCTGATCATCCGCATCCGACCCATCTCCGTTCTTGACAAATCCGACAAAAGGCGTCACCCCGTAGCCTGTAGCCCCCCAAATGCCATCCTTGCCAGCAGAAAAAATCTGGTATCCCTTGGGCTGGAAATACTTGGCTGCAGATTGAAATTGTCGCGAGGGGACTGGTGGTAAAGCCGGGGTATCAATGAACGGCGGCGGAGATTGTCCCACCATCATTTGGCTATACACCACCAAAAAGCCGTTCGTATTATCCCAATAATCACGGTACTGGCTAAAACCTTTAGCGTCTGGAACCAGGCGGCTTTGTTTAAAATCATAGTAAGGGCCAAATCGCTTACCGCCACTCACAGTAAAAGGATCGGAACCGGTTGCTGCGAAACCGTTGCCATTATTTCCCCACAAGAAAAAAATGTAAGCCTGGTCAGCACGTAGTTTTCCTTGTGGCCAAGTCGCAGTGCCTCCGTCAGCCCACCTGGGAAACATTTGAGACAAGATCCGAAAAGACATGTCCGCATACGGCTTGTCTGTTCCAGCATAGTTTTGGTAGGCATTTTTGTCGGCCAGTAGTATAATATAGCTTGGAATATAAGGCACCCTGCCCATCTCAAGAGCGGCGACACCGAGAGCCTGTTCGATCTGGCCCATCTCCACCTTGTTGGCAACCTGCTTGGCATAGCTCATCGCCTTGGTCACCCCCAGGGTAACCAGAGTGGCCAGGATGCTGATAATCAGCACCGCGATCAGCAGTTCGATGAGTGTGAAGCCGCGGGAGCGCGCGCTGCGTGGCTGGCGTGTCATGTGCCGTTCCTCCGTCCCTGATGTGCCATCCGGTTCCTGGTCATAGTGGGCCTTCCCAAAAGGTTAGCCTGACAGTTTGTCGAGCAGGCTGAGCATCGGCATGAAGAGGGCGATGACGATCAGACCCACCACCCCACCAAGAACCACGATCATGATCGGTTCCAGCAGGCTGAGCAGGGCTTCCACCATCACATTCACTTCTTCATCGTAGATGTCAGCGATTTTGTAGAGCATGCTGTCGAGGTCGCCGGTTTCTTCACCGACATCGATCATGTTGATCACCATGTCGTCGACCATCTTGCTTTCACGGAGCGGCTGGGCGATGGTTTCGCCCTCGCGGATCGATTCGTAGATGCGCTGGTACATGCGCTCGAAAACGGCATTGGTGCAGGTTTCGCGGACAATGGCCAGAGACTCAAGGATGGGCACGCCGGAAGCCACCAGGGTGCCGAGGGTACGCATGGTGCGGGCGATGGCGGTCTTTTCGATGAGTGGACCAATAATGGGAATCCACAGAAACATCCGGTCGAGGATGTAGTTGCCCACGCGGTTGAGGCGAATGAGCTTCAGGGTGAGGTAGATGCCGAGGGGGATGAGCGGCAGGACCAGCCAGTATTTGGCGAACCACTGGGAGGTGCTCATCAGGAAGCGGGTCAATTCTGGCAAAGGCATGCCGAAATCGCGGAAAATCTTCTCGAATTTGGGGATGATGTAGATCATGATGAAGCTGAGGATGGCGACGGCCACGGTGATGACCACCACCGGGTAGACCATGGCGCCCGTGATACGGCGCTGGAGGCTCTGGGATTTTTCCTTGAAGTCGGCGAGCCGCTGCAAGATGGTTTCGAGCGCACCGCCCGCTTCGCCGGCCTTGACCATATTGACATACAGACGATCAAAGCAACGGGGATGCTTGCCAAACGATTCGCTGAGGGAAGTGCCCGATTCCACATCATCCACGATGTCCATCAGGGCGTTTTTCAGGGCGCCGGGCTTCATCTGCCCTTCGAGGATCTTGAGACTGCGGAGGACCGGCAGGCCGGCATCCTGGAGCGTTGAAAACTGGCGGGTGAAGGTGCAAAGGGCCTTGCTGGAGACACCGCCGAGGGTGAATGTTTTTTTCCGGCCTGCTTTGGCACCCTTCTTGCCCTTGGCCTTTTTGGCGGCCACTTCGGTGAGTTTGGTGACAAAATAGCCCATCTGACGGATTTTCTGCTGGGCTTCCTCTTCGGAGCCAGCCTCGATGGAGTCTTTGACTTCCCCGCCGGAAGTATTCATCGCCTCGTATTTGTAAGTAGGCATTGTGGCGACTCCTTGAACCTTCAGCTATCAGTTTACGCTGGTGAACATCTTGTAATCTTTTGCGGGGCCTGGCAACAAGGCTCTTCCCGCCCGGTTGTCAGGCATCCAGCACGGTTTCCCGCACCACCTCATCGATGGTGGTCAGGCCCTTGGTGATGGCGCGCAGTCCTGATTCCCGCAGGCCGATCATGCCTTTGGATTCGCAGGCTTTGCGCAGGTCGTCGGTGGAAACCCCATTGGAAATGCAGTCGCGGACATCATCATCGACAATAATCAGCTCATGCAGCCCCATGCGCCCCTTGTAGCCGGTGTTGTTGCATTTGTCGCAACCGCGGCCGAAAAAGAATTTGCGCTCGGTGACCATTTCGGGGGTGAGTTCCAATTCGATCAGCATTTCGGCGGAAGGGCGGAATTCCTCGCGGCAGTTGGTGCAAATCTTGCGAACAAGGCGCTGGGCAAGCACCGCCTCCACGGTGGCGGTGATCAAAAAGGGCTCCAAACCCATATCACGGAGGCGGGTGATGGTGCTGGGGGCATCGTTGGTGTGCAGTGTGCTGAAAACCGTGTGTCCGGTGAGGGAAGCCTGCACGGCGATCTGGGCCGTTTCGAGGTCGCGGATCTCACCCACCAGGATGCGGTCGGGGTCTTGCCGCAGGATGGCACGCAGGGCGCTGGCGAAGGTGAGGCCAATCTCGTGGTTGATGGGGCACTGGATCAGCCCCTCGATCTCGTATTCGACGGGATCTTCGGTGGTGATGAGTTTGTCGGTGACGACATTGAGGTAACTGAGGGCGCTGTAAAGAGTGGTGGTTTTACCGCTGCCCGTGGGCCCGGTGACCAGAATAATGCCATTGGGCTTCTGGATAACCTCGCGGAAGGGTTCGAGCACTTCGGGGGCCATGCCGATCTTGTCGAGATCGAGCTTGACGGAGGTGCGGTCCAAGATCCGGATGACAATGCTTTCGCCAAACAGGGTAGGCAGCACAGACACCCGCAAGTCGACCTGGTTGCCACCCACATTCAGCTCGATGCGCCCGTCCTGGGGCAAGCGCCGCTCGGTGATATCGAGGTTGGACATGACCTTGATACGGCTGGAGATGGCGGTGGCGAGGTGACGCGGGGGGGGCACCAGCTCGTACAGAACGCCATCGGCCTTCATGCGGACCCGGTATTCCTCCTCAAACGGTTCGAAGTGGATATCGGAGGCCTGGTCGCGGATACCCATCAGGAAGATCATGTTGATGAGCTTGCGCACCGGGGCGCTGTCGGCCATTTCCAGGGCGCTTTCCAGATCGATGCTGTTTTCGCGGCCGGCGCCGGGGCCATACCTGCCAGCAGTCTCCAGTTCCTTGATCAGGTCAACGATACTTTCTTCTTTGGTGGTGTTGAAAGCCTTGGACTGGGCTTCCACCATGGCCTCGGGTGCTGCCAGCAGCACTATCACCTCGTTGAGGGAAAGCAGGTTGCGGAGGTCGTCGGCGGCTGAAGCATTGGCGGGGTCGGAGATGACAATGGTCAGCACCCGGTCCTTGTAGGCCAGGGGCAGGATCTTGTAGACATTGGCCATGGTCTCGGGGACCAGGGCCATGGCCTCGGGGGAAGGCTTGTTCTCGGCGAGGTTGGCGAGCTTGATGCCGTGCTGTTCAGACAGTGCGGCCAGAAGTTGCTCGTGATTGATCAGGCCGCGGTCGACAACCGCCTGGCCGATCTGTTTGCCTGCCTGCTTGGCTTCCTCCAGGAGTTCCCACAGCTGGTCTTCGTCGAGGTAGCCCAGATCGATGAGCACCTGGCCCAGCTTGCGCTTGCCGCGTTCGGCGTTGGCTTCAGCCCGGGAGGGGGCCAAATCCGTGGATTTGGCAGCTGCAGGTGGTTTGACGGGGGTTTTCACACCGGTCGGTGCGGCAGGCCTGGGCCCGGGGGCGACAGGCTTGACAGGGGCGCCCTGCCCTGGCGGCCGCGGTGCCCCAGGCTGGGCAGCAGCGGCTCCAGGCATCTTGACACCAGTCGGGGCAGCTGGGCGCGGGCCGGGTGCCGTGGGTTTGACAGGTGCGGTCCCGGTTGGGGCAGCAGGGCGTGGGGCGTTTGCAGGCTGGGCAGGAGGCGCCGCCCCAGCTGGGCGGGACGGTGTGGGTTGTCCGGGTGGCACTGTTGCTGCCGGGCGTGCCGTGCCGGGTTGGGCGGGTGCGGCACCAGCTGGGCGAGGTTGGGCTGCGGGACCTGCGCCAGCCGGGCGTGGCTGACCAGCGGGGTTGACGGCAGGAGCGGCACCGGCTGGGCGTGGCTGGACAGCCGGGACGCCTGGAGCGGTTGGCTGGGCGGGCCTCTGAGGCGGCTGCGGGTTGGGCGGAATCTGGGGATCAGCCATGGTGCGATATCCTGGGGGCGAACAGCCTGCTTGCGAATGGATGCGAACGGGAAGCGGCACCGGGGTGAGGGCAGCGGCTAATCTGCCGGGTGCCCCCCGGATTCTCAGTCATCGTCGTCATCGTCCTCGAATTCGACGGCACCGTCCTCATCGTCATCGAACTGACCTTTTTCGGCCTGGCCGATACGGGCAGCAAGATCGCCGGGCTTCTGGGCCTTGATGAGGCATTCCTCTTTTTCACAGAGGCCATTCTTCCAGAGGTTGAAGAGGCTTTCGTCCATCAGGAACATGCCTTCCTTGCGGCCTGTCTGGATGGAGGAATCGATGCGGTAGGTCTTGTTCTCGCGGATGAGGTTGGCGATAGCCGGTGTTACCACCATCATCTCATAGGCGGCAATGACCCCCTCGGGCTTTTTGGGCATAAGGGTTTGGGAAAGCACGCCGATGAGGGCGGTGGAAAGCTGGGTGCGGATCTGATCCTGGGCCTCCTGCGGAAAGACATCGATAATGCGGTTGATGGTGGAGCTGGCGGAGTTGGTGTGGAGGGTGCCAAAGACAATGTGACCGGTTTCGGCGGCCTCAACCGCCGCATGGATGGTTTCAAGGTCACGCATTTCACCGACGAGGATCATGTCGGGGTCCATCCGCAGGGCGCGGCGGATTCCCTCCTTGAAGCTGCCGACATCGATGCCAATTTCGCGCTGGTTGAAAAGGCTTTTCTTGTTTTTGTGGAAATACTCGATGGGATCTTCGAGGGTGATGACATGGCGGTCATAGTTATCGTTGATAAAGTTGAGCATGCTGGCCAGCGAAGTGGTTTTGCCGGAACCGGTGGGCCCGGTAACCAGCAACAGTCCACGCGGACGGGTGATGAGTCGCTTGATGGCCTCGGGCATGCCGATCTGTTCGAAGGAAAGGAACTGGCTGGGGATGCGCCTGAGCACCATGCCAACGGTGCCGCGCTGCTTGAAGACTGCGACACGGAAGCGGTTGCCCTCGACGAACTCGATGGCGAAGTCGGTGCCGCCATGCTCTTGCAATTCTTGCTGGTTGCGATCAGGCGTAATGGATTTCATCAGCGACATGGTGTCTTCGGCTTCGAGTTCCTTGACCTCGAGCTTGCGCATACGGCCGGATTTACGGACCAGGGGAGTCTGCCCGACGGATATGTGGAGATCCGAAGCCTTGAGCTGAATGAGGGTATGAAGCAGCTTGTCGATGAGGACCGAACCGTTGACACCCATAGTTGTACTCACCCATCGGTTGCGGAACTGAACCAGTTACCAGATCATGCGGGCAACGCCCCCATCAGAACCCAGCCAAAACCATCCTGAATCAAGACGATACTTTTTCGTTGCAGAAGAGTATGCAGCCTTCGGAACGCACCGCAAGAAAAAACCAGCCCCACCCTGAAAAAAACGGTAAATCCAGAGAAATCAGCGGTTGCCACTCCTCAAGGCGGGGCATTACTTCGATTTGGAACCCCTTATTTGATCCCCACCGGCTTGGCAGCAGGCGCAGCGGCAGGCTTGGCTGCACCCGGGACCACCGGAGCGGCAGGCAAGGCATCGTTGACCGGGTCATGGTGGCAGGAGCTGAGCACCTCGTCGAGTGTGGTCAGGCCCTTAAGGGCTTTGCCGATACCGTCTGCAAGCAGATTGGTCATGCCACCAGCCAGGGCGACCCGCCGTACCGCCTGGGTGGGTTCGCGTTTGAAGGTCATTTCGCGCAGCGGACCGGTCATGCGCATCATTTCAAAGATGCCGCGGCGGCCCCGGTATCCGGTTTTGTTGCAATTGGGACAGCCTTTGCCAATCATGAAATTGGCTGTTTTCATCTGCTCGGGAGTGATGTTGGCAGCTTTGAGCTCCTTGGCTGGTGGTTCGTAGGGGACCTTGCATTTTTGGCAAACGATCCGCACCAGCCTCTGGGCCATGATGGCAATGATTGAACTGGCGACCAGGAAGGGCTGCACGCCGATATCCACCAGGCGGGTGATGGCACTGGGGGCATCGTTGGTGTGGAGTGTGCTGAAAACCAAGTGTCCGGTCAGGGATGCCTGAACGGCAATATCAGCGGTTTCTGCGTCACGGATCTCGCCGACCAGGATAATGTTCGGTGCCTGACGCAACATGGCGCGAATGATCCTGGCAAAATCCAAGCCGATATTGTGTTTCACCTCCACCTGATTGATGCCCGGTAGGTAGTACTCCACCGGGTCTTCCGCGGTGATGATTTTCTTGTCGGGACGGTTCATCTCGTTGAGGGCGGAATAGAGGGTGGTGGTTTTGCCACTGCCAGTCGGGCCGGTGACGAGGAAAATACCGTTGGGACGCTTGATGATGTTGTGGAAGCGGGCGTAATCAGTTTCGCTGAAACCCAGATCCTTGATG
>QWOS01000113.1 GCA_003669555.1 Planctomycetota bacterium
ATCGCCGGGAACCGGAGGAGATTACCACCATGGCCTGCCAACTGTTCCTGGGGATTCGCCTCGACTGTGCCCGCTGCCATCACCATCCATTCGAGGCCTATGGGCAGGATGATTTCTTTAGCATGGCGGCCTATTTTGCCCGGATAGGCCACAAGGGTAACGGCATCTCCGCCCCCATTTCGGGCGGGGAGGAATCGATTCTGCTCGCGGCCTCAGGTGCTGTGAAGCATCCACTCACCGGCAAAGAGATGCGGCCAACCCCCCTGTTTGGCAAAGCCCCGGAGACCGGGCCGGATGGGGATCCGCGCGAAGCCTTTGCTGCCTGGTTGACTGGGGCGGACAACCCCTTTTTCCCCCGGGTGATGGCCAACAGGGTCTGGGCGGATCTTATGGGGAGGGGAATTGTCGAGCCTGTGGATGACCTGCGTGCCACCAACCCTCCCACCAACGGCCCCTTGCTTGACCACCTGGCCAAGACTTTCCGCGCTGGCGGGTACGATATAAAAAAGCTTGTCAAACATATTTGTGCTAGCCACGCCTACCAGCTTGCCTCTCGTCCAGAGCCTGGCAATCAGTTGGATTCACGCAATTTCGCCCGGCATTACCGGCAACGACTGCGGGCCGAGATTTTGCTCGACGCGGTCTGTGACATCACCGGCGTGCCCGAATCATTTGCCGCCATGCCACCTGGTTCACGGGCCATTCAGTCCTGGACGGTTCGTTTTGAGTCCCATTTCCTGGACAGCTTTGGCCGTCCTGATCCCAATCAGGACCCACCCTGCGAACGGATGGGCCAAACCAGCGTGGTGCAAGCCCTGCATCTGATGAACTCGCCCAATCTGGAGGGGAAGATCGGGGCCGCCCAGGGCCGCGTCGCTCTTCTGGCAGCCTCCAACAAGGCACCGGGTGAGGTGGCAACAGAGCTGTACCTGCGCGTTTATGGGCGTACTCCAACCCCTGCTGAATCGGCAGCCTGCCTGAAACGGTTGGTGGGGGGCAAGCGCCGGGAATGGGTGGAAGACCTGATGTGGGTATTGCTGAATAGTCCTGAATTTATCTTTAAAGATTAGCTGGAATCTCGCTGATTTTGGCATGACGACATGCAGATTGCTGATTTGATTCCGATACAGGTACGGGTGGACAGTTAATTGGGGAGGTTGATAGCCATGGCGATGCACAAGCGATGCGTGGGTCCGACCCGGCGCGACAGCCTGCAACTGGGCTTGGGAACCATCCTGGGGGGCGGGCTGGCCACAGCCTTGCAGGCCAGGGTAGCTGCGGAATCGCTGCGCGCGGGCGATGGTGTGGCCAAATCGTGCATTGTCATCTGGATGGATGGCGGTCCCACCCACTTCGAGACTTTCGACCCTAAACCCGATGCTCCCGCTGAATACCGTGGGGAATTCAAAACGGTGGCAACCACCCGGCCGGGGGTGTTTTTCTCGGAACACATGCGTAAGTTGGCCGCCCAGTTCGATAAACTGGCGGTGATTCGCTCCATCCGGCACGACCAGGGCAATCATGGTGCTGGCAACCACTACATGATGACTGGCGCACCGCCTCGTATTCCGGTGGGCTGTGGGGCATTTGTGAGCTTTCATCCCAGCCTGGGTTCGGTGGTGGCCCACGAAAAAGGGGCGCCTCCCGGCGTGCCACCCTACTTCACTATGCCCGCCATGACCCGCTCGGGCGGGCCCAATTTCCTGGGTGACCGTTATGCCCCCTTCGTGGTAGATGGTGATCCCAACAACGCCCTTTTCAGGGTGCGGGATGTGGCCCTGCCGGCTGGGCTGGCCTCGGCCCGGCACGCCCAGCGCACCGATTTTCGCCGCGAGGTGGACAGCTTCCGCCGCGATCTCGACAAGGCGGTAGCCGACCCTGCCGTGGCACTTGACGAGCACTATGGCCAGGCAGCCGACCTGATGCAGTCTGCCTCGGCGCAATCAGCGTTTGATATGGGCCGTGAGCCGCTCCGTGTGCGCGAGATGTATGGCCGTAACTCGTTCGGACAGCGCGCCCTTTTAGCCCGGCGGCTGGTGGAGGCGGGCGTCCCCTTCATCACCCTGTACGACGGCGGATGGGACAACCACGGCAAGTTGTTCGATAACCTGAAAGTCAGACTTCCTTCGTGGGATCAAACCGTAGCGGCGCTGATTGCCGATCTCGATGACCGTGGCCTGCTGAAAACTACTCTGGTTATCGCTTTGGGAGAATTTGGCCGCACGCCCCAGGTGAACAAGGATGGCGGGCGTGATCATTGGTCCAACGCCATGAGTGTGCTGTGGGCTGGGGGTGGCACACCCGGTGGGCAGGTGGTAGGCAGCACCGACAAGAAGGGTTTTGCCGCGCTGGAGCGGGTGCTCTCACCTGAAAATTTTGCCAGCACCATTTATCGCAAGCTGGGCATTGATCCCGACAAGATGCTTTATACCCCCAACGGCCGGCCGGCCCACCTGGTGAGTGACCCCACCCCCATCCGGGAACTGATGGGATGACCAGCTCCCTCGGCCTGTGGTTGCTGGCCTGCCTGGCAGCGCCGGCGGTTCCGACGATGGATTGGCTGCTGCCAGCCGGTGCCAGGCGGGGCAGCACGGTGGAGCTGACTGCCGGTGGCAAGTTCGATCAATGGCCAGTGCGTGTCTGGTGCTCGAACCCGGGTGTGACCCTGAAACCCTTGGTGGTGAAGGGCAAATTCGAAGTGAAAGTGGGGCCCGAAGCGGTGCCAGGCCCCTGCCTGATCCGCTGCATCGATGACACCGGTGCCGGCAACAGTCGCCCATTCATTCTCGGCAATTTACCCGAGTCTCTTGCGCGCGAACCTGATGACCAACCCGCCTCGGCTTTGCCTGTGGGCTTGCCGGCTGTCATCAATGGCAGGCTGGAAAAAAGTGGTGATGTCGACTGCTTTGCCGTGGAATTGAAGGCCGGGCAAACTTTTGTGGCTTCGGTTTTGGCGAATCGGCTGTTGGGTTCGCCCATGGACATGGTGCTGCAACTGGTCAGCGCTGATGGCTTTGTGCTCACCCAAAACAATGACCGTGGCGGTATCGATCCAACCCTCATCCACAAGGTGGTTCGCACCGGCACCTTTTATGTCAGGCTGTTTGCTTTTTCCTATCCGCCCGATTCATCGGTGCGTTTTTCCGGTGGCGAAAACCATGTCTACCGGCTCACTGTCACCTGTGGCGCTTTCGCCCGGCATGCCTGGCCTTTGGCGTTGGGGCCGGCTGGTGTGGGCCCCAAGGCAGGTGGACTCAGTGCGCGGGGTTACAATCTGGCTGACACGGCGGCCACCGGGCGTCTGGTGGCCAGCAACCCCTCTGGCCTGGGCCTGGTTGGCGCGGATTCGTGGGCGAACACCGTGCCAGTGTATCTGGCCGATCGGCAGCCTGTGGTGGGCGCATCCGTTGGGCAACCATTCGAAGCACCCCTCTGGCTTTCGGCTGAGGCGGGTGCCAGGGGTGTTGCCCCCACCAGTGTGACAGTGACGCTGAAAGGTGGTCTGCAATACCGGCTGGAAGCCTGGTCCTATAGCCTGGGATTGAGCATGTTTCCAAGTGTGCGTGTCATCGATCCAGCCGGGAAGGTGCTGCAAACCAAAGAACCTGATGATCTGGACCAGGATGTGGACATCATTTTCAAGGTCCTCACGGATGGCAATCACAAGCTGGAGGTGATAGACCCCCATGGACTCACCGGTGACTTGCGTGTCTGTCTGGTGCGGCTTGGGCGGGTGATGCCCGCTTTTATCGCCAAGCTGGGGGCGGAGGCGGTTTCAGGTGAACCGGGTAAAGCGGCGACTCTGCCGGTGACCATCACCCGGGTTGGCGGGCTGGCTGGCAATGCGGTCTTTCGGTTGGAGGGGATGCCGGCGGGTGTCCCCTGGGTTGCCGAACCCGACAAGAAGGATCCAGCCAAGCCGGTGATGCTTCAGATAGGACCCTCCAGGGAACCAAAAGCATTCAGCGGGCCAGTGCGGATCTTTGCCAAAGTAGCCGACCTACCTGAGAAGCTGGCCTGGACAGGTTCAGTTTATCCCGGGTTGCAGGTAGAGACCGTGTGGATGCAATTGCCAGCGGCCCAGGCGCCCGGGAAACCCATGGAAAAGCCACCCATCCCGGACCCGGCCAAGAAAAAGTAGCTATCGTTCCCTGCGTGTTGAATGGGGCAGCCTTTCAACGGATGGGTATGGTTGACGCAAAGTGGCCGGGTAATGGTTCCTGGTTGCCACCCCTGTCTTTTCATGGCTGGCAACGGTTGAATCTTGCCGGGACCGGTGTTGGCTGGATTATACGCCGCCTGGTTTAGCACCTGCAGGGATCAGTGGATAAAAATACATATGGGTTGGTGGCAATGAGTACCGGGGCCCTGGTGATCTGTATCATCAAAATTGGCGGGGGGTACTGCCGAAGGTCGCCACGCAGGGAACAGGCCGGCCCGGTAATGGGTTTGGCAAAATGGACTGCCGCGGGCAGGTTTATTCACGGATTTGATTGCAAGGGCAGGATGATGGCAGAACCAACCAGTCGATTTCTGTCTTTTCGTGTGCATGGCCTTGACTGTGCCGAAGAAGTCGCCGTTCTCAAACGGGAGCTTGGACCCCTGATCGGTGGTGAGGCGAATCTGGCTTTCGATGTGCTCAATGCCAAAATGACGATAGCTGCCGGTGTCCGTATAACGCCGGCTGAAATCGTCGCCGCCGTGGCCCGAACCGGCATGCGCGCCGACCTGTGGCGGGACGGAAAAGCCGATCAGTCTGGCGACGATTTGCACGAGGGGTATCGGCGGGCGATTTTGACGGCAGCAAGCGGTGCGCTGTTGCTTGCGGGCGCTGGTTTTCAGGCCAACCAGTCTGGATTGCGGTCGGTTTTCCTGGAGGAAGGAACGACCTCCCCTCCGCCCGTCGCACTCGTGTTTTTTGTTCTGGCGATCCTGGCCGGAGTCTGGACAGTCCTTCCGAAAGCGTGGATAGCCTGCCGGCGTTTTCGCCCAGACATGAACCTTCTCATGGTGGTCGCGGTAATTGGGGCGGTGGCCATTGGCCAGTGGCTGGAGGCGTCCACCGTCGCTTTCCTTTTTGCGTTTTCACTCCTGCTCGAAGCCTGGAGTGTGGGCCGGGCCCGCCGGGCTGTTGCGGCGCTGATCGCCCTCACCCCGCCTGAGGCCCGTCTCGTCAATCCAGATGGGAGTGAGAAAAATGTTGCTCCAGAGGATGTGCCGATAGGCGGCCAGTTTCGCATTCGGCCAGGTGACCGCATCCCTCTCGATGGCCGGGTGGTTGAGGGGACAGGAAGCGTGGACCAGTCTCCCATCACCGGTGAAAGCGTGCCGGTGCTGAAAACTTCTGGGGACGAGGTGTTCGCCGGAACGATCAATGGCGAAGGGGCACTCACTGTTGCATCCACCAGGCTGGCCACGGAAACAACCCTTGCCCGGATAACCCGCATGGTGGGCGATGCCCAGTCCCGGCGGGCTCCGTCCGAGCAATGGGTGGAGGTGTTTGCCCGGTACTACACGCCTGCGGTCATGATCCTGGCACTGTGTGTCCTGGTGATTCCTCCCCTGGTTTTTGATGGAGCCTGGGGGGAATGGCTGTATCGGGCGCTCGTCCTTCTCGTTATCGCTTGCCCCTGCGCGCTGGTCATCTCAACACCCGTGAGCATTGTTGCCGCGTTGGCCGCTGCGGCCCGAAATGGGGTTCTCATCAAGGGTGGCGTATATATCGAAGCCCCCGCCCGGCTTCAGGCGGTGGCAATGGACAAAACTGGAACGCTCACTCTGGGCCGTTCCGAAGTGGTTGAAATTGTTCCCCTCAGTGGGCACACGGAAACCGAACTGCTGGAAACGGCGGCTGCCCTGGAATCTCAGAGCACCCATCCGCTCGGGCGGGCAATTCTTGCCTGCGCCAAAGCCAGGGGATTGGCTTTGCCATCTGTCGAAGGTTTTCGGATCCTGCCAGGAAAGGGGGCTGAGGGGCGTATCGCCGGGACTCCTTACTGGCTTGGTTCCCACCGTAATCTGGAGGAGCGAGGCCAGGAAACCCCCGAAGTTCATGCCCGCCTGGAATTGATTTCTGCGGCTGGGCGCGCCGTTGTCGTGATTGGGAACGATCGCCATGTCTGCGGATTCCTTGGCCTGGCCGATATGGTCCGGCCTGAAGCCAGGCAAGCTGTTGCGGACCTGCGGGCGGCCGGGGTCAGGCATGTGGTCATGCTGACCGGCGACAATCGGGGAACTGCCGAAGCCATTGCGCGAGAAACCGGCGTGGATGAGGTCCATGCAGACCTTTTGCCGGAGGGCAAGGTGGCGAAGATTGAGGAACTGATGGCCAAATATGGGGCGGTGGCGATGATCGGCGATGGGGTGAACGATGCCCCTGCGATGGGGCGGGCCACTATCGGCCTGGCGATGGGGGCAATTGGCACAGATGCCGCTATCGAAACGGCGGATATCGCCCTGATGTCGGATGACCTGGCAAAACTTCCATGGCTGATTCGCCACTCGCGGCGGACGCTGGCGGTTATCCGCCAGAATATCGTCTTTGCGCTGGGGGTGAAAATGCTTTTTCTGGTACTGACTTTGCTGGGGCACTCCTCGATGTGGGCTGCGGTGGCTGCTGATTCGGGGGCCACCATTCTGGTGATGTTCAACGCCTTGCGTCTGCTTAGTGCCAAACGAATGGGATAAGATTGATTGGGTGCGGTTTCAGTTATCCAGGCGGATCCTTTTTGATCCAGTTTGGCGCCACAGGCGTAATCTGCGGACTGGCGACATCCGGATTTTCGAAGACCTCCTGGGGGGGCAGTGGAAAAGCCGGCCAGGCTGGCAATTCCCGATTTTTTTCACACGGGGCATCATCTGTCAGGGCCTGATCTGGCCGTTCTGACGGATTGGTATCAACGGGCCGGGGCAAGTGCGGTTAAGCTGGGTGGGGTGGCTGCGGGTTTTTCCTGAAAAGCCGCGCGGAACGGATGCAGGGAAGCAAAATGGACCTCGAACGATTTCTGTTGGCAGTGGACCAGCTCGCCAGTCTGGTGCCCGAACTGGCCCATTTGTTGGATCCGTCGCGGGTTCCCCCCACTTCCTGGTCGGCGCTCCTGGAACGGGCCGGGGCTTTGCGTCGCCAGGGCGGGAGGCTTTCCCTGGTGGTCACCCTGTACGGCCCGACGGGGGCCGGCAAAAGCACCCTGTTCAAGCGGCTGACCGGGATTGAGGTGCCGGCTGGTGACGAGATCCGCCCCCTGTCCCGCGGCTGCGCCATGGCCGTGCCGCCCGACTGGGGCCAGCCGGCAATGGAGTCGGTGTTGCCTGGTTTTGATCTCAGGCCCCTGGACAAGCCAGAGCGGCTGCGTCAGGAAGATGGACTCGGTCTGGTGTGGTACCGTTCCGCCAGCAATCTGGGGGGTGAGCCGGGGGCTGGTGCGGATAGCCCAGCCCTGTTTCTGCTGGATGTGCCTGACTTCAATAGCCTGGAGCTGAAAAATGCTGACCGCGCCGAGCGTGTGCTTCGGCGGGCCGAGGTGGTGGTATTTGTGGTGCAAGGCGATGCCTATGCCGACCAGAGCGTGGTGACGGAGCTGGAGCACTGCTGCCGTGTGGCGGCGCGATTGACAGTGATCATCACCAAGGTAGCGGGGCCCGGGAAGGCTCGCGCCAAATGGAATGATCTGCTGGATGACAAGCTGGTGCGGGAAAATCTCAAATGGCGGGCTTTGTTCCAGCGACGGCGTGAAGATGGCCGCACGCAAGAGGCTTTTTTGCGCGCCTGCCCGGTTTATGCCTGGCCATTTGCCGAAAATCCTGACCTGGCCGACCTGGTGCCTGTCTCCGAGGGGGCGCCCTCGCTCGCATCGCAACTTTTGGGCCTGGATGCCAGGCGCGTGGCCAGCGAGGGTCTATTGCAGGCCGGGGCCGACTCGGCGTTGTGGATTCATGAGCTGGCGCAGGTAGCCGAAGTCTCGTGCCAGGAGCGCTTGCGCTGGCGGGAATCGGTGGACGCCGACCTGGCCCGGGCTGGTTCGGCGGTGGCCGGACAGGAGTTTCCGTTGGGCCGCACGCTGGAAGTGCTGATGGAAGAATCGCGGGCCGGCCAGCACCAGGTCTTCCGTTGGGTTGCCTACCCGTTCAATCGCCTCAGCGCCTGGATGCAGGGCGGCTTCAAGGTTCTCTCCGACACGCTGCGGGCTGCCATCAATCGCCCCGGCAACGGGAACAAGTTGGCCCATCGCGAAGATCTGGAGAGGAAATCGCTCGGCCGCGTGGCGCAGGAGCTGCTGGATACCTGGCGAGACCGTTGGCCGGCCTGGCTCGAAAAGCCCGATAGTGCCACTTGCCACCGTGCCACGGCTATTCTGCTGGATTCCCCCTTGCCGGCGCCGGCGATTGACTGGGAAGGTCAACTGCGCCAGTCAGCCAGGGAATGGGTGGAAAAAAATCCCAACTGGGCCTACATGCTCCCCGTGGCGCTCGATGTGACAACCGTGGGGGGGGTGGGTCTGTTTGTGCTGGATCTCGGTACTACCGGTGGTCTGCTCACCGGCCATGCGGTGGTGGGGACCATGGGTGCGACAGGTCTGGTGGCAGGCGGCGCCGGCCTGGCTGCCATGCTGGCCCGCATGGCTGACAAAATGCATTTTCGCGGGGTTCTCGAGGCAGCCGACAAATCCTGGCGCGAACAGCGGAGCCGGGAGATCGCCACCCATCTGCGGCGGTACCTGTTACCCGAGCTGCTGGGTGCTCAAGGCACTGCGGTGGACCGGCTGGTATCTTTCCCGCTGGACGAGATGCGCGAACTTGCGCAGGATCTGATGCGCAAGCCTGAACAGGCCTGATTTTTTTCGCCAAACCAGGCGGGGAGAGGGAGTTCACCGTGGATAAAATCCCTTCGGCAGAAAGAGGGCTGTTGCCCTGGATTGCCGCTCTGGCCGGGCGTGTCACGGCATTTCGCAAGGAGTTGTTGGCCGCTGACACCTGGCCGCCTGCCGCCGTTATTGGCGTGGAGCTGGATCGGGCTCTCACAGCCCTGGAGGTGCCGCCCGCAGTCCCCGCCCTGGTGGTAATGCTGGGCGGCACCGGGGTGGGCAAATCGGAGCTGTTCAACGCCTTGCTGGGTATCAAGGATGCCAGCCCCAGTTCCGACACGGTGCGCTGCCACACCAGTCAGCCCCATCTGGCGGTGCATTTGCTCGATCGGCCTCACCTGCCGGCTTTGCCGGGGCTGAACCCCGTGCTGGTGGAGGGCGGGGTGCCGCGCGGCGTGGTGCTGGCTGACACGCCCGATGTCGATGGCATGGTGGACCGCCACCATGCGGTGACCCGGCAGATGCTGGAGCGAGCCGACCTGGTGCTGTTTGTCAGCGACCCGGATCGTCGGGCGAACCTTCAGGTGCTCCAGGAGCTCCGGCTGTGGGCCCCACGCAAGCGCTGGCTTTTTGTCCTCACCAAGGCTGACAAGTATCCTGGTACCATCCATTCCATTGCCGCCGACTTCAATAAACGGCTATTGGAGATCGGCTTTACTGATGATCCGGAAAGCCGTTTCATGGTTGCCTCGGTTCAGGCGAATGACCCGGGGCTTAGCCGCCTGCGTCAGGCAGTGTTGAGTCCGGGTGATGAAAACCGCATGCCCCTGCTGCGGCAGGATGCTTTTTTACGGCAGGCCTCGCATGCGCTGGTGCCTGTCAGGCTGCAACCCCTGGCTGAACAGGTGGGTCGCTTGAAAACCCTCCAAAACGACCTGGGGAAAAAGCGGAACGATGCCTATCTCGAGGCTCTGGGAAGGCCCCAGGCCGCCAACGCCTTTGTGCATGTGGTGCGCCAGGCGGCCTGGCGTGAGCTGGGTGAGCGGTCGGGGCCGTTTCTTTTTCCGGCGGTGTGGATGCGATCGCGGATGCAACCGTTGGCCACAGGGTGGGCCCTATCCCGTGGTTTGCGCGGTGGCCTGCTGGGTGTTGCCGGTGCCCTGGGGGCCTCGGCGTTGTGGGCCTTGCGAGGCCTGAGCCCCTTGCGGCATATCGCCCAGGCACTGGGGCAGGATTATCTGGAAAAACTGAAAAATTGTGACGATACGGCCCGGCGGACGCTCGAAGATGCCAGCCTGGATCATCTGGCGCGGGCTGGCCGGCACGGAGATGGCAGCCAGCTTGCCGAAAACAGGCCGGAGACCGTGGGAGGTTTGGGTGCGACTGTGGACGGTTTTCTCAAACAATGGACCCTGGCGGATGTGCCGCCAGCTCTCCTGGAGCGTGTGGAAGCCGATGTGGAGTCGGCGGGACGCGA